>NZ_JBIAXG010000007.1:162600-171983 GCF_042896465.1 Streptomyces sp. NPDC001292
CGGCGGCACGACGAGAGGTACACCGGCGGCACGGCACGAGAGGGGCCGGCGGCGGACGAGGTGGTCGTTGGGACGGCCGAGGTGGGCCCGGTGACGGTGGCTAGCGCAGGGCCTCTGCCACCTCGCGGGCCGCGTGTACGACCCGTGGGCCCACCCGCTCCGGTACGGAGTCCGCCAGCATGACGACCCCGACGCTGCCCTCGAGGCCCGTCACGCCGAGCAGCGGTGCCGCCGCGCCGCAGGCCCCGGCCTCCAACTCGCCGTGCGTCAGGGTGTAGCCGGGTTCCGCGGCCGCCTGCCGGCGGGCCGCGAGGATCGCCTTGCCCGCGGCGCCCCGCTCCAGGGCGTGCCGGAAACCCGCCCGGTAGGCCACGTGGTAGTCGGTCCACGTCGGTTCGACCACGGCGACGGCCAGCGCCTCCGAGCCGTCCACCAGCGTCAGATGCGCGGTCGCACCGATGTCCTCGGCCAGCGACCGCAGCGCGGGCAGCGCCGCCTCCCGCACCAGCGGATGCACCTGGCGGCCCAGCCGCAGCACCCCCAGCCCCACCCGGGCACGACCGCCCAGATCACGGCGGACGAGCATGTGCTGTTCCAGGGTGGCGAGCAGCCGGTACACCACGGTCCGGTTGACGCCCAGTTTGTGCGACAGCTCGGTGACGGTCAGCCCGTGGTCCGTCTCGGCCAGCAGTTTGAGGACCCTCAGTCCCCGGTCGAGCGTCTGGGAGGTCTCCGCGGTCACGACGCCCACTCCTTAGTGGTGAGGTCGGCGGCCCTCTTCGCGTCGGGCGCGTCACCGGGTCCCGTCGGTGACGCGCAGAGGCCGCCGATCGGCCGGCGGTCCGGGCCGCCCCGGACTGAAGTCGCTTCACGGCTGCGCTCCGCGGCTGCGCTGCCACGGTGCGTCGGCGTAGCGGGACACTAGCGAAGCCGGTTCGCTGAGCGGAAGCCTCCGTCCAGAATCCGGTCACCGTCCGGTACGGACTGCGCCGTTCCTCCCGATACGTAATCCGGCGGTGCCGTCGGACCACGCATCAGGAACGCGCGGTCGCACCCGCGTGTCACTTCATCCGCGTCGCCCACTCCTGCACCTTGGCGATGCGCTGGCGCAACTGACCCGCCGTCGCCTCGGCGCTGGGCGGGCCGCCGCACACCCGGCGCAGCTCGGTGTGGATGACCCCGTGCGGCTTGCCGCTCTGGTGGACGTACGCGCCGACCATCGTGTTGAGCTGCCGGCGCAGCTCCATCAGCTCCTTGTGGGTCACCACCGGCCGCCGCTCGGCGGGCAGTTCGAGCAGATTGGCCTCAGCGTCGGGCCGCTTGCGGCTGTGCGCGATCTGCCGGGCCTGCCGCTTCTGCAGCAGCAGCTGCACCTGCTCGGGTTCGAGCAGGCCCGGGATGCCGAGGTAGTCCTGCTCCTCCTCGCTGCCCGGGTGGGCCTGCATCCCGAACTCGGCGCCGTCATAGAGGACCCGGTCGAAGACGGCGTCGGACTCCAGCGCCTCGAAGGGCAGCATGTCCTGCTCGCCGGTGTCCTCGTCCTGCTCCCGGTTCGCCTCGTCCATCTCCTTCTCGGACTCGGCGTACGGGTCCTCCTCGCCGTCCTTCTTCGGCTTGTCGAGGGCGTGGTCGCGCTCGACCTCCATCTCGCCTGCGAAGGTCAGCAGGTCCGGGACGGTCGGCAGGAAGACGGAGGCGGTCTCGCCGCGCCTGCGGGACCGCACGAAGCGGCCGACGGCCTGGGCGAAGAAGAGCGGAGTGGAGATGGTGGTCGCGTACACCCCGACCGCGAGCCGGGGCACGTCGACGCCCTCGGACACCATGCGGACCGCGACCATCCAGCGGTCCTCGTTGCCGCTGAAGTCGTCGATCCGCTGCGAGGCGCCGGCGTCGTCGGACAGGACGAGCGTCGCGCTGCTGCCCGTGATCTCGCGGATCAGCTTGGCGTAGGCGCGGGCGGAGTCCTGGTCTGAGGCGATGACCAGGGCGCCGGCGTCCGGGATGGCCTTGCGGACCTCGGTCAGCCGCCGGTCGGCGGCGCGCAGCACGGCCGGCATCCACTCGCCGCGCGGGTCGAGCGCGGTGCGCCAGGCCTGGCTGACGGCGTCCTTGGTCATCGGCTCGCCCAGCCTGGCCGCGACCTCGTCGCCCGCCTTCGTGCGCCAGCGCATGTTGCCGCTGTAGGAGAGGAAGATGACGGGCCGGACGACGCCGTCGGAGAGGGCGGAGCCGTAGCCGTAGGTGTAGTCGGCGGCCGAACGCCGGATGCCGGCCGTGTCCTCCTCGTACGTGACGAACGGGATGGGGTTGGTGTCGGAGCGGAACGGCGTACCGGTGAGGGCGAGCCGGCGGGTCGCGGGCTCGAAGGCCTCCAGACACGCCTCGCCCCACGACTTGGAGTCGCCGGCGTGGTGGATCTCGTCGAGGATGACGAGGGTCTTGCGCTGCTCGACGCGGTTGCGGTGCAGCATGGGGCGCACGCCGACGCCGGCGTACGTCACGGCGACTCCGTGGTACGACTTGCCGAGCGGGCCCGCGCTGTACTCCGGGTCGAGCTTGATACCTATCCGCGCGGCGGCCTCCGCCCACTGCTTCTTCAGATGCTCGGTCGGCGCGACCACGGTCACCTGCTGGACGACGTGGTGGTGCAGCAGCCAGGAGGCCAGCGTCAACGCGAAGGTCGTCTTTCCCGCGCCGGGGGTGGCCACCGCCAGGAAGTCGCGGGGCTGGGTCTGGACGTACTTGTCCATCGCGGCCTGCTGCCAGGCGCGCAGCTTCCCGGCGGTACCCCAGGGGGCGCGACCGGGAAAGGCGGGCGAGAGATGGTGCGAGTGGGACGAGCTGGCAGACGTAGGGGTGGGCCCGGAGGGCCCTCCGTTGAGGGTGGTGGCGGGTGACGGGCGGGCGGTAGTCACGGTCTCCGGTTCGGTGCTGGGGGCTCGGCTACGTATGACGACCGGGCCACCCTACCGGCGGCCCGGCGGTGTCAACGCGCCGACGGCACGGCGCCACCCGGGGATGGGACTGAGGTCACATCCCCTCGTGAAGGCACCTCAGCCGCCTGGCGATCACGCCCGGATCCTCCAGGCCGCCTGACGCCACTTCGACGGTGGGGCCACTGTGGTACCGGAACTACACCGCTCGCAGCCGCCGCGTCACCCACGCCCCCGTCAGCGCCACCGCCGCCATCGGGAGGAACACCACCGCGAACGCCGCCGGGTGGGAGGCGGAGGCGGCGGTTGCCGCGGTCGTGTGGGCCACCGTGCCGCCGCCGAGCGCGGCGAAGGCGGCGCCGCCCGCGGCGAGCAGGACGACGTTGGAGAGGGCGTCGGAGATCTGCAGGGCAGCGGAGTTGGTGCCGGCCTCCTCCGGGGCGGACAGCCGCAGCAGCAGCACGCTGGTGGAGGCGATGACCAGGCCCATGCCGAAGCAGCCGAAGGCCCAGGCGACGGCGACGATCCAGACCGGGACGGCGTCGATCAGCACACTGGGCGCGGCGGCGATGGCCGCGGCCACCAGCACCATCCCGAGGGTCATCAGCCGCTCCCGGTGCGGCGCCATCCGCGGCTGCGACTGCACCCACGAGCCCAGCGCCCAGGTGACTCCGCCGGCCGCGAGGGAGAACCCGGCCAGCGTCGGGGACAGCCCTCGCTGGGTGACGAGCATCAGCGGCACGAAGGACTCGGCGGCGATGAAGGAGCCCGCCGCGACCCCGCGCAGCAGCACCACGGACGGCAGCCCGCGCGCCGCCCGGTACGTGCCGCGCGGCAGCAGCCCCCGCACGGCCGGAACCAGCAGCGCGGCCCCTACCACGCCGGGCAGCAGCGACACCCAGCGCAGGTCCTGGGCCGCGTACTGGAGCAGCCCTGCGCCCAGGGAGATGGCGAGGGCGAGCCGGATGCGGCGCAGGTCGAAGGATGACTGCCCGGCGCCCTCGCCGGCGCCCTCCCCCACCGGGCCGCCCGCCCGCCGCCGTATCTGCGGCAGGGCGATGGCCAGCGGGAACACCACCAGTACCGGGATGCCGACGAACACCCAGCGCCAGCCCAGGTGCTCGGTCACCGCGCCCGAGGCGAGCGGGCCGACGATCGACGGGACCACCCAGGCCGCCGCGAACGCCGCCATGATCGACGGGCGCAGCCGCTCGGGGTAGGCCCGGCCGACGACGACGTACAGGGCGACGATCACCAGACCGCCGCCGAGCCCCTGCACGGCCCGCCCCGCGATGAACACCCACATCGTGCTCGCCGTCCCCGCCAGCAGCAGCCCGGCCACGAACGAGCCGATCCCCGTGGTCAGCGACCCCAGGGGCCCCCGGCGGTCCGACCACTGCCCGGAGAGCACCATCCCGAACAGGCTGGTGGTGAAGAACCCCGAGAACGCGAACGCGTACAGCGACACCCCGTCCAGCTCCCGCGCCGCGACGGGCATCGCCGTGCCGACGGCGGTCGCCTCGAAGGCGATCAGCAGGACGACGGAGACGATGCCGATGCTCAGCGCCCGGTGGCTGCGGCTCAGCACGGTGTCGGTCGCCACGTCGTGGGGACCGGATCTGACAGAGGTGTCCGCGACCTCGGTGTCGCGCGGTTCCAGGGCGCTCATGGTGGTCAGCGTAAGGTGCGCAGCCCGCTTTGGCCCCTGTCGGGAGTCGGCCCGCGGCCGGGACCTTGGTCGTAGGCCGTGCGACCGAGCGGTTCAGCGGCGGGCGGCCCGGCGGCGCAGGAGCCAGAGGGTGAAGGCGAGGGTGGAGACGTCCTTGGTGAGGGGGGCCGGCGTGGCTTCGGGTCCGCTCCAGGTGAGGACCTCGCCGGTGGTGCCGTCGACCAGCAGGCTGCTGCCGCCGGCGAAGCGGCCGAGACGTATCAAGTCGTGGGCGCGGGCGGGGAGTTCGTCGGACCAGAAGTCGTCGGGGCACTCGTCGGCGCAGAACTCGGCGAGGGTCGGCAGGGGTACGTCGGTGTCGGACTGGAGGAGTACGCCGTCCTCCGGCAGACCCGTGTCGCGCAGGAAGCGGCGGGTGGGCTCGTGGGTGAGCGTGGCGGGGAAGTCGACTTCCTCGTAGCGCGCGACGCGGCCGTGGCCGAACTCACGGTGCAGCAGGCGGGCGCGCAGGTCGAGGGTCAGTCCGGAAGCCGTGCCGGGCCTGACGGCCGGCACCGCCGGGCGGACGCGGGCCGCCGGGCGGGTGGGAGCCGCCGCCGGGCGGACCGCGAACCCGCCGTAGGCACGGCCCAGTTCGCGGTCCGCCTCGGGCAGGGTGATCACCCTGACAACAGTGTCGGTCGTGCTCATCGCTCCCCCGTGCGGTTCGGTTCAGGTTCCGGGACGGACGGCGTCCCGGGCTGGGTGGGACCGGGCGCGCTCCGTCTCGGGCAACGGTCCTCGTCCCCACTGCCCGAAGACTACGCCCCCGCACTGACAACGCCCCAAAACGGAAGACGCCGGGCGGGCGCCCGGCGTTCCTTCCCGGCCCGCATCACCACGGTTCCCGGCCCGCATCACCACGGTTCCCGGCCCGCATCACCACGGTTCCTGGCCCGCATCACCACGGTTCCTGGCCCGCATCACCACGGGCGGACACCCCTCACTGCGTGGTCACGACTCACTGCGTGGTCACGACCGCGGCCTGCGGCCGGATCGGCAGGCGGTTGACCGGACGGCCCGTGGCGGCACGCACCGCGGAGGCGACGGCCGCCGGGGAGGTCACCACCGGTACCGCGCTGACCGCCTTCGCGCCGAAGGGGGCGACGACGTCCCGCTCCTCGACCAGTTTCACGATCCGGACGTCGGGCGCGTCCAGGGCGGTCGGCAGGGCGTAGCCGGTCAGGTCGGGGTGGCGGACCAGCCCGCGCGGGGTGCGCAGGTTCTCGGTGAGCGCGATGCCCACGCCCTGGGTGACGCCCCCCTCGATCCGGGCGGCCAGCTGGGCCGGGTTGAGGACCCGGCCCACGTCCTGGGCGAGGGCCATCTCCACGACCCGTACCGAGCCCAGTTCGATGTCCACGTCCACCACCGCTCGGATGGCGCAGAAGGCCAGGCCCACGAAGGCGTCGCCCTGGCCCGACTCGTTCAACGGCTCGGTGGGGTGCGGGCGGCACTGGGCGGTCGCCCACAGCTCCTTGCCGTCCAGTGCCTCCGTGACCGTGGTGGACAGCACGCCGTCGTACGACGTGATCTTGCCGTCGGTGATCTGGAGCAGCTCGGTGGACATGCCGAACTTGTGGGCGAGGGGCTGGAGGAGCTGGGTGCGGACCATCTTGGCCGCGCGTTCCACCGCGCCGCCCGACACCCAGGTGTGACGGCCGCGGCAGCCGGCGCCTGCCGGCGGCTGGTCGGTGTCGACCGGGGCCACGTGCACCTCGTCGATGCCGAGCGTGTCCTGGACGATCTGCCGGGCGAGCGTCGTGAAGCCCTGGCCGGATTCCACCGCCGCGCACAGCACCGTCGCCACTCCGCCCTGCACCCGCACGGTCGCCGTGGAGACCTCGTCGGCGCCCTCCGCGCCGAGCATGTGCACCATGCCCAGTCCGTAGCCAACGCCCCGGCGAACCGCCCCCGGTTCGCCCGCTCCCTCGAGGCCGCCGGGCAGCAGCCACTCCTCCTCGGGGACGTCCTTGGGCAGCGGCGGCAGCGGATGGTCCCTCACGGCCTGGAGCAGTTCGGCGACCGGGGCCGGGCACGTCACCGTCTGGCCGGTCGGCAGTACGTCGCCGGTCGCCATGACGTTGCGCAGGCGCACCTCGGCCGGGTCCAGGCCGAGCTTCTTGGCCAGCTTGTCCATCTGCGCCTCGTAGGCGGCGCACACCTGCATCGCGCCCTCGCCTCGGACGTGTCCGGAGGGCGGGTTGTTGGTGCGCACCGCCCAGCCCTCGATGAAGGCGTTCGGGACGACGTAGGGACCGCAGGCGAAGGACACGGCGGCGGCGAGGGCGTCGGACGAGGTGTCGGCGTAGGCGCCCGCGTCCAGCAGGATCTGCGCCTCGACCTTGACCAACGTGCCCTCGGCGTCTGCGTGGTGGCGGTAGCGCAGGAGCGTCGGGTGGCGGTGGGTGTGCCCCAGGAAGGACTCCTCACGGGTCGCCGTGAGCTTCACCGGGCAGCCGGTCTTCAGCGCCAGCAGGCCGAGCGGGAGCTGGAAGCCCTGGTCCTCGCGGTCGGCCGTGGCGCCCGGCACACCGGTGACGACGATCTTCACGCGCTCGGGATCCAGGCCGTAGCAGGCGGCGAGCGCGTCGCGGTCGGTGTGCGGGTCGGTGGAGGCCAGGTACAGCTCCACGCCGCCGTCGGGGCGGGGCACCGCGAGACCGGCCTCGGCCCCGATGGGGGCCGGGTCCTGGCGGCCGATGCGGTACAGGCCCTCGACGACGACCTCGCCGGCCGCCTCCGGGTCGCCGTGGCGCAGCGGGATGTGCCGGATCAGGTTGCCGTCGGGGTGCAACGGCTCGGCCTCGAAGGCCTGTTCGGGGTCGGTCACCGGGTCGAGCACCTCGTACTCGACGATGACGGCGGCGGCGGCCATCCGCGCGGTGTCCGGGTGGTCGGCGGCCACGGCCGCGATGGGCTCGCCGTGGTGGCGTACGACCTCGGAGGCGAACACCGGGCGGTCGGGCGTGCCGCGGCCGTGGACCGGGCGGCCCGGGACGTCCTCGTGGGTGACGACGGCCCGTACGCCGGGCATCTCGCGCGCGTGTGCGGTGTCGATGGAGACGATGCGCGCGTGCGGGTGCGGCGAGCGCAGCACGGCCGCCCACAGCAGGCCCTCGGCCCAGAGGTCGGCCGCGTACGGGAAGGTGCCCTCCGTCTTGGCGCGGGCGTCGGCGGCCGGCAGCGAGAAGCCGAGACCGTGCGGCAGCGGTTCGAGTGCGGGGGCGGTCTCCGCGGCGGCGGTGGCGGCTTCCTTGCTCACGCCTGGCCTCCGTCCTGGCCGTAGGGGTCGTGCGGTGCCGGGGTGTCGAACGCGGAGGGGTGGACCCCGCCGGCGCCCGGACCCGCCTGGTGGGGGATGCGCGGCTCGTCGGCCTCCTGCTCGGCCTCGTCCGCCGCGGAGTGCGCCTCGCGTTCGGTGACGACCTCCTTGACGGCCTGGAGGACGCCCCGGTAGCCCGTGCAGCGGCACAGGTTGCCGCACAGCGCCTGGCGGGTCTCCAACTCGGTCGGGTCCGGGTTGCCCTCCAGCAGGTCGTGCACAGTCATCGCCATGCCAGGCACGCAGAAGCCGCACTGCACAGCGCCGCACCGGGCGAGCGCCCGCTGCACGTCCGAGGGCTGCCCGTCCACGGCCAGTCCCTCGACCGTGCGCACCTCGCTGCCGGCCGCGGTGACCGCGGGCACCAGGCAGGAGGCGACCAGGCGTCCGTCGACCTGCACGTTGCAGGCGCCGCACTCGCCCTGCGAGCAGCCGTCCTTGGCGCCCGCGAGCCCGAGCCGCTCGCGCAGCACGTACAGCAGCGACTCGCCGATCCAGGCGTCGGTGACGGGCCGGTCGGCGCCGTTGACGCGCAGCACGTACGAGGCGAGCGGGTGCTCGTCCTGCGGGGCCGCGGGAGGCGGGTCCTCCTGGGTGGCGGCATCCGGCTGCCCGGCGTCCGGGTCCGGGGTCGCGGAGGAGCCCGTGGCGGGCTCCTCGGCGGCCCGGGATGACGGTTGGGTGTCCTCGGCCGGGCCGGGCCGCGCGGACGGCTCGGCGGGCCCCTCGGCGGCCTCCGCGGCCCCTCGGGCGTCCTCGCCGGCCTCGACCGCGCCGGAGGCGGGCCGCGGCGAGGACCCGGCCCGGGGCGGCGAGGCCTGGGCGCCCTGTTCCGCGCGGAGTTGGGCTTGCCGCTCCACCGGGGCGCTGCCGCCCTGCCTTCGCGCAGCGTCCGCGCCCTGTCCGTACGGAGCCCCGGGGCCCTGAGCGGCGACGGTGTCCGCGCCGGTTCCGGTGAAGGGAGGGGCGGTTGCCGTGGAGGCGGCGGCCTCCGGCGCGGGCTCCTCGCCCGTGCGGCGGCCCCCCGCCGGACGGCCGTCCGCGCGGGCCGCGCCCGACGGCGGCTCGCCCTCGCGTGCGGCGTCCGTCGAAGTCCCGTTCCCGTAGGCGTCCTGGCCCGCCCCGGCACCGTGCCCTCCCGCGCCGGATCCTCCGGCCAGGGAGGCGCCACCGGTCATGCCATCAGCGGCGGAAGACCCCGGCAACCGCACATCTCCACGCGCGCCGTCCACCACAGTCCCGAACGCCGCATCAGCCGGCCCGGCACCATGCCCGTCGCCGGGAGGCCCGGCCGGGAAGGCGCCACCAGTCACGCCGCCCGCGGCGGAAGACCCCGGCAACCGCACATCTCCACGCGCGCCGTCCACCACAGTCCCGAACGCCGCATCAGCCGGCCCGGCACCATGCCCGTCGCCGG
>NZ_JBIAXG010000007.1:172080-247659 GCF_042896465.1 Streptomyces sp. NPDC001292
CCGCCCGCGGCGGAAGACCCCGGCAACCGCACATCTCCACGCGCGCCGTCCACCACAGTCCCGAACGCCGCATCAGCCGGCCCGGCACCATGCCCGCCCCCACCAGACCCTCCGGCCGGAAACGCGGCGCCGGTCGGCCCGTTCTCGTAGGCGTTCGCCGCCGGGGGCTCGCCGGGCTGTCCGGGGGCCTCGGGCTCGGTGCGGGGGCGGCTCCAGGCCTGGCCGGCCTCCTCCGTGGCCCACGGGGCGGCCGCGCCGCCGGGGAGGGTGGCCGGAGGGGTGCCGCCCCACTGCTGGACCAGCGACGACGTGGTGAACTCGCCTGATTCGTCAGGGATGTCACCCTTGGCGACCGGGATCGACCACTGCCCGGTCACGTCCTGCCCGGACGCGGGAGGCACCTGGGCGGCCGGGCCGGCCTGGGCCTCGTCGAAGTTCCACTGCTGGGTGGCCTCCGGACGGTACGTGAACCGGTCGTCCGCGCCCGCGTCCTGCGGAACGGCGTTGGGGTCGGGCCACTGGGCGCCCTGCGCGGGCGCGCCCGGCACGGCCCAACCGCCGGTCCCCGCCGGGTCGGTCCCCGCCGTCGCGGTGGGCGTGACCGCTATCTGCGGCGGCACGTAGCCGTGGCCGGGCGCCGCGAGCGGGCTGTCGGCGGCCAGGAGGGCGTCGATGCCGCCCTCGGGAAGCTTCACGAACGCGGTGGCGCCGTCGTCGTACTCGCCCTGCGGCAGCGGGTCCCATCGGCCGCCGCCGCCCGGCGTGCCCTCCGCGTGCTGGTCGTCGGTCACGACAGCGCCCTCCCCAGTGCTCGTCGGGCCAGCGCGGCGACGGTGCGCCGCAGATGCAGTACGGCGGGCGGAAGCTGCTGCACGGAGCCGTCCTCGGCCGGGACCGGATCGGGGATGCAGGCCGCGGCCACGTACTCGCCGAAGGCGTTCTGCGCCTCCGGGAGGATCACACGGCCGTTGTCCCAGTCGATGAGCTGGGCCACCCAGTGCTCGGCGTCCAGCGGCCGCAGCGGCATCGGCGCTATGGCGCCCACCGCGCACCGCACCCCGCGCCGGGCCGGGTCGAGGACCAGCGCCACGGACGCGACCGCGCGTCCCGGTCCGGTACGGCCGGTCGCCTTCAGGAAGACCTGCGGCGCGTGCAGCAGCGGCACGCGCACGTAGCCGATGAGCTCGCCCGCGCGGAGCATCTCCACGCCGGCCAGCAGGTGCGACACCGGGATCTCCCGGCGGGCTCCGCCCGGGCCCGCGATGATCAGTGTCGCCTCCAGGGCGGCCAGCACCGGCAGCGCGTCCCCGGTGGGTGCGGCGGAGGCGATGTTGCCGCCCAGGGTGCCCGCGTTGCGGATGTGCGGCGGGCCCGCGGCGCGCGCGGCGGCGGCCAGCGCCGGGATCAGGGCGGCGAAGTCGGGGCGCCCCATGCGCGCGTGGGTGAGGCCGGCGCCGAGCAGTGCGTGGCCGTCCTGGTACTGCCAGCCGCGGATCTCGCTGATCCGGCCGAGGCCGACCAGCGCGGTGGGCCTGAGCTGCCCGGAGTTGACGGCGGCCATGAGGTCGGTGCCGCCCGCCACGGGCACCGCGGCGGGCATGGCGGCGAGTGCCGCCACCGCCTCGCTCAGCGTCGTGGGCAGCGTGACGGCCTGCGCCGCCTGAGGTGCGTGCGTGGTCAAAACCGGCTGCCCCTTCCCGCTGCCCCCACTGGTCCCACCTGTGCTGCCGTACGGTACGTGCCGACAAGGCGGACGTGGCAACTCTGGCACATCTTCGCAGGGTCCGAAGACAGGGGTCCGCCAGGCGGCGTTCGCCCACCTCATCGGGGGCATGGTCCGATTTGGCACACCATCACCGATGCGAGCGAATTCCCACTCTTCGCTGACTCTTGCGGTCTTTTTCCGGCACCTGTTCGAGACGGCGGGCGGAACCGGTCGTCCCGCTACCTCTGCGGCGGCGGACCCTCGAGGGGCCGCCCGAGGACGCCGGGGCGCCGCTGCCACGGGCGCGGTCCGGTGGGCGGCCGATAGCCGACGCCCAGGGCGTCCAGACGCCCGTAGTGGGCGGTCATCCGCCGCTCGAAATCCGCGAAGTCCCGTTCCGCCGGGGCGGGCAGGGCGCTCCAGGCGACCTCGGCGAACGCGGCCAGCCTGGGGAACACCTGGTAGTCCACTCGTGCTTGATCCTCCATCACCTCGGTCCACACGTTGGCCTGCGCGCCCAGCACATGGCGGGCCTGTGCCTGGTCCAGTTCCGGGGGGACCGGCTCGAACCGGTAGACGTCCTCCAGGGTGCGCACGTAGCCGATCGGCACGGGCTCGTCCTCGCCCGGGGCCTGGCGGTGGTCCAGGTACACCTGCTGCTCGGGGCACATGACGACGTCGTGGCCGGCCCGCGCGGCGGCGATCCCGCCCGCGTACCCGCGCCAGGACGACACCGCGGCCCCCGCCGCCAGACCGCCCTCCAGGATCTCGTCCCAGCCGATGAGCCTGCGCCCGCGCGCGGTGAACCAGGCGTCGAAGTGGCCGATGAACCAGGACTGCAGCGCGTCCTCGCCGGCCAGCCCGAGTTCCGCGATCCGCGCCTGCGCGGCCGGCGAGGCCCGCCACTGCTCCTTGGGGCACTCGTCGCCGCCGATGTGGACGAACCGCGAGAATCCGGTGGACGTCACGGTGTCCGCGGGGAACAGTTCGAGCAGTTCCTCGAAGACGCCCTCGTAGAAGCGCAGGGTGGCGTCGGTGGGGGCGAGGACGTTCGGATTGACCCCCCAGTCGTCCCAGACGGTGAGGGCGGCGGTGTCGACGACGTCGGTGTTGCCGAGTTCCGGGTACGCGGCGATGGCGGCCTGCGAGTGGCCGGGTACGTCGATCTCGGGGACGACGGCGATGTGCCGCTCTGCGGCGTAGGCGACGATCTCCCGGATGTCGTCCTGGGTGTAGTGACCGCCGTGCGGTTTGTCCTCCCACAGCGGGGACGCCCGGTGGCCGAATCTCGTCCGCGCCCGCCAGGAACCGACCTCCGTCAGCCTCGGATACCGCTTGATCTCGACACGCCAGCCCTGGTCGTCCGTCAGGTGGAGGTGCAGCACGTTGAGTTTGTGCGCGGCCATCAGGTCGAGGTGACGCAGGACGCCGTCCTTCGGCATGAAGTGGCGGGCCACGTCGAGCATCAGGCCGCGCCAGCGGAAGCGGGGGGCGTCCTCGATCACTCCCGCCGGGACCGCGTGGGCGGCGTGCGGCCGTACGGGGGCGCGCCGGAAGGCGTCTGCGCCGAGCAGCTGGCGCAGGGTCTGCGCACCCCAGAACACCCCGGCCGGAGAGCCGCCGCGGATCTCGACGCCCCGGCCGGCGACGGCGGCGAGCCGGTACGCCTCGGGGTCCAGGGAGTCGTCCAGGCGCAGCCGTACGGAGTTCGGGGCGTCCTCGGCGCCGGGCGGGAGGGGCAGGCCGAGGGCCGCGCCGAGCGTGCCGCGCAGCCAGCGTTCCGTGTAGCCGGTGCCCTCGGCGGCCCACAGGATGGTGCCCCGGTCGAGCGGGACGGCGCGGTCCGGGGGGCCGGCCACGGCGCGCGGGGCCGGAATCACGTCGGTCATGCCACTCATGGGTAGCGTCGGCCGCGACACAGCGCAACGAGCGTTGCACATGGTGCACAGGCCGTCCGACGACACAGGCCCCCGGGGCACGCCGGAGCGTGCCTCGGGGGCCCTGCGAGTCTCTGCCGAGCGGGGAGCCGGTTACTTCTTCTTGTCGTCGCCGCCTTCGCCGCCGCCGCTCATGGATTCGTAGATCTCCTTGCACAGCGGGCAGACGGGGTACTTCTTCGGGTCGCGGCCCGGCACCCACACCTTGCCGCACAGCGCCACGACGGGCGTACCGTCGAGGGCGCTCGCCATGATCTTGTCCTTCTGGACGTAGTGGGCGAAGCGCTCGTGGTCACCGTCGCCGTGGGACACCTGCGGCGTCGGCTCGACGAGGGTACCCGTACCAGTGCCGCGCTCGGGCTCGAGAGTGCTCATACCGCAAGGGTACTGAAGGCCCCGGGCATCAGTTGAGCGAAGGGTCGTCCGGGTATGTGGCGACCATCGCCAGTTCGTTTCGCTGGCGGCGCAGCACCTCGCGCCACAGTCTCTCGGGGGCCGGGGAGGACACGTCGCCGGGTTCCGACTCGACGACGTACCAGGCTCCTTCCGCCAGCTCGTCCTCGAGCTGGCCGGGGCCCCAGCCGGCGTATCCGGCGAAGATCCGCAGCGAGCCGAGGGCGGAGGCCAGCAGCTCGGGAGGTGCCTCGAGGTCGACGAGACCGATCGCGCCGTGCACCCGGCGCCAGCCCAGCGGGGCGCCTTCGCCGGAGCCGCCGGGGATGACGGCGACGCCGAGTGCGGAGTCCAGCGACACCGGACCACCCTGGAAGACGACGCCGGGCTCCCCGGCGAGGTCCGCCCAGCCCTCCAGGATGTCGCCCACGTCCACGGGGGTGGGACGGTTGAGGACGACACCGAGGGAGCCCTCCTCGTCGTGGTCGAGAAGGAGCACCACCGCGCGGTCGAAGTTCGGGTCCGCCAGGGCGGGCGTAGCCACGAGCAGCCGCCCTGTGAGCGAGGACACCTCGGTCATGCCAGACATGATCCCGCATCTTCCCTGCGCATGGGGAGCCAATCCGGCTACGGGGTGAGCGCGGCTCGGGGGAGACGGAAGCGTCACCGGCGCACGACGGCCGTGGTGACCGCACGTGCCCGGCGCCCAACGGGGCGTGTCGGCGCGGGGGTGGTGAGCCGACCCACGCCGTCGACGGGCTTTCTGAAGGGGGGCGCACGGCGATTACCCTGTCTCTCCGGCCCCCTCCGAAGTGATCGGCCGGACCCTGCCCACCTCATCGGAACGCGAGATACATGACCGTCAACGACGATGTCCTGCTTGTCCACGGCGGAACCCCGCTGGAGGGCGAGATCCGTGTCCGCGGTGCGAAGAACCTCGTACCGAAGGCCATGGTCGCCGCCCTGCTGGGCGGTGAGCCAAGTCGCCTCCGCAACGTTCCGGACATCCGTGACGTCCGTGTCGTCCGCGGTCTGCTGCAACTGCACGGGGTGACCGTCCGTCCGGGTGACGAACCGGGTGAGCTGGTGCTCGACCCGACCCGGGTGGAGAGCGCGAACGTCGCCGACATCGATGCCCACGCGGGCTCCTCGCGCATCCCCATCCTGTTCTGCGGGCCGCTGCTGCACCGCCTGGGGCACGCGTTCATCCCCGGCCTGGGCGGCTGCGACATCGGCGGCCGGCCCATCGACTTCCACTTCGACGTGCTGCGGCAGTTCGGCGCGGTCATCGAGAAGCGGGCCGACGGGCAGTACCTGGAGGCACCCAAGGGCCTGCGCGGGACGAAGATCCGGCTGCCGTACCCGTCCGTCGGCGCGACCGAGCAGGTGCTGCTGACGGCCGTGCTGGCCGAGGGTGTCACCGAGCTGTCCAACGCGGCCGTGGAGCCGGAGATCGAGGACCTGATCTGCGTCCTGCAGAAAATGGGCGCGATCATCGCGATGGACACCGACCGCACGATCCGGATCACGGGTGTGGAGAAGCTCGGCGGCTACAACCACCGGGCCCTTCCGGACCGGCTGGAGGCCGCGTCCTGGGCGTCGGCGGCGCTGGCGACCGAGGGCGACATCTACGTCCGCGGCGCCCAGCAGCGGTCGATGATGACCTTCCTGAACACCTACCGGAAGGTGGGTGGCGCGTTCCAGATCGACGACGAGGGCATCCGCTTCTGGCACCCGGGCGGCCGGCTGAAGTCCATCGCGCTGGAGACGGACGTGCACCCCGGCTTCCAGACCGACTGGCAGCAGCCGCTCGTGGTCGCCCTGACCCAGGCCACGGGCCTGTCGATCATCCACGAGACGGTCTACGAGTCGCGTCTGGGCTTCACCTCCGCGCTCAACCAGATGGGCGCCCACATCCAGCTCTACCGCGAGTGCCTGGGCGGCTCCGACTGCCGCTTCGGCCAGCGCAACTTCCTGCACTCCGCGGTGGTGTCCGGCCCGACCCGGCTCCAGGGCGCCGACCTGGTCATCCCGGACCTGCGCGGTGGCTTCTCCTACCTGATCGCGGCCCTCGCCGCCCAGGGCACCTCCCGCGTCCACGGCATCGACCTGATCAACCGCGGCTACGAGAACTTCATGGAAAAGCTCATGGAACTGGGCGCCAAGGTGGAACTCCCCGGCCAGGCCCTCGGCTGACCGAGCCCCCCGGCCGGCCCGGCCGACGTCGCCCCGGCCGGGGGTCCGGGGATCATCCCCCGGCAAGCACAGCACAGCATGGAAAAGCTCACGGAACCGGACGCCAAGGTGGAACTCCCCGGCCAGGCCCTCGGCTGATCCATGCTCCCCCGGTGGGCGCCGGAGAGTGCGCACGACGTTGGGGCGGCCCCCGGTGAGGGGACCGCCCCGTTGGCATCGTGGTGGCCTGAAAGGACCGGCCTACAGCGCCTCGTACGCCGTCCCGTGGCGTACGAACGGCGAGGTCACTTGCCCTTGGCCGCTTCCTTGAGCTTGCTGCCCGCGGAGACCTTCACGCTGTAGCCGGCCGGGATCTGGATCGGCTCGCCGGTCTGCGGGTTGCGAGCGGTGCGAGCGGCACGGTGGGTGCGCTCGAAGGTCAGGAAACCAGGGATGGTGACCTTCTCGTCCCCCTTGGAGACGATGTCGCCGACGACGTCGGCGAACGCGGCCAGCACGGCGTCGGCGTCCTTGCGGGTCACCTCGGCGCGGTCGGCCAGCGCGGCCACCAGCTCACTGCGGTTCATGTTGTTACTCCCGTGTTCTTCTTGCCGTTGCGGCGAGGCCGCATGTTGGGCACAGCGAAGCCGATGCTGCCAGGGTCCTCGGTGAGTCCCCGGACCCGGGTCCGTCGCCGAACCCTCGCGCCCAGGGAGGCATCCTGCCCCCACCTGCGGCGCGAATGCCAATCCGGCACCCATAGGAGTCGTGAGAACACCCTTGGGAGTCACACGAAGAGATGCCCGAGCCTGGCCGTCACGATAAGGCCGCACCGGCGGCGGGGTGCTTCACGACGCGCCGGTTTCGCCGCGGCGTGGGAATCCTCACGCCGTCGCCGCCGTCTTCGCGGCCGCCTCCCGGACCGCCCCGGCCACCGCGCCGGCGACCTTGTCGTTGAAGACGCTCGGGACGATGTAGTTCGGGTTCAGCTCGTCCCCGGTGACCACGTCGGCGAGGGCCTGCGCGGCGGCCAGCATCATCTCCGTGTTGACGGTACGGGACTGCGCGTCCAGCAGGCCGCGGAAGACGCCCGGGAAGACCAGCACGTTGTTGATCTGGTTGGGGAAGTCGGAGCGGCCGGTGGCCACAACTGCCGCCGTCTGGCGGGCGATTGCCGGGTCCACCTCGGGGTCGGGGTTCGCGAGCGCGAACACGATCGCGCCCTCCGCCATGGCGGCCACGTCGTCGCCGTCGAGCACGTTGGGCGCCGAGACGCCGATGAAGACGTCCGCGCCGTGCACGGCCTCCTTCAGCGTGCCGGTCAGGCCCTCCGGGTTGGTGTTGTCCGCGATCCAGCGCAGCGGGGAGTCCGGGGCGGCCCCGACGAGGTCCTCACGGCCGGCGTGCACCACACCGTGGATGTCGGCGACGACGGCGTTCTTCACGCCCGCGGCGAGCAGCAGCCGCAGGATCGCCGTACCGGCCGCGCCGGCGCCGGACATCACGACGCGCACGCTGTCGATCGACTTGCCGACCACGCGCAGCGCGTTGGTCAGCGCGGCGAGCACGACGATCGCGGTGCCGTGCTGGTCGTCGTGGAAGACGGGGATGTCGAGGGCCTCGCGCAGCCGGGCCTCGATCTCGAAGCAGCGGGGCGCGGAGATGTCCTCCAGGTTGATGCCCGCGAAGCCGGGGGCGATCGCTTTGACGATCTCGACGATGGCATCACTGTCCTGCGTGTCCAGGCAGATCGGCCAGGCGTCGATGCCGGCGAAGCGCTTGAAGAGGGCCGCCTTGCCCTCCATGACCGGCAGTGCGGCCTTCGGGCCGATGTTGCCCAGGCCCAGCACGGCCGAGCCGTCCGTCACGACCGCAACGGAGTTGCGCTTGATGGTCAGGCGCCTGGCGTCCTCGGGGTTCTCCGCGATCGCCATGCACACGCGGGCCACACCGGGGGTGTAGACCATGGACAGGTCGTCACGGTTGCGGATGGGGTGCTTCGACGCCATCTCGATCTTGCCGCCGAGGTGCATGAGGAACGTACGGTCCGAGACCTTGCCCAGCGTGACGCCGTCGATGCCGCGCAGCTTCTCGACGATCTCCTCGGCGTGCGCCGTGGAGGTGGCCGCGATGGTGACGTCGATACGGAGCCTCTCGTGGCCCGACGCGGTGACGTCGAGGCCGGTCACCGAGCCTCCGGAGGACTCCACGGCCGTGGTGAGCTGCGATACGGCGGTTCCCCCCGCCGGCACCTCCAGACGGATGGTCATCGAGTAGGAGACGCTGGGCGCCGTTGCCATGGCCGACTTCCTCTGCTTTCACCGTGTCGCGAAGTTCTGCCGTCCGATCGTCGCACCTACCCCTGAGTACGTGGTAGCCGCCCCGGATTGCGGACGTTGTGTTCACCGGGAGGTGCCATTTTCGGAAAGTGAATTCCACCATACGAGAACTGTCGCGGTGACGGAAGATGCGCAGGCGGCAAAAGAGGCCCACGTCACATCGTGACGTGGGCCTCCTGGAGGTTTGTATGACACCGACCCGCCATGCTCGCCTCGCGGCAAGTGGTCGCTCGTAGCGACAAAGGTTGGGCCCGGGGGCTTGGATCGGGCCGGTGCCGTACCCAGGCTAACAAACGGATCCCTCATGGCCATTCCCGTCGCTGCGGTTACCTCCGGTTCAGTCCCGCAGCAGATCCGGCACCCCCGCCCCGTCCGGCTCGTCCCGCTCGCCGGAGACCACCGTCAGCTGCTGGGTGGCCCTGGTCAGGGCGACGTAGAGGACCCGCAGACCGGCCGGGGACTCGTCCGCGATCTCCGCGGGCGAGACGACGATCGTCGCGTCGTACTCCAGGCCCTTGGCCTCCAGGCTGCCGAGGGCCACCACCCGGTCGCCGAGCCCGGCGAGCCAGCGCCTGGCCTCCTCGCGCCGGTTCATGGCGACGACCACGCCGACCGTGCCGTCCACCAGGTCCAGCAGCCGCTCGGCCTCCGCCCGCACGCTCTTCTCCACGGAGCCCCGTACGACGGCGAAGCGCGGCTCCACCTCGGTGGAGCGCACCGCCGTCGGCGCGGTGGAGCCGGGCATGGCCAGGGCGAGGACCTTCGAGGCCAGCTCGGCGATCTCCGCCGGGTTGCGGTAGTTCACGGTCAGCTGGAAGCGGCGGCGCGGCCGGGTGCCCAGGGCCTCGTCGCGGGCCTCGGCCGCCTCGTCCGGGTCGGACCAGGAGGACTGGGCGGGATCGCCGACGACCGTCCAGGTGGCGTGCCGGCCGCGGCGGCCGACCATCCGCCACTGCATGGGCGTGAGGTCCTGCGCCTCGTCCACGATGACGTGCGCGTACTCGGTGCGCTCCTGCGCGAGGCGCTCCGCCCGTTCCCACTGCGACTCCTCACGCAGCGGCATCAGCTCCTCGAGACCGGTGAGCTGGTCCAACGGGTCCAGTTCGCGTTTCCGGCGCGGGCGGGCCGGGGTGCCGAGGATCGCCTGGAGCTCGTCGAGCAGGGCGACGTCGTGCACCGAGTACCCGTCCCGGCGCAGCGAGCGGGCCACCCGGCGCACCTCCCCCGGGTTGAGGATCCGGCGCGCCCAGCGGCCCAGCCGCCGTTCGTCGGCCATGGCGGTGAGCACGGCCGGCGGGGTCAGCTCGGGCCACCACGCGTCGAGGAAGGCGACGAAGGAGTCCTCACCGGTCACGTCCTCGTCGAAGGACGAGCGCAGCTCGGCGGCGAGTTCCGGGTCGGTGTGCCGGGCGGCGGCGCCCGACTTCTCCCACAGGGCGTCCAGCAGAAGCTTGCGGGCGCGCGGGCGCAGCAGGTT
Source organism: Streptomyces sp. NPDC001292 (assembly GCF_042896465.1). Classification (NCBI taxonomy): domain Bacteria; kingdom Bacillati; phylum Actinomycetota; class Actinomycetes; order Kitasatosporales; family Streptomycetaceae; genus Streptomyces; species Streptomyces sp. NPDC001292. The sequence continues at coordinate 182,107 of NZ_JBIAXG010000007.1, forward strand.
GACCGGCGCGGTGCCGCCGAGGGCGGTGCGCCGGACGTGGCCGAGCTCCTCGGCCTCCAGTTCCAGCCGGCGGCCGAAGGCGACGACCCGCAGCCGGTCCGGTGAGCCGTTCGGCTCCAGCGCGCCCCGCGCCGCCTTGCGCAGCACCTTCAGCATCCGGTACGAGCCCTTGGCCCGCGCCACCGACGGAGAGTCGTACAGCGTGGCCTCGGCGCCGTCGACGAGCGAGCCGATCGCCCGGATGGCGACCTGGCCCTCCTCGCCGAGCGAGGGCAGCACGCCCTCGGTGTAGGCCACGAGCAGGGGCGTCGGGGAGACGATCAGGATGCCGCCCGCGTAGCGGCGCCGGTCCTGGTAGAGGAGGTAGGCCGCCCGGTGCAGCGCGACCGCCGTCTTCCCCGTCCCCGGGCCGCCCTCGACGTACGTCACCGAGGCGGCGGGGGCGCGGATGACCAGGTCCTGTTCGGCCTGGATGGAGGAGACGATGTCCCGCATGGTGTGGCCGCGGGCCCGGCCGAGCGCGGCCATCAGCGCGCCGTCGCCGATCGCGGGCAGCTCGTGGCCGTCGAGGAAGGCCTTCAGCTCGGGACGCATCAGGTCGTCCTCGACCCCGAGCACGCGCCGCCCCTTGGAGCGGATGACCCGCCGGCGCACGACCCTTCCGGGGTCGACCGGGGTGGAGCGGTAGAACGGGGCCGCGGCCGGCGCCCGCCAGTCGATGACCAGCGGGGCGTAGTCCTCGTCGAGGACGCCGATACGGCCGATGTGCAGGGTCTCGGCGATGTCCGCCGTGCCGTCCGCGCGGACCGCGCCCTCGGCCGGCTCGACCGCGGTGTACGCGCCGTCCGGGCCCTTCCTGCCGTCCTTGCCGAGCAGCAGGTCGATCCGGCCGAAGAGGAAGTCCTCGAACTCGTTGTTCAGCCGGTTGAGGTGGATGCCCGCCCGGAAGACCTGCGCGTCGCGCTCGGCCAGCGCGCCGGGTGTGCCCACCTGGCCGCGCTGGGCCGCGTCGCGCATGAGGAACTCGGCCTCGTGGATCTTCTCCTCGAGGCGGCGGTACACCCGGTCCAGGTGCTGCTGTTCCACGCTGATCTCTCGGTCCCGTACGGTGTCGTGCGCCGCTTCGTGCGCTGCGCCGTGGACCGATCCGACCGCGGAATCCTGTTGAGCCTGTGCGGCCACCGGGCCCCCTTCTGACGTGCTGGGCAGCCGTCAACCGTACGCGAAGGGGGCCTCTCGCGGAAGCTGGTGCCGCGGCAGGCAACGTTCGCCCGTCAAGGAGCGGCGTCCGGTGCGTGCTCTGGCGGTCCCCCTGAACGTGCCGGGCGTCGCGACGGGCCGAACGTTGCCTGCCGGCGCACTAGGAGGGCACCTCGACGAGTCGCTTCCCGTCGAAGGTCATCACCTCGAAGTGGTCGATCCGGTTCGGCTCCAGGGCCGCGCCGCCGCGGACGTAGAGGGGGTACTTGGCCTCCTCCGTCTTGGCGTTCGGGACGCCGTAGCCCCACTTCGGGACGGACCAGGACGTGACCGTCTCCCGCTCGCCGTTCTTGCCGACGGCGATGAGCGAGCACTTCTGCGGGCCGGTGACGTTGTTCAGCTCGAGAACGGCGTTCGTGCCCCAGACCTTCTTCTCGAGGGCGACCGTCGCGGTGACGTTCGTCGTCGGGTCCGTCGCCGTGACCTTGTCGGGCATCGACTCGAAGGCGGACTTCGCGGGGCTCGCGGCCACCGTGGCGTCGCCGCCGCCGTCCGAGCCGCTCACCGCGAAGACGGTCAGCGGGCTGCCGACGATCAGCGCTGCCGACGCCGCGACCAGGTAGAAGCCGCGCCGGCGCTTCTGGGCGCGGCGCTCGGCGACCTCGTGGACGAGCTTCTCCACCAGGCGCGGGCTGGGCTTGGCCGACAGGGACTCGCCGACCGCGGGTGTGCCGGACCCCGGCAGGTCCGCGAGCGCGGCCAGCATCGGCTCCATCCCGGCCAGTTCGTCGAGCTGCCGGGCGCACCACTCGCAGCCGGCGAGGTGTGCCTCGAAAGCGGTTGCCTCGGCGTCGTCGAGAATCCCGAGGGCGTAGGCGCCGACGGTCTCGTGCTCGTTCGGAGCCGGGGTTCCCTGCATGGCCCCAGACATACCCGCACCACCCGTTCCGAATCCCCCGTACATGCTCATCACGCCGTCACCCCCCGCTCCTCCAGCGCCAGCTTCATCGACCGCAGGGCGTAGAACACCCGCGAGCGGACGGTGCCGCTGGGTATGCCCAGTGTCTCGGCCGCCTCATTGACGGTACGCCCTTTGAAGTACGTCTCGACGAGCACCTCCCGGTGGGCCGGGGTCAGGTCGTCGAGCGCGTCCGACAGCGTCATCAGCCACAGCGCCTTGTCGATCTCGTCCTCCGCGGGGATGACCTCCAGCGGCGACGGATCGACCTCCTGCGGCCGGGCCTGCCGGCTGCGGTGGCCGTCGATGACGATGCGCCGGGCGACCGTCACCAGCCAGGGGCGTACCGAACCGGTCGCTCGATTGAGCTGACCGGCGTTCTTCCAGGCACGGATGAGCGTCTCCTGCACCACGTCCTCGGCACGCTGCCGGTCTCCGGCCACCAGCCGCAGGACATACGCGAGAAGAGGTCCGGCGTGCTCGCGATAGAGCGCACGCACCAACTCCTCATCAGGTTCCGAGGACTGGGACATGCGATGTCGGGCCCTCGATCCACGTTCACTGGCCACGGCCGCATCCTTGCGCACGCCCACCTCCGGTGTCCGGGGCTTCCCCCCAGTCGGTCGCTCGCCGACGGGTACGGATCCGGGGCACGCCGTGTTCAAGACCGGCCGACGGATTTCTGCGGGGGTGATGTGACGAGGGCGGACACGGGCACACATCCCCCCGCTTGACCTTTGCATTTCCGACACAGGCGCGAGGGTGCGGTGCACTGACCGCTCGAAGCGGGAGTCAAACGGACTGTCACCGAAATCACTTCGGCGCGGAACTCGCACAACAGGCAAATGAATTATGGGAGTTGTCGCCCAGACCTCCCTCTATGTCCTTGAGAGGGCGGCGCGTCGGCGGTGGCGGGCCACCCGTTCGCGGTTCCCGCAGACCTCGCTGGAGCACCAGCGCCTCCGGCGCCCCCGGGACGTGTCCAGGTACACGATCGGGCAGTTGTCTCCCTCGCACTGGCGCAGGCTCGCCCTGGCCACGGGATCGGTGAGCAGTTCCACGGCGTCCCGGGCGACGGCCGCGAGCAGGGCGGCGCACTCGGGTGGCCTCGCCAACTCGCGTACGAGGGAGCCGTCTTCACCACGTACGGCCCGGGGTGCGGGCGGCGCCGTACGAGCGATGTCGTTGACGCGGGCGAGCGCGAGATCGTACGCCCGGACCTCCAGGGCGAGGTATCCGCGCACCAGCTTCCCCACGTCTCCCCGCAGTTCACGGAAGTCCGCGAGCCAGGAGGCGTCCGCGTGCGCCAGTGGGCAGCCGGGTGGCACCAGCCCCGAGCCTGTGATCCACGCGCGCAGCGGCGCGAGGGAGTCCAGTCGTTCCACGGGATGGGTGGTGGAGAGGAGATCCAGGCAGACCCGCCCGGTGTCGAACCTCAGCTCGTACGGGACCGTGACCGCAGCCAGTGCCATGTGCCTGTCACCGCCTAGGCTCACCCCGGCCGGCAGGCCTCGCCGGGGCATCGTCGGAGGCCGGAAAACCGTTCCCTCCCACAGTGCCCGCCCACTGGCCGGACCGGTACCCCCTGGGCCGCGCGCGGTCGCTCTCTACCGGGGGTGGCAGGGCCCGTTGTCGTACGGGCCCTACCCATAGGGGCCCTGTCCGTACGGGCCTTGCCCATACGGCCCGGCCTGCCAGGGCTGCCCGCCCGGAGGCTGCGCGCCGGGCGGCCGATACCGCACTCTCCCGCCCTCTTCCGTCACCGGCACGAACCCGGCGGCCTGGAGCAGTGCCGTTGCCCTGGCGTTGCGCCTCCTCATCACGACGAACCCGATACCGGAGAAGGCCAGGAAAAAGACCCACAGGACCCCGACGACGACGAGGAAGAACTCGTCCCCCCGGAACCGCGCCGCGCAGTAACCACACCCGATGGTCGCGAACACGCCGACGAGCGCCACGGGTATCTGATCCCGGTTGCCCGTGATGTCGAAGGTGATGCGCGCCGTCATCAGCTCGAACGCGTCCGGCACGAGCGGCGGCAGCGACACCCCGTCCCCGGCGTTCGGATACTGCGCCCAGTTCCGCGCGGCCCGCGCCTGGGCCTGCGGGCTGGGGTCGGGCGCGAGGAGCAGCTGGAACTTGTTGTCACGCGCTCGTTGAGCGCCCACGTACTCGTACCCGAACTGCTCGGCGAGACAGGCGAGTCCGGCGGCCTTCGCCACGGACGACCTGCTGAGCCGCAGTTCCACGCGCTGCCCCCGCCCCACCTGCTCGAGTACGTTCCGAACCCGCCACCTGTTCACCGCGGCGCCCCCGTTTCGGTTGTCCGACTCCGACTCCGGCTCAGCGGTTGACGGCCTGGATCTCCTGGACCGTGACGTCCTGGGTGTCGCCGAAGGTTCCCTCGGGCAGATCGCCACTGGTACCGCCGGACCCCGTCCAGTGGATCTTCCAGGTGATGGTGGCCCTCAACCGGTACGAGCCGTCGCCGGACGACCGCAGGTACTTCACCCCGCAGGGCGGCGTCCGGTCGGCCTTCCCCTTGGCGTACGCCTCACCGATACGGTCGCCGTTGATCGCGCAGACCCCCGACGCGGGATAGGTCTCGGCGTCCGCCGTACCGGGATCGATCCTCAACGAGACCGGCTCGGCGGTGGTGGTCGCGGAAATCCCCAGCAGCGGCACCGAAGCGGTCACGGAAACCGGCCTGAACCGCGCCCCGTCCAGCCACGCCCAGGTCGGCAGATTCACCTTCGTCGCCCCCGCCGGGGCAAGCGTCACCTCGGTACCGGGGACACGGATCTCGTTGTAGGCGAGTTCGGCGAGGACCCGGGGAGTGATGGCCTGCGGTGTGTCCGCCGGAGGTGGGGCGCCCTTGTCCACCCAGAAGATGGGCTTGTCACAGTCCAGCGCGCCGGGGTCGCCCGCACGGCCGGGGGTGACGTACGAGTCCCACCAGTAGCCCTCGCCGTCCTTGTCCTTGTTGAAGTCCTTGTACGGGTGCCCGTTGACGTAGCGGTCACGCTGCTGAGCGTCCCACTCGTACCCCGTCGACTCCGCCTCCCAGATCGGCTCCAGATACGCCTTGAGCTGGTCCGGGCTGTACTTGGGCGCGTAGTAACAGGCGGGCGGGGTCCAGGCCGTGGCAGAAGCCACGGGCCCGGCCGACCGCCCCGCGCCGTTCTTGGACCGGTCGAAGACGACGGCACCGGCGGTGGCGGAGATGGTGCCCTTGTCGTCGGCGCCGCCCGATGCGGTGGTGTCACTCCCGCCGTTGGTGCTGCCGCCGTGGCCGTAGCCCGCCCATGCCTGTGTCGGGCAGAGCAACAGCGCGGCTGTGGCGGAGACGGCGCCTGCGCGTCGCAGGTTGCTCAGGGCTGACATACGGAGCTCCCCCGCTGCGACATCAGCTTCTCAGTGACCCAGATGCCTTGCTTGTTGACCCGCAGTCGGCTGTTGTAGAGGACGTAGTTGTCCTTCGACTGCGGGGTCACCTCCGTCTTTCCGGTTTTCAGGCTCTTGTTGTACGCCTTGTTCTGGTCCTCGCAGTAGACGAGGCTCGCCGTTCCATCATCGTTGACCTGGACCTTTGCGCCGTAGTACCGCTTGGCGCCGGTGATCCGGTCCTTGTAGTCCACGAACTCCTGGATGAACTTCTGGCTTCCCGCCGCTGCCTCGCCCTCTGAGTAGAAGCGATACCCCTTGTCGAGCGGCTTCTGATCAGCGATCGCCATGTCCACAGCCTTGATGAACTGCTGGCTGTCGTAGAGGACGGCGTCCTTGGTCTTGTCCCCCGTCTTGGGCCACTCGAAGGTGTAGGTGAGATCCGACGGCAACTCGATCTCCGGTCGCGCCACCGCCGTCGCGGACGGAGTTGGGGAAGCCGCTGTCTCCGTACCCGTATCCGCGCCCGCGATCTTGTCGTTGGCCTTCGAGTCGCCGTCGCCCCCGCCGCAACCGGCGAGGAGCAGTGCTGCCGCCGTGCCGGCGACGACTGTGGTGAGCAGACGGGTTGGACGGCGGATCACAGCAGGCTCCTGGTGGGGCAGGTGGGAACGGCGAAACAGCCGACACGCTACCGAGATCACCCGCGCCCACACCAGCGCGAGGCCCCACCGCCACACCCGTACATGAGACGTACGCGAACGGAGCCCGCACCTCCGCTCACGGTTCACCGCCCCTGCGAGAGCGGGTGCAGGGGCGGTGAGCCGCGTGGGACTGGTTCGTCAGCCGAGTGTTGGCAGAGCCCTGCGGGGTGGGACCGCGTTCAGTAGGTCCTCCGCCACCGGCTCCCCCGTGTCCGCGTCGATGAAGCTGACGCGGACCACGGGGTCACCGGTGGTGTCGCGGCTGGCGGTGGCGTCCAGGGCGAAGACCACGGACACCGGCCGCGCGTTCTCCCGCGTCCCGTACACACCCGAGTACAGGAGGATCCGCCAGCCGTCCTCCTCCCAGTGATCCAGCAGACCCGACCGGACCACCGGGAAGGCGGTCTGCCAGGCGAGGGAGTTCTCCAGCAGTTCGACACTGGCGGGGACCGGCACACGGTCCCCCGGCTCCCTGCCGAAGAGCGGATGCCCGAAGACACGCAGCCTCAGCCGCCGCAGCGGCAGCAGCCACCACCGGTCGAGGTCGACCGACAGCGCCACCAGGACGGCCCCGGCGACGGCCAGGAACACGAGCGAGCCACCGGGCCGTTCGGTGAGCGTGGACCACCAGGCGCCGTGCGCCACCGCCGCCGTCGCCCCGCCCACGAGCACCAGCGCGGCCCGCGCGAACGCGCGCCAGGTGATCGGGGTGTCCTCGTTCGCCGTACAGCCGCAGGAGGACTCCGGTGCCAGCGCCCGGCCGTAGCCGAGATAGCCGAGGAACCCGACCCCGAGGACGGCGGTGGCCGCGCCCGGCACCGGGTTCGCCGGTACGGCCAGCAGCCCCGCCGCGAGCAGGAGTTCCACGGCGCCGGTGCCGCGCAGCACCAGCGCCGCCCGCTCGCTGCTGCGCAGCATGCGGGCCAGCGCCGTCTTCGGTGCCCGGCGCACGGTGTCCCGGTCGAAGAGCTTGACCGAGCCGGTCCACCCCAGCAGACCCGCAAGGACCAGCGGTACGAGGCCCGTTGTCAGTGAGAGCATCCTTCCCTCCCCTTCTCCTCCTCGGATCCGGCCGTCAGTGCCCGACGGAGATGCGGACGACGTCCACCGAGTTGTCGGACGGCCGCCAGGCCCCGAGCACCTGGGCGCTCTGTCCGATGCGCAGCCGGGACAGGTCCGAGGTGAGCGCGCGGCCCGCGTAGGAGGCGTTCGTCGTGTCCGGACGGACGTGACCGACGATCTCGTGCTGCCCGTGGGAGAGGTGCAGCCGGTTCTTCGCGATGCCGCGGATCGTGGTGTCGAGGTTCACGATGTTCACCCACACCGCGTCGGCGGCGACGGTGCCGTCCGGCATCGGAACGCCCCGCGCGTACAGCCCGTCCCCGATCTCGATCTCGGCGGCCGTGGTCGGCCGGACCTTCCAGACGCTGGTGACGTTGGTCATCTGGACCCGGGAGTGGTCGCCGTAGGATCCCGCGACCTCCAGGACACTGCCGGTGATGCCTGTGATCCGGCCCTCCACGAAGGCCGACTTGGGAATCGCCGGGTCGAGCGACGGCTCGGCGGCGAAGGCCGCGTCGGCGTCGAAGCCGCCGAGGGCGGACGCGCCGACGATGGTGGCACCGCTGAGGGCGGCCGTGGTGAGGAAGCGCCGGCGGCCCAGGCCGCCGTTGTCCTTCTGACGGTACGTCATGCCGAACTCCTCCTCACTCGTAGATGTAGACCGGCAGCTTGCCGGAGCTCAGGCTGCCGATGGCCGAGAAGGCGGCCGGGGTCAGGTCGAGGACGCGGTTGGTGCGGCAGGCGCCGTTGCAGCAGGTGGCCTCACCGCACCAGGACTTGGTACGCGGTCCGCAGTCGGTGATCGTGATGCAGACGGTGGCGCCGGAGCACTGGTGTCTGACGTTCATCACCGCACCGCAGCCGCGTCTGGGGATGTTCTCGCCGCACAGGTCGGGCCGGGTGATGTCCCAGCATGCCTGTGACGCGTTGGGCCAGGCGCCGTGGTTCTTGCTGGACTGGCAGTTGCCGCAGGCGCCTCCGCCTGCGCTGCCGCACGGACCCCACGCGGATCCGCAACAGAACCAACTCGTTTCACCAGCCCACAGGCTGGTCGATCCGCAAGCCATCGTGCCGTCTCCCTTTGTCGCCGAATGACGCGCGTGAATGAGCGTGCATGCCCGCTGTGACGCATGCATGACAATTTCAGTGCGAGGGTTGTGCGCACAAAGCACCCCCATGATGCGCCCGTCTACGCGCGTTGGCCAGAGCCCGGCAGAACTCCAACTCAGCGCACCACCAGAGGACTTCGGTGCCCCGCGCCCGATGGACGCGGGGCACCCGGCTCAATGGGCCCTGGCCGCCTGCTTCTTCTTCGCCCCGTTCGGCCACAGCCGGGGCTTGCGCTGCGCCGCCAGGTCCTCGATCCAGCCGACGGCGAGTATGGCCAGGCCGATCAGCGGCCAGACGAGCACGAACTGCCAGAAGAACCCCGTCGAGTCCAGCCACGAGGAAGCCGTGTCGCTCTGCATGAAGGGCAGGTCGTAGGCCAGGTCGAGGATCGGCACCGTCGCCATGATGAGCAGGTTGTGCCAGAGGTAGATCGTCACCGCTCGGTTGTTGGAGAGGGTGATGAGCTTGTCCCACTTGGCCAGCCGGCCCGGCAGCGTCTGCCACGACGGGGAGTACTGCAACAGGATCACCACGATGCCGAACGACCAGGTCGCCTGCGCGAGCGGGATGTTGTTCAGGTCCCAGCCCTCGGAACCGAGGTGGCCGGACGCCCACCACAGGCCGAACGCCATCAACGCGGCCGCGCCGGACACCGCCGCGTAGCGCGGGATCTGCTTCAGCATGCCGTTGTTGTGGGCAAAGCCGAGCACCCAGCAGCTGCCGTACACGGCGAAGTCCTGGACCGCGTTGCCGGTCTCGCCGGGGATGGTGACCAGCCCGGTGCCGACCACGGCGGTGAGCGCCAGCGGGAACAACAGGGTCACCCACGGCACCCGGCGGAACGCCCACAGCAGCAGCGGGGAGGCGAGCACGAACCACAGGTAGGCCCGCAGATACCACAGCGGGCCCGCCGCCTGGTCCGCCCAGCTGCTCTCCAGCAGCCCGGACTCGGAGCCGATGTCCCAGGGGTACGGCGGGGCGCCGATCGGCACCAGGTAGTTGAACACGCTGACCGGGCCCCAGAAGGCACCCCCGCCGTCCGGGTCCTTCGCCGGACTCCAGCCCTGCACGAACAGGATGCCGAGCACCAGCGCGCTGAACACCCACAGCGGGGGCAGCAGCCTGCGCACCCTGCCCTTGATCACGGACAGGGCGGGACGGTTGAGCGAGCGCGCCATGAGCGAGCCCGCCAGCGCGAACATCACGCCCATGGACGGGAAGAGGACCGACAGCCAGGCCCAGCCGAAGAGGTGGTACACCACCACACGCACCAGGGCGATGGAGCGCAGCAGGTCCAGATAGCGGTCACGGCCGGGGCCCGCCGGCTTCTTCTCCGCGCCGGCCGTGTCCGGCCCGCCGGTCGTGTCGGTCGCGCCGGTGGTGTCCGCCGGGGCCGCTCCGTTCACGGCGTCCGCCGTCTTCTGGGCGGGGATCCTCACCTCGCCCGCGCCGTCGTACGGCCACCCGGCCGTGGTCCCGGCCGGGTACCCGCCCGAGGTGCCGGCCGTCGTTCCCGTCGCGTCCCCGTACGGCCAGTTCCCCGGGGCCGGCGCCGAGCCGGCGGGTGCCGTGGAGCCGTGGACGGGGTCCGGTCCCGGCCGGGAGCCCGGGGGCGTCCCCGGTATGCCCGGCGGCGGTGTGCCGTCCGCCGTCCCGTACTCGTGTGCCGTCATCCGACGGGCCTCCGTTCACTGCCGTTGCCCGCCGCCCGCTGTTGCGGGATCGAACCCGGCGCCTCCACCACGCCGGTACGCCGCAGTTTCTGCCAGCGCAGCCGACCGCCGGTGAGCGCCGTCATCCAGGACCGGAGCAGGACGACGTACATCAGTTGCCGATAGAGGATCTGCTGGAGCGGCAGCGAGACGAGGTGACTCATCCGCTCGCGGTCCAGCCGGAAGGCGTACGCGGCGCAGAAGGCCTGCACCGCCAGTACGCCGAGCCAGGCGCCGACGGTCTTCTGCGTGGGGCCGAACACGAGCCCGTACAGCAGGAAGACGTCGATCAGCGGGGCCAGCAGCGGGGCCACCACCATGAACAGGGAGACGAACGGCAGTCCGACGCGGCCGAAGCGGCCCGAGGGGCCCCGCTCCACAACGGCCCGACGGTGCTTCCAGATCGCCTGCATGGTGCCGTACGACCAGCGGTAGCGCTGGGACCACAGCTGCTGCACGGACTCCGGGGCCTCGGTCCAGGCGCGGGCGTTCTCCGCGTACACCACCCGCCAGCCGTCGCGGTGCAGTGCCATGGTGACGTCGGTGTCCTCGGCGAGCGTGTCCTCGCTCATGCCGCCGACCCGCTCCAGCGCACCGCGCCGGAAGGCGCCGACGGCTCCGGGGATGGTCGGCATGCAGCCGAGGATGTCGTACATCCGGCGGTCGAGGTTGAAGCCCATCACGTACTCGATGTGCTGCCAGGCCCCGATGAGCGAGTCCTTGTTGCCGACCTTGGCGTTGCCGGCGACCGCGCCGACCCTCGGGTCGGCGAAGGGCTGCACCAGCTCGCGGACGGTGGACGGCTCGAACACGGTGTCGCCGTCCATCATCACGATGATGTCGTGACGGGCGTTGGCCAGGCCCCGGTTGAGGGCGGCAGGTTTGCCCGCGTTGAGCTGCCGGACGACCCGCACGCCCGGCAGGTTCAGGTTCTCGACGATGCGCGCGGTGCCGTCGTTGGAGCCGTCGTCGATGACGAGCACCTCGATCGGGTGGTCGCTCGCGACGAGTGAACGCACCGTGTTCTCGATGCACTTGGCTTCGTTGTACGCCGGGACGAGGACCGACACCGGCTGTGTGATCGGCGCGTCCGGGCCCCAGCGGAAGTTCTTCTTGCGCACCCGTCGGGCGTGCGCCCCGGAGAGCAGCAACATCAGGCCGAAGCGGACCAGGACGAGGGAGCCGATGACGGCGAGGCCGACGACCAGCACGCCGGTGAGTTCGTCCGAGGCCTGGACCAGGAAGATCCAGGCCCGGCCCTTCCACAGCTCGACGCCGGTGACGGGGGTGTGCGCGCTGGGTGCGCCGAGGGCCTCGGTGAGGTTCTGGAACTTGTAGCCCTTGGCCTGGAGGTCGGGCAGGAACCTGTCGAGCGCCTCGACGGTCTGGTGCCGGTCACCACCGGAGTCGTGCATCAGGACGATGGCGCCGTCGCCGTGCTTCGGGGTGGCCCTGCGGATGATCTCGTCGACACCCGGCTTCTGCCAGTCCTCACTGTCGGTGTTGTTGAGGACCGTGAGGTAGCCGCGGGAGCCGATGTACTCGACGACCGGCCAGGACGCGTTGTCCATCGCGTCGGCGAAGGACGAGTACGGCGGCCGGAACAGCGACGTGCGGATGCCGGCGGCGCCCTCCAGGGCCATCTGGTTCTGGGACAGCTGCCAGTCGATGCCGCCGGGGGACTTGTAGGACAGGTCGGGGTGGTTGAAGGTGTGCAGCCCGATCTCGTGTCCCTCGCGCACGATGCGCTTGACCAGGTCCGGGTACTGCGAGGCCATGGTGCCGGTGATGAAGAACACCGCGTGCGCGTCGTGCTTCTTGAGCACGTCGAGCACCTTGGGGGTCCACGTGGGGTCGGGACCGTCGTCGAAGGTGAGGACGAGCCGGTGCCTGGGCACGCTCAGGCTGGCGGTCTTGCCGCTGCGGGTGTCGAGGACCGGGCCGCCCTCGAGGATCTCCTCCGGCACCTTGTCGATGGCGGCCTCGGGCCTGATGCGGTAGTCGGCGAGGATCTCGCTGTGCACATAGCCGCGCAGCATCAGCATCGCGGTCATGGCGAGCAGCAGCATGACGGGGAGCACCCAGCGCATGGGCAGCCTGCGGCGTCGCAGATTGACGTGTGCCGGGGCACGCTGGGATCGCCCGTCGCCTCTGGTGGAGCGGCGACGGTTGGAACGGGAGGCCATCAGAGGACGTTCTCCGGAGAGTGGTCGGGTGTGACGCCGGGCCGGTCGGCGGCCGGGCCGGTGGTGGCGACGGGGTTCGCCGTGGCGGCTCCCCCGGCATTGGTGGTGACGCCACTGCCGCCGGAGTTGCCGGGCGGCGACGGGTCCGGGCCCTGGCCGGGTTCGCTCACGGCCGGGTCGGGCGACGGGTTGGTGCCCGGGGAGGAGCCGTTGCCCCCGGTGGCGGGCGGCACGCTGCGGTCCGGGGTGGCCTTCTTCGTGCTGGTCACGGAGGGAGCGGGGTGGCTCGACGCTGCGGGCGTCCCGCCGGGCGCGGCCGGGGCTCCCGGTATGGCGGTGGATCCCGCGGGCGGGGTCACGCCGGCGCTCGGGACGGTGGGGGCGGAGGGGTCGGTGGTGGCCTCGGGCAGGCCGCTGGTGTCCGCGGACGGGCTGGTGCCCGACTGCCGCGGGGACTCCCTGACCTTGCCCGCCGGCTGCTCGTCGGAGGCCGGGTCCCGGACCGGCACCCACGGGGCGGCCGCGTTGCCGGACATCAGGGTGACGACGATGACGACCGCGTAGACCGCGCAGGCGAGGCCGATGACCATGCCGAGCCGGCGGAAGCGCCGACTGCGGCGGCCGGACTCGTCGACGAAGACGGGCCGGTCGGCCTCCTTGCCGGCGGGGCCGGCCGACCCGAGGGTGCCACCCGGCCGCAGGCTCACGGCGTCGAGCTGCACGGTGACCTCGTGCGGGTCGTGGGTCTCCCACGGGTCCTCGACCTGCACCCGCAGCGGACCGGTACCGGCCTGGCCGGTGCCCGCGGGGCCGCTATAGGCGGGGCCGAACGGATCCGTACCCGCGCCTGCCGGCGCCCCGGGTGCCGCGGCGTTCGCCACTCCGGGCAGCACCTGAGTCTCCGCCGCCGCCGCGGGTCCGGGGAGCATCTGCGTCTCAGCGGCGGCTGCCGATGCGGGCAACATCGCCGTCTCAGCGGCGGCTGCCGATGCGGGCAACATCTGCGTCTCAGCGGCGGCCGCCGGGTCGGCCGTCGTCCAGGAGTCCGCCATTGGCCCCGGCCCGGGCAGCACCCGCGTCTCCGCCGCGGCCGCCGGTTCGGCGGGGCGGCCCTTGTCGAACCAGGAGCCCGCCGCCGGACCCGGGCCCCGGCTCTCGCCGGCTCCCTGCGGGTGTCTTGGCGCACCGCCCGGACCGGACTTCGGCCAGGCCGCCGTCCGCCCGGTGGCCTCCGGCCACACGCCCCGGCCACCGGGTTCCGGCGCCGCTCCGGAGGGATGGCCTGATTCCGGTTCCGTGCCGAGGACATCACCGGATATGAGCGACTCACCCGGGTCCACGGCCCCGGCCGTCTCGCGGCCGCCTCCGGACAGGGGTCCGGATCCCCCCGGTTGGGCGTGATTTGGCCATTTGTCGACGCGCACGTGCTTCCCCCCCAGGGGCATGACTTCCAGGTGGGCTTACGAATCCGGGCCTACGTACTGTCGTCGGGACAGGACCCCCACCCGGCCCGAGCGCCCCCCTTATCACAGTGCACCCGGGTCCCCGAATGTATCGCATGTGGCCATGCCATGGAGATCGGACTCAGATGTGTGCACCCATCACGACCGCGTCCATGGCCGGAATCCATCCCTCCATGGGTCTGCGCAACCATCCCTCCTCGCACGCCAGTTCGGCGGCAGAACGCCTGAGCGCCTCCAATCCTGAATGAACCAGCCCTTTTCGCCACACCAGCGACACCGGCGACAGCGGAACGGGTTCCACAAGAGGCCGCAGAACCGTCTGGGGCATCGCCGGAAAGTCGACCACGGCGAGGATCGGGTTCCGGTGCTTGGCCATGATCCGCCGGAACTCGGCCACGCCGACCGCGAGCGGAGCGGGCGGTGCGATGCCGATGCCGCGCCCCTCGAACAGGTCGCGCGCGAGGTCGGTCCACTCCAGCGTGCGGGGATTGCCCGCGCCCGCGTACACGGTCTCCCCCGCCAGGGCGTCGAGCGGCACCTTCTCCAGGTGTGCGAGCCGGTGCCCCTCGGGCAGGATGACGGCCATCCTTTCGAACCGGACGGGCTGGTGCAGCAGTCCCTGCCGGACCACGGGGTCGAGCCCGGCGAACCGTCCGAACGACGCGTCGAGCCGGCCGGCCAGGATCTCGGCGGCGGCACCGGTCAGGCCGCTCTCGAAGCGGGTCATCAGTTCCAGATGCGGGACACGGGACCGCGCCCGGTCCAGCACCCGCTCCCCGAACAGGCCCGGGCTGTTGACGTCGACGAGCAGCGGCCGCTCCGGTCCGCCCCGGCCGAAGGCGTCGAGCAGCGCGCGCTGGGCCTGAAGCACCCGGCGGGCGTACGGCAACAGCCGGGTGCCCTCGGCGGTCAGCGTGACCTGCCGGGTGGTCCGTACGAACAACACGGCGCCCAACTCCCGCTCCAGCCGTCGGATGTCCCGGCTGACGGCCTGCTGCGCGACGTACAGCCGCGCGGCGGCGCGCGTGAAGTGCATTTCCTCGGCGACGGCGACGAAGGCGCGCAGTAGGCGGGGGGCGATCCCCTCGGCGGAGAGGGACGGCGGTCCGGGTTCGGCAGGCACCGGCCGAACTTACAACGCGGGTGCGTCAATCGCACCCGATCAGGTGTTGGACCGCAGGTCAGCGCAGGGGTGACGGTGACGGCATGCCGAAAACCCCCGTCCCGGCCGCCACCTCGGCCGCCACCCAGGCCCCGGCCCCGGCCGCCACCTCGGCCGCCACCCAGGCCCCGGCCCCGGCCGCCGCGGAAGGCCACGCCTCCCTTCTCGCCCCCTACCGCCGCCTGTTCACCCTCCCCGGCACCCGCGCCTTCACCGCCGGGAACCTGATGGCCCGGCTGCCGATGGGCATGTTCGGTGTGAGCGCGGTCGTCATGATCGCCGGTGCGCGCGGCTCGTACGCGCTGGCCGGCGCCGTCACCGCAACCGGCCTCGCGGCGACCGCGGTGACCGCCCCCTGGATCGCCCGGCTGGTGGACCGGTACGGACAGGCCCGGATCGCCGTACCCGCCACCGTCTGCGCGGTCCTGGGCAGCCTGGCTCTCCTGCTGTGCGTGCGCTACGACGCTCCCGACTGGACCCTGTTCGCCGCGTACGCGGCCACCGCGACCACTCCCAACACCGGTGGGATGTCCCGCGCCCGCTGGGCACACCTGCTGCGGTCCGCCCCCGAGGCCCTGCACACCGCGAACTCCTTCGAACAGGCCGCGGACGAGCTGTGCTTCATGCTCGGCCCGGTCCTCGCGGCCTTCCTCTGCGGGACGTTCTTCCCGGAGGCGGGCACGCTGGCCGGTGCCGTACTGCTGCTCACCGGCATCCTCCTGTTCGCCGCCCAGCGCTCGACCGAGCCGCCGCCGAGGCCCCGCACTCCCGCGCGGGCGCCTCTGCGCGCCCCCGGTATGCCGGCCCAACTCGCCGTGTGCCTCGCCATGGGCGCGGTGTTCGGCGCGCTGGAGGTCGTCACCGTGGCGTTCGCGGACTCGCAGGGGCACCGGTCGGTGGCGGGCGTGGCGCTCGGCCTCCAGGCGGCCGGCTCGTGCGTGGCCGGGCTGGTGTACGGGGTGCTGCGGCCGGCGGGGCCGGCCGGGAGGCGACTGCCGTGGTGCGTGGCGGCGATGACGGCGCTCATGACACTGCCGCTGCTGGCCGCCCTGACCGGCTCCCTGCTCGCGCTCTGCGGCGCGCTCCTCGTCGCCGGTACGGCGACGGCGCCCACCATGGTCACGAACATGACCCTGGTCCAGCAGCGTTCCCCCGAGAGCCGGCTCAACGAGGGCATGACCCTCGCGGTGACCGGCCTGCTCGGCGGGATCGCCTGCGGCAGCGCGACCGGCGGCTGGATGGTCGAACACGTGTCGGCGACGTCGGGTTACGCGGTCCCGGTGACGGCGGCGGCGGTCGCGCTGCTGATCTCGCTCGCTGGCGCGAGCTCAGTGGGCGGCGTACGCCAGAAAGGCTGACCAGGCGTCGACGTCCACCGCGAAGCGCGGGCCGTCGACGCCGAGCTTGGAGTCACGGACGTGGATGGTGTGGGGGGAGGTGGCGACTTCGACGCAGGCGCCGCCTGAGGAATCGCTGTAGCTGGACTTGAACCAAGACAGCTGCTCGCTCATAGCTCCTCCGCCAACTTCTCGATGAACCGGGCAGACTCGTCGACGCTAAGCGCCTGCGAGCGGATCATGCCATAGCGTTGTGCGAGTGCGCTGATCTTGGCTCCGTCCGCGTACAGCGCCCCTGTCTCCTGCCCTTCCACATGTGCGTACACGTCATGCTCGGCAGTCTCCACAAGAATGAGGGCTCCACTGAGCGCCACGGTAGGGGCCAGCGCGAATGGCAGTACCTGGAGCGTCAGATTGCGTAGGCCGCCAACTTCCAGCAGGTGCTCAAGCTGCCTTCGCATCACGGCCCTGTCACCGATCACCGCCTTCAAAGCGGCCTCATGCATGACGAAGGTGAAGTGCGCCAGCGGCTTGCTGACCAACTTCTCCTGCCGCTTGAGCCGGGCAGCTACGCGTTCCTCCACGGTCTCCTCGTCCAGCGGAGGGCAGTCGTTGCCGATCAACTGCCGTGCGTACTCCTCAGCCTGCAAGAGACCGGGAATCAACAACGGTTCGTACCACTGCACTGTGATGGCCTCGGCCTCCAACGACACGTACTGCTGCGTGCGCTGCGGAAACGGCTCGGGTTTCAGGAACTCATGCGCAGCCACCAACTTGCCTCGTGCCCGGCAGAGTTGATCGGCGGCCTGCAACAACCTGAGGGTCGGCCGACGCCGCCCGCACTCCATCGACTTGACGTACTCGTAGTCGTAGCCGGCCTCGTCGGCCAGGGCCTGCCGGGTGACCTGGGCCTCCTCCCGCCACAACTTGATCTGCCCACCGCAGTAACGCCAGTTCTGCTGCGCCTGCTGGGAGTCCCCCGTTGCCACGCGCCCTCACCCGCCTCCCGCCGCCGCACCGTGTACAGCCACGCCGCGTACCCGACCCGCTACTTCCGAGGCTAGGCACAGGCCAGCAGCATTTTCCCGCCGAACGACGGAGAATCACACGCAAGGAACCAGCCCGTATGCCGATGCCGCACCGCTCACCGACCGCACTCCCCCAGGACATCGAGTTCCGCTTCCCCCGCGACGCGCGCAGCGTGGGCCGGGCCCGGGTGCTCCTGCTCGAACAGGCGACGTCGTGGAAGCTGCCCGACGGGGTGACGGAGACGGCGGTGCTCCTGCTCAGCGAGCTGATGACGAACGCCTACCGCCACGCGAAGGCCCCGGGCCGGGAGATCCGGGCGCGCTGCGTACTGAGCGACGAGGGCCGCCTGCGCATCTCGGTCGCGGACGCCAACGACACGCTGCCCACGCCCCGAGAGGCGTCACCGGAGGACGAGTCGGGCCGAGGCCTGGCACTGGTGGAGACGCTGGCGGACGACTGGGGTACGGAACACCGCCCGGCCGGCATCGGCAAGACGGTGTGGTTCGAGCTCGAGCTGGGCCCGCAAGCACAGGCAGAGATGTGATGTCGGTGCTGCCGGTCCCGTGGGCAGCGGAAAGCCCACCCGAAGGAACCCGGCGCGACCACGCGACCCGGCCAAGGGCACGAGCTCGTCCCACGCCCCGAACGAACCCCTGAAGCCGTCCGCGTCGCCCTGGCCCGCGTCGCTCCGCACCGGCCCGGCTGAGCGAGATGACGAATGGGATCCGTCTCCTTCACCTCGCCGAGGATCAGCCCGCGGGCTTCACTGTGCCCGGGACGGCCGAGCCGATCGCAGGTCGAGCGAGCCGAGGAACTGCTCCCGGTCGCCCCTCTCACCCACCTTCCACTTGACCGCGTATCGGCCGACGCGAACGCCGCCGTCGGCGTGATCAGGCCGAGTCCGCCGATGCCACCCGGCATCGCGCGCCGGTGATCCCCTTCTCGGCGGTCGTCTCAGGTTCCTCCCAGGGTGTATCGAGCCCAAGGACTAGCCAGGCCAATCATCGGATGTTCCAATGGGCGCCCGAGCTCGACGTCACTGGACTGCACCAAGCAAGGCGACGAGGCGCTAGGAGACATCCAATGTCTGTGCGGAAGTGGTCGAGGAAGCTCACACCGATCCTGGCGGCCGTGTTACTGGTGCCGGCGCTGGTGTTGACCGGTGCCCCCGCAGCGCAGGCGGCGGCCGCGCAGCTCGTCGCCGCGCCGGACGGGCAGGGCTCCGACTGCACGCGCGAGGCCCCGTGCGACCTGGCCGGGGCGCAGCTCAAGGCACGCGAGCTGGTCGGCTCGGGATCGGCCGTCACGGTCACGCTCCTCGCCGGTCGCTACGACCTGTCGCAGACCCTGCGCTTCAGCGCGCGGGATTCCGGGACCCCGGAACACCCGGTGGTCTGGCGCGCGGCGGATCCGGACGCCGTCGTGATCTCGGGCGGCACGAGCCTGACGGGCTGGACGCAGTACGACGCCGCACGCGGGATCTGGGTCGCGGACGTCCCCGTCGGGAGCCGCTCCCGTCAGCTGTACGTCGACGGGGCGTGGGCACCGGTCGCTCAGGCGACCGCGCGCGAGCTCGGCTTCCCCACCTCGTGGTCGGGCACCTCCACGGGCTACCGCGTCACCGACGCCACGTCGCGCCGATGGCTCGACGCGCTCCGGCCCGAGGAGGTCGGGCAGGTCGAGTTCGTCTACACCGGAAAGACCGGGCCGTGGACCCAGTCGCGGTGCCCGCTCAGCTCCGTGACGGCGGGCGAGTCCGCCACCACGGTCACCATGCTCAAGACCTGCTGGGACGGGATGACGAAGCGACCGCCGCGTGCCCCGATCGAGAGCGGCGGCCTGCCCAACATGAGCACCTCGACGGTGCCGACGTACGTCGCCAACCACTACTCGCTCCTGTCGGCCGGCGAGTGGTACCTCGACTCCGCCGCGGGCCGGCTCTACTACGCGCCGCAGCCGGGCGTCGACATCCATGACCTCGACATCACATTGCCCCGCCTCGAGCGGCTGGTCACGGTGAGCGGGACGCTCGCCGAGCCCGTGCACGACCTGTCGTTCGAGGGGCTGCAGTTCTCCTACGCCACGTGGCTCGGCCCCTCGGTGACGGGGTTCGCCGAGGTGCAGTCCAACCTGCACATCACCGGTGCGCCGAACCAGGGCAAGTGCACCGTCACGGTCCCGGCCGGCACCTGCCCGTACGGCGCGCTCAGCCAGCCGCTCGGCAACGTCGACGTCACCGCGAGCCGGAATGTCCGGTTCGTCGGCAACACCTTCCGAGCACTCGGCGGTGCCGGCCTGAGCGTGCGCTACGGCGCGCACGGAACCGTGATCGAGGGCAACCACATCACCGACACCTCCGGCACGGGCCTCTTCCTCGGTTGCACCTACGACCCGCAGCCGTGGGACCCCAGCACCCACGACGGCATCAAGCAGAACTGCACCCCCGATCCCGCAGCCGTGGCGGGCGACCGGATCGGCCGTGACGAGGCGGTGTCCGACACGCTGGTCGCCAACAACGTCGTGCATGCGGTGGGACGGGACTACAAGGCGGCGCCCGGCATCACGGTTCTGTTCGGCCGGGATCTGCGCATGGTGCACAACCAGGTCTACGACACGCCCTACACGGGCATCACCGCGGGGGTCGTCCAGGGACACGCGACCGACGCGGACAACCCCTCGAACAACCCGAACGTCAACGCCCGCAACGAGATCAGCGACAACCTGATCCACGACTACATGCAGGAGCTGCGCGACGGCGGAGCGATCTACGTCGAAGGACACCAGGCCGAGTACGTCCACGCCGCCGACGGCACGCTGGACGTCGAGGCGACCCGGGCGAACGGGTTCGTCGCGTCCGGCAACGTCGCGTTCAACGACCGGCCCGACACCAACTACACCTACTACGACGACGCCGGTTCCCAGTTCATCACCTGGGACGCCAACGTAGCCTTCAGGACCGCCGGCGCCTCGCAGGGCGGCTGCTCCCCCGCCGGATACCTCTGGACGATCGACAACTACTTCGCCCAGCGCGTCGGCCGTTACGCCTGCTCGCCGCCGGCGCTCGCCGTCACCGCCGAGAACAACACCGCGATCCCCGCGTCGCCCACGCTCGACGACGTCCCCGAGGCCATCCTCGCCGGGGCCGGGCTGGAGCCGGCCTACTCGACGCTCTCCAAGGTCGGGCCGCGGGTCCTGCGCTACCAGTCACCGCGCCTGGCGGACGGAACCGTGCTCCTCGCTGCGACCGGGCTGCGGGACCAGACGAAGATCTACGCCGGCCGCACCGAGCTGGACAGGCGCCGGATCGGCAGCACGTTCGTCGAGGTCGTCGTCCCGGACAGCCTGGCCTCGCAGCCGATCTCGGTAGGCGTGCCCGCCCACCCCCAGCAGACGACACGGGTCAACGAGACGGACCCGAGCGTGACGAGCTCCGGCTGGTCACGCTCGGCCTCCCGCGGGCTCGGCGACTTCCAGGACGACCTGCTCTTCACCAGGACGGACGGCGCCACCGTGAGCTTCGCCTTCACGGGCAACCGGGTGCGGATCCACGGGGAGAAGAACAGCGACCAGGCCGCCGTCGCCATCGCCATCGACGACCAGGATCCGGTGACCGTGGACACCGCGTCGCCCACGCGTGTGGCCGACGCCGTCGTCTACGAGTCGCCGCGGCTCGGCGACGGCCCGCACACCGTCACCATCACCAAGCTGAGCGGCACGTACGCCACATTCGACGGATACGAGTACGTGTACCGCTGGTAGCCGGCGTGTCCCCGCTGGGCAACGGGCCGGACTTCTCGCACGGCTCGCTCATAGCGAGGGCCAGGGAGGCACCTCGAGACGAAGCGCCTCCCTGGCCACGACACCATTTCGGTCTACTTGAGTCCGCTCGGCTTCTCGGCGAGGCACGGTTCCTCGGTCGTCGGCCGGTCCCGGAGCGGCCATTTGGCGGTGTGTCAGTCCCGCACGCCGGCCCCTCTTGTCAGTCCTGCACGTTGGTCCCCGCTGGCCCGTCCTGCACGGCTCCCCCCTCTTGACCATCTCGCTCGCACGGGCCACACTCCATCAACTCTAGACCGGTCTAGACCAGTTACGGAGGCATCATGTCAAAATCTGGTCGCCGTGCCGTCCCTCGTCACCAGGGGTCGGCGAAGTTGCGAGCATCGGGACTCGCCGGCTGCCTCGCAGCCCTGACGGCATGCTCGGTGCTGGTGTCGCCCGCAATGGCCAGTGAGGCAGGCGCGAAACCTACTGTTCGGACGACGCCTGAGGGGGCCCGAAGCGACGTCGCCGACCCACGCACGACCCTGCTGCCGGTTCCGCAGAACTGGGAGCCCGCAGGGGGGAAGCTCACCCTGGCGAACACGACCAGGGTCGTGATCGATCCGGCCACTGCCGACCGCTGGACGGTCGTCTCGGGCATGACGACGGAATCCGACCCCATTGTGTCGACCCGGCCGCTGCGCGAGGTCGCACGGTATGCCGCTCGAGACATCGAGGCCGGCACGGGTGTCCGCTTGCCCCTCACCCAAGCGAACAGTGCGAACGGCAACGGCATCCAGGTGGCCCTCGATGCGGCTCTCGCACCCGAGGTCGGCCCCGAGGGGTACCGGCTGGAGATCGGTCGGACGGTGCGGCTCACCGCGCCCACGGCCAGTGGCATCTATTACGGGTCGCGCAGCCTGATCCAGCTGCTGGTCGGGAGCGCCGACCAACGCACCCTGCCCACCGGGGTCCTCACTGACCGCGCCAACACCACCGTGCGCATGAACACGATCGACGTGTCCCGTGAGTACTGGGAGCCTCGCGCCGTGGCCGACGTCATCCGACAGATGGGGTACCTCAAGCAGAACTACCTGGTGCTTCACTTCGATGACGCCGAGGGTTTCCGACTCAACAGCCCCAAGTACCCCGGGCTGGCCGAGCCAGGCTTCAGCTACGACCGGGCTGACATCGAGAGTCTCGACCGGATCGCCCGGGAGAACAACGTGACCCTCGTTCCAGGTTTCGAGCTGCCGGCCCACGTCTCACCCAAGTCGGCCTACTTCCACGTCGGCATGGCAGACGGTCCGCGTGAGGTCGAACCGGGGTTCGGTGAGCGCGACACGGGCGCGACTCCGCAGAACACCTGCCAGGGCTACAGCTACAGCCACCTGACCGACGACTTCACGTTCAACCTCATGAACCCGAAGGCCCTCAAGGTCTCCCAGGAGATGCTCGACGAGTTCCTCCCCTGGTTCTCCTCGCCATGGGTCCACCTCGGTGGTGACGAGATGCCCCCGAACATGACCCGCTGCCCTGCTCTGCGGGACTACGTGGCCAACTCGAACGGCAAGTACGCCACGACGGCCGATGTCGAGATGGAGTTCATCAATGAGGTGAATGACCACGTTCGAGCCAAGGGCCGCACCTCGGTGGTCTACAACGGCTCCGAGGCGTCGGCGCGCAACATCCCGCTCGACACCGACATCATCGTCATGGACTGGACCGGCAGTGGAACCGCCGCCCACCTGAAGCCCTACGACAAGATCGTCGCTGACGGCAGCTTCCTCTACCTGGTGCCGGCCCGTTCAGGCCGCCCCAACCAGCAGCGCATCGCCCAGACGTGGACCACACCCACCGACCCGAAGATCCTCGGGTGGGGCATGCACGTCTGGGGTGACGACCTGGGCTGGGCTGAAGGCCAGTGGCTCGAGTCGCTGTCGATCACGCCGAGAGGTCGGGTCGCGGACCGGCAGTGGAACACCCGCCCGCGCACCCAGACGGAGTACGCGGCATACGAGGCCACCATGCAGACCATCGGCACCGCACCGGGATACACGGGCGTCCGGCAGCCCAACGCCACCACGAACGCCCGACCGGTCCACCAATACGTCATGGATCCGGAGTTCCCCCGTGGCACCTATGACGCGCACACGTCGAACAACCGACGCGGAATCATCGACCGGTGCGACCTCAGCGGGATGACCCCGCTGTTCGTCTCGACGCGCTCAGCCACCGACCCGGACAAGGGCCAGGTGAAGGTCATCGACTCCGGCGGCTACTGGCTCGGGGCCTCCAACCTGACCGGCCCCTGGTCGGTCACCGGCACCGCCAAGGTGAGCGGAACGGTGACTCTGCTCGGCCAGGTCGACTCCACGAACCGGGTCACCCTGAGCCCGACCGACGTCACCGTGCGCTGGAACGGTGTGACCCAGAGCTTTGGTCGTGGCCTCGGGTCAGGGCAATGGGCCGACTTCGCTCTCACCAGCGACGGTTCGACCGTCACGCTGTATCTCGACGGTGAGCGCGTCGGCACCGTCACCAGTGAGCTGACGCTGCCCCGCTCGCGGATGCTCTACGGCGCGTCCGGCACGACTCTCGCCGCCCTGGACATCTACGCACAGGGCCTCACGGCCGACCATGTGTCCTCCGTGCGGACGCAGCGTCCCGAAGCTGTCTGCGCGACCTACCCCGCGGCGCCGACACTGCCCGCGCCTCGGCCTGCCGGACCACCGACAGGTAGCTGAGGAGGGCCCTGCTGCCCATCGCTCAGGATCTCGCCCGTCCTCGACAGTCCCGCAACGAAGATCGCGACGACGAGCCACGAGCGTGAACATCTCCTGAGTCCGCATCGGTGTGCCGAAATCGAGACAGGGCGGCCAGCCTCGTATAAGAGGCTGGCCGCCCTGTCCTTGGAGGAGGTGACGCGTATGTCCGGGAGCACAACTGCGCAGGCCGCCCTCGGCGAACTCCTCGACGAGGCGAGGCACGAGGCCGGTCACAGCCTGTCGGGGCACTAGCCAAGCGCGTCTGTCGCATGCTCAACCAAGCTCTCTGCACGCGGCTCTACGTCGACGCAGACGACGACGGACCACGGGTCTCCGGCGACGGGCCCGGCGAGGTGTTCGCACCGGTCATCAACACGCACAAGGCCGCAGAGCACAACGGCGGCGTCGCTGCCCTCTCGGGCAACGGCACCGCCGTCAGTGATGCGGCCTCGTCCTCAGCGACCCTCCACGCTGCTCTTGCGGGAGGATGTTCGAGTGACGCCGCTTGGGTGGAGATGGCGGGAATCGAACCCGCGTCCAACGGTGCGGAACCAGGGCTTCTCCGTGTGCAGTCCGCTTCGCTTTTCTCGGCCCCGGAGATCACGCGGACAAGTCTCCGACGGGCTCAGTCACTGTTTGGTTTCCCTCTTCACCCCGTGACCGGGATCAAGGTTTAGTCCCCTAGCTGATGCCAGGATCCGGGTCGGGAACAGCCCCGGGCTGACACTCCCTTAGTAGGAGGCTCGCTCTGCTACCTGAGATCAGGCAGCGAGGGCGAAGGCCTGCTGGGAGGAATCGCGCTTGGTGTTGGCGATTATTTTTTCGGCCTGTGGTTTACGAGATCATGGCCGCTTCCTCGACACGCTTCCCCTGCTTCGACAGCCGCTGTCGAAACCGATCATCCCCATGTTGATTTTTCAAACCCCTCCGGAGAGGGAACCCGCACCGGCCTCGCGGTGCTGGTGCCATCGTACGTGACCAACGCAGGTCCGTGCCAGCCTATTCCCCCGCGTCCCGGACCTGCCGCTACGCCCGCGGCCTGCGCCGCGCCGCCGCCACCGCGCGGTCCGTCTCGCGGCGGTCCTGCTTCTCGCGGAGCGTCTGCCGCTTGTCGTACTCCTTCTTGCCCTTCGCCAGCGCGATCTCGACCTTGGCCCGGCCGTCCTTGAAGTACAGCGCCAGGGGCACGATCGTGTGACCCGTCTCCTGGGACTTCGACTCCAGCTTGTCGATCTCCGCTCGGTGCAGCAGCAGCTTGCGCTTGCGGCGGGCGCTGTGGTTGGTCCAGGTGCCCTGGCTGTACTCCGGTACGTGCACGTTGTGCAGCCACGCCTCGTGCCCGTCGAGCTGCACGAAGCCGTCCACCAGCGACGCCCGACCCTGACGCAGCGACTTCACCTCGGTCCCCATCAGCACCAGACCGGCCTCGTAGGTGTCGAGGATGTGGTAGTCGTGCCGCGCCTTCTTGTTCTGCGCGATCAGCTTGCGCCCTTTTTCCTTAGCCATAGTGCCGCCCATTTTCGCACTACGGAGGGGGGTCGCGGGAAGCGTATTAAAGGGCGTGCCCGCCGGGGCTAGGACGCCTCGCCCAGGCCGGTCAGAACCGTCTGCGCACGCCGGAGCGCGTCCTGCCCGGCGTCCAGGTCCGGGATGATGCCGTGACCGTCCACGGCGTGCCCGCCGGGGGTGCGGTAGTGCCCGACCGTGAGCTCGGCGACCGAGCCGTCGGGCAGCCGGCTCGGCATCTGCACCGATCCCTTGCCGAAGGTGCGGGAGCCCACGACCACCGCGCGGCCGCGGTCCTGGAGGGCGCCGGTGAGCAGTTCGGCCGCGCTCATCGTGCCGCCGTCGACGAGCACGACCAGGGGCCGGGTGGTGTCGCCCCCGGAGCCGGCGTGCAGGGCGCGCTGGTCACCGTCGACGTCGTAGGTGGCGACCAGGCCGCCGTCGAGGAAGGCGGAGGCGGTGGTGACGGCCTCGGTGACCAGGCCGCCGGAGTTGCCGCGCAGGTCGAGGACGATCCCGCCGGCGGCCGGGGACCGGCGTACGGCGGTACGGACCTTCTCGCCCACGCCCTTCGAGAACGCGGCGATCTTGATGACGGTCACACCACCCGCCGACTGCCGTACCGTGACCGGGTCCGTCGACAGGCGGGCCCGGCGCAGCGTCCGGGTCCACACGCGCGTGCCGCGTTGCAGGCCCAGGGTGACGGTGGTGCCGGCGGGCGCGTCGTCGGCGTCGCCCCGCAGCAGCGCGACCACGTCGGTGACCGGCAGCCCGTCGGTCCGCTCGCCGTCGACGCTGCGCAACCGGTCGCCCCGGCGGATGCCGGCGGCCGCCGCGGGCGAGCCCGCCCGGACCTTCGCCACCTCGACACGGCCGTCCCGCCGGCGCCGCGTCGACAGTCCGACGCCGGTGTACTGGCCGTCGAGGGCCTCCTGGAACTCCTCGTACTCGCCCCGGGAGTAGACGGCGCCCCAGCGGTCGCCGCTGCGGCTGACGGCACGTACGGCGGCCTGCATGGGGGAATCGCCGTCGGCCATGGCCTCGGCCGCCGCCCGGGTCACCTCCTCGGCCCGGCCCACGGGCACAGCCGAACGGGACTGGTCCGCCTGGGACTTGCGGTCGTCGTGGCCGGGCAGGGAGCCCGTCGCCGCCCCCGCCACCAGCACGCCCGCGAAGACCAATGTCAGGGCGGCCCCGGCGCGACCGCGGCGGGGCTGACGGAACAGGTCACGGCCCGACATGGCGGTGAGTCTAGGACAAACCCCCGAGGCCGCACGGTTGCTGGACCGTACGACCTCTTTGGCGTGCGTCACACCTTCAGGTACTTGCGCAGCGCGAAGAACGCGGCCAACGCCGGCATCAGCACACTCGTCGCGAGGATGAGCGGCAACTTCGTCAGCACCGCGTCCCAGCCGATGAAGTTGATCAGATTCAGCTTCTGCGACAGGGCGAGACCGTGGTCGATGATGAAGTACCGCGCGGTCACCAGGAATCCGCAGGCGACCCCGCCTCCGATCAGCCCGGCGACGGCCGCCTCCATGATGAACGGCGCCTGGATGTAGAAGCCGGAGGCGCCCACCAGGCGCATGATCCCGGTCTCACGCCTGCGGCTGAACGCCGAGACGCGCACGGTGTTGACGATCAGCATCAGCGCGACGACCAGCATCAGCGACATCACCGCGCGCGCGGCCCAGTTCATGCCGTTCAGCAGCCCGAAGAGGTTGTCCAGGATGCCCTTCTGGTCCTGCACGGACTGCACCCCGTCACGCCCGTTGAAGGCGCTCGCGATGACCTTGTACTGCTCCGGGTTCTTCAGCTTGATCCGGTACGACTCCTGCATCTGGTCCGGCGTGATGGTGCTGGCCAGCGGGGTGTCGCCGAACTGCTCCTTGTAGTGCTTGTACGCCTCGTCCTGGGACTCGTGGGTGACCTTCTGCACCACCGTCATCTTGTTCAGGTCGGTGAGGATCGTCTTCTTCTGGTCCTCGGTGACCGCGCCCTTGGCGCAGTTGGGGTCGCTCTGGGCGTTGCTCTTGTTGCAGAGGTAGATCGAGACGTTGATCTTGTCGTACCAGTAGCCCTTCATGTTGTTGACCTGGTCGCTCATCAGGAGCGACCCGCCGAACAGGGCGAGCGACAGGGCGACGGAGACGATGACGGCGAAGGTCATTGTCAGGTTGCGACGGAGACCGACACCGATCTCCGACAGGACGAACTGGGCGCGCATGGCGTCTGGTCAAGCCTTTCCGTCGTGGACTGGTCAGTGCTGGTAGCCGTAGACGCCGCGCGCCTGGTCGCGGACGAGACGGCCCTTCTCCAGCTCGATGACGCGCTTGCGCATCTGGTCCACGATGTTCTGGTCGTGGGTCGCCATCACCACGGTGGTGCCCGTCCGGTTGATGCGGTCGAGCAGCTTCATGATGCCGACGGAGGTCTGCGGGTCGAGGTTGCCGGTGGGCTCGTCACAGATGAGCAGTTTGGGCCGGTTGACGAAGGCGCGCGCGATGGCGACGCGCTGCTGCTCACCGCCGGACAGCTCGCCCGGCCTCCGGTCCTCCTTGCCGCCGAGCCCGACGAGGTCGAGCACCTGCGGCACGGACTTGCGGATCTCGCCCCTGGACTTGCCGATGACCTCCTGGGCGAAGGCGACGTTCTCGGCGACCGTCTTGTTGGGCAGGAGGCGGAAGTCCTGGAAGACCGTGCCCAACTGGCGGCGGATCTGCGGGACCTTCCAGTTGGATACGCGTGCGAGGTCCTTGCCCAGGACGTGCACCTGGCCGTGACTGCACCGCTCCTCGCGGAGGATCAGCCGCAGGAAGGTGGACTTTCCGGAGCCGGAGGACCCCACGAGGAACACGAACTCGCCCTTCTCCACCTCCAGGGAGACATCCCTGAGGGCCGGGCGGGTCTGCTTGGGGTAGACCTTGGAGACATTGTCGAATCGGATCACGGATGCACCACGGGTCGCCGGGGGTAGATGAGCGTGACCTTACGCGAACCGGGTACCGGCGCGCAGTCGCCGGTCAGGGTTACGTGCGGGTTGTGTGTTTTTGTACGGGGCATATTCTCGCGGAGTTGGTACAACACCTGCGCTTGCGGAGCGACCCGCGCGCCGTCCCGGCGAACCTGGCATTGTGGGGAGGGAACGTTCGCGCGCGCGTGGGCGTTGACTGAGTAGAACCGGTGCAAGGAGGGCGAGCGCATGACGTACGACCGGCTGGTGTGCGCGAACTGCGCGGCGCCCGTGAGCGAGGGCCGGTGTCCCGTGTGCCGTGCGAACCGCGAGCGGCTGCAACAGGAGAACTTCTTCGCGGGGCTGAACCCGCTGGCGCTGGTCGCGCTGCTGGTGGTGCTGATCGCCGCGGCGGCGCTGCTGGCCCACCAGACGGTGTAGGGCGCACCCCGAGGGCGACGCGCAGGGGCCCGGAGCTTGCCGCTCCGGGCCCCTGGTCATTCACTCACGCGTACGCCGCGCATCGCACGCCGCATACCGTGCGTGCGCCGGTCGCCACGCTCAGGCAGCGGCGCCGCCGCGGCCCTCCATCAGGCGCGGCAGGAACCGGAAGCCGATACCGCCGGCGATCATCGTGGCCGCGCCGACCAGCAGGAACGTGGTCTCCGCGGCACCGGTCTCGGCGAGCTCCTTGCCATTGCCCTGCGCGGACGGGTTGCTGTCCGAGCCGGTCTCGGTCAGGGCCGACGAGCCCTGCTCCTGCGGGACGGTGTTGTTGCCGCCGCCGTTGGGGGTGGTGCCGCCGGTGCCGCCGCCCTCGACCGGGTTGTCGTTGCCGTCACCGGGGTTGCCGGGGTTGTCGTTGCCGTCACCGGGGTTGCCGGGGTTGTCGTTACCGCCGCCGGGGTTGCCGGGGTTGTCGTTACCGCCGCCGGGGTTGCCGGGGTTGTCGTTACCGCCGCCGGGGTTGCCGGGGTCCTCGCCACCGCCACCCGGGTTGCCGGGGTCCTCGCCACCGCCACCCGGGTTGTCGGGGTTCTCGCCACCGCCACCCGGGTTGTCCGGGTCGGGGCAGTCAGGATCGGTGCCGATGGTGCAGGAGGGGTCGGGGTCGTCGCCCGGGTCGTCGTCGCCCGGGTTCTC
This sequence comes from Streptomyces sp. NPDC001292, assembly GCF_042896465.1. Lineage (NCBI taxonomy): Bacteria > Bacillati > Actinomycetota > Actinomycetes > Kitasatosporales > Streptomycetaceae > Streptomyces > Streptomyces sp. NPDC001292. The sequence continues at coordinate 211,543 of NZ_JBIAXG010000007.1, forward strand.
GTCGTCCGTCAGCGACACGTTCGCCTTGACGCCAGTACCGCCGACGCCGGCGTTGATACCGAGGTCGAGGGCCGAGGCCGCGCCCGCGGCGGTCAGCGAGGCGCCGGCGGCGATCACGGCACCGGCCGCGATGCGCGCGACACGAACCCGCGTCTTCTTCGTCATGTGGTTGCTACCCCCAGTAGCTGAATCGTCTTCGAGCGGCGCGCGGGGCCGTGATCAACGGGGGTAGTTGGCGCAGTGCAGAGCCCCCCGGTTCACATGCGCCCCAGAAATGCGCATGCCACGTTTCACCCTTCCGGCTTTTCGGGGGACCGTCAAGGTCGTTGCGGGCGCGATGTCCAACTGTGCGTTGTTTGCACGCGGTTGAAGTCTGTGAGTGTGATGCAAAACCCGGACATAGGCCAGCAGAAAAGGCAACTGCCGCTGGAAGAGCGGCAGTTGCCTTGTCGACAAAGAGTCTGCTTCTGGTTTCCCGGGCTGCTACTTGGCCTGGTCCTGCTGCTTGCGCCAGCGAATCCCGGCCTCCAGGAACCCGTCGATCTCACCGTTGAAGACGGCCTCGGGGTTGCCGACCTCGTGCTCGGTGCGCAGGTCCTTGACCATCTGGTACGGGTGCAGGACGTAGGAGCGCATCTGGTTGCCCCAGGAGTTGCCGCCGTCGCCCTTGAGGGCGTCCATCTTGGCCTGCTCCTCCTGGCGGCGCCGCTCGAGCAGCTTGGCCTGGAGAACGGCCATGGCGGTGGCCTTGTTCTGGATCTGTGAGCGCTCGTTCTGGCAGGAGACGACGATGCCGGTGGGGATGTGGGTGATGCGCACCGCGGAGTCGGTGGTGTTCACGCCCTGGCCGCCGGGTCCGGAGGACCGGTAGACGTCGACACGCAGGTCGGACTCGTCGATGTCGACGTGGTCGGACTGCTCGACGACGGGCAGGACCTCGACGCCGGCGAAGGAGGTCTGGCGGCGCCCCTGGTTGTCGAAGGGGGAGATGCGCACCAGGCGGTGGGTGCCCTGCTCGACGGAGAGGGTGCCGTAGGCGTAGGGCACCTGCACGGCGAAGGTGGTCGACTTGATGCCGGCCTCTTCGGCGTACGACGTCTCGTAGATCTCGGTCTTGTAGCCGTGCTGCTCGGCCCAGCGCAGGTACATGCGCTGAAGCCGCTCGGCGAAGTCGGCGGCGTCGACGCCACCGGCCTCGGCCCGGATGTTCACGAGCGCCTCGCGGGAGTCGTACTCGCCGGAGAGCAGCGTCCGGACCTCCATCTCGTCCAGCGCCTTCTTGACGTCGGCGAGCTCGGCCTCGGCCTCGGCGCGGGTGTCCGGGTCGTCCTCGGCCTCGGCGAGCTCGAAGAGCACACCGAGGTCGTCGATCCTGCCGCGCAGGGCCTCCGCCTTCCTGACCTCCGCCTGGAGGTGGGAGAGCCGGCTGGTGATCTTCTGCGCCTCGTCGGGGTTGTCCCACAGGGAGGGCGCGGCCGCCTGCTCCTCGAGCACGGCGATGTCTGCCCTCATCTTGTCGAGGTCCAGAACGGCCTCGATCGACTCCATGGTCGAGGAGAGGGACTTCAGCTCTTCGGATACATCGACGACTGCCACGCATCCAGCGTAACGGCTCCGCCAACCGGCAAACGCCGCACACCCCCGCCCCCTGGCGCCGCACCGGTCCCCCAAGTCACACCACGCCCAGGCGCACCCGCCCCCACAGGCCCACTCTCACCACCCACCGAGACGAGCGGGCGGGTGGGAAACCAGGGGGCGCAGGGGCAAAGCCCCCGCCAGGGACCGGAGCGGAGCCCCCGGGCCGAGACCTCTCACCGCACCGAGACGGGTGGACGGGTGGGAAACCAGGGGATGCAGGCGGCGAAGCCCCCGCCAGGGTCCAGGGCGGAACCCCCGGCCCGGGCACCACCCACCCCACCGAGACGGCGGCATTCACGGGAAACCAGGAGCGCAGGGGGCCAAACCCCCGCCAGGGTCCAGGGCGGAACCCCCGGCCCGGGCACCACCCACCCCACCGAGACGGCGGCATTCGCGGCAAACCAGGAGCGCAGGGGGCCAAACCAACGCCAGGGTCCAGGGCGGAACCCCCGGCCCGGGCACCACCCACCCCACCGAGACGGCGGCATTCACGGGAAACCAGGAGCGCAGGGGGCAAAGCCCCCGCCAGGCTCCGGGGCGGAACCCCCGGCCCGGGACCACTCTCCGCACCGAGACGGGTGGACGGGTAGGCGAAGCCGGGGGCGCAGCCCCGGACCGGGCCCCCGGGGCACAAGCCCCGGAACCCGAGACCCCGGCGTCAGGGAGACGCCGACTGCCCAGGCGCCCCCGGCGCCACATCCGTCCCGTCCCCCGACGACGCCCACCACACCCCCGCCCCGAGCACCCCCGCGACCACCACCCCCGCGACCCCCAACGTCACCCGCCGCCGCCGCGCAGCGGCCCGGTGGCGCGCGGCCGACCCGGGCCGCGGCGCACCCGCCGCCCGCGGCACCCGCGCCGTCCCTCGCGCACCTCCCGCCAGCTCGTCCGGCGCCGGCACCCGCATCGACGTGTGCGTGTCCCGGTTGGAGTCCGGCTTCGCCCCGGGTACCAGCGGGACCGCTCCCCGTCGCCGTACCCGCTCCACGGCCCCGCCCCCAGCCGGTTCCGCCGACCGGTCGGGGGACGTATCGCCCGCCTCCTGTGCCGGCTCCGCGCCCGGCTCGTCCACGTCCAGCGGCGGCATCCCCACGAGCATCGGCTGGAGCTCCCTGAGCCGGGCGCCCAGCTCCGAGGCCCGCAGCCGCGACGCCGGCGCCTTGGCCAGGCACTGCACGATCAGCCGCCACAGCTCGTCCGGGATGCCCGGCAGCGGCGCCACCGTCTCCGTGACGTGCCGGCGCAGCACCGCGCCCGGATGCCCGCCGCCGAACGGAGTGAAGCCCGCCAGCAGCTCGTACAGGACCGTGGCCAGCGCGTAGATGTCCACGGCGGCCCGCGGGGGCAGCCCCTCCACGATCTCCGGCGCGAGATAGTCCGGCGTACCGATGATCTTCGTCGCCCGGGTCCGCTTCGGCGAGTCGATGAGTTTGGCCACACCGAAGTCGGTCAGCAGCGCCGGGTGCGCACCGCCGGGGCCGAGCGGCCCCTGCATGTCCAGCAGCACGTTCTCCGGCTTGACGTCCCGGTGCACGACCCCGGCCGCGTGCGCCGCGGCAAGCCCGTCCGCCACATCGGCCACGATCGCCACGGCGGCCTCGGGCGCCAGCCGCCGCTCCCGCTCCAACCGGGTGCGCAGGTCCGTACCGCGGACCAGGTCCATGACGAGGGCCAGGTCGTTGCCGTCGACCACCAGGTCCCGTACGGAGACCACGTTCGGGTGCTCCAGGCCCAGCAGCGCCGTCCGCTCCTGTACGAAGCGGCCCACGAGTTCCTGGTCGGACGCGAGGTCCTCGCGCAGCAGCTTGACGGCGACGGGGCCGTCGGGTCCTTCGCCGAGCCACACCGTGCCGGCGCTGCCCCGCCCCAGGATCTGGTTCGCGGTGTACCGGCTGCCGATCTTCCGTGCCAAGACTGCTCCTACAGACGCGTGTTGCCGACAAAGCTACGCGTCCGGCGAGCCAACCCTCACCATGGAGCGGGAATTCACCCGTCGGCTGTCGACAAATCCCCAGACCCGCGGCTAGTTGCCGCCGCCGTTGCCGCCGCCCAGGTTCTTGACCCAGTCGCTCACCGTGCCGGCCCAGGAGCTCAACTGCTCCCAGTAGCCCTTGCCGGTACCGATCCACTGCTGCAACGGCGTCAGTTCCCAGACGAGCCAGCCGGCCACCACCAGGATGACGATCGTGAACAGGCAGCCCTTGAGGCAGCCGAGACCGGGGATCTTCATCGGGTTCGCGCTGCGCTGCCGCGGCGGCCTCGGCTCGCGCACCGGCCGCCGGGGTTCCGGCTGGGCGGGCGGCGCGTACCGCTGGGGCTGGGGCGCGTACCGCTGCGGCTGTTGCTGCTGATGGCCGCGACCGGGCTGCGCCTGGGGACGCCGCGGCTGCTGCTGGGGCCGGGCGACCTGCCGCTGGGGACGGCGGCGCAGCGGGTCCTCGCCGGGGTCCAGGTACTGGACCTGCGTCTGCTCGTTGCGGTCGCGGGCGGCACGCAGCTGGTTCTGCCAGGGGTGCGGCTGCTCGGGCTGCTGGTTCCCGTACGGCCCGCCGCCGGCGCCGTTCATGTCGCCCGGCTGCCCCTGTGGCATCGGCGGCATCACGCGCGTGGAGTCGGCGCCGCCGTGGGCGGGCAGCGCGGTGGTCGGATCGGCCGCACCGGGCACGCCCGTGTGCGGCAGGACGCTGGTCGCGGCGTTCGGGTCGTACGAGGCCGCGCCCTGCGGCAGCACCTGCGTGGGGTCGGCCGCGCCGGGCACGTCGGGGGCGGGCACGGTCGCGGGCGCCGGGTCGGGCGCCAGCAGCGCCCCCACGCCCTCCGCGGCGGCGATCTGCGCGGCGCTCGCGTGCACGCCCACGCCGTCGGCGACGACGCGCAGCCCTCGGGCCAGGTTCTCGGCGCCGGGCCGTTCGTCGGGGTTCTTGCGCAGGCAGCGCTCGATGACCGTCCACAGCGGGTCGGGGACGGTGGACGGGCGGCGCGGTTCGGCGCTCAGGTGCTGGTGCAGGACCTCGAGCGCCGACCCGCCGGAGAACGGCGGACGGCCGGTGACCAGCTCGTACAGCAGGATCCCTGCGCCGTAGACGTCGACCGCGGAGGTCTGCGGCCGGCCCTCGGCGGACTCGGGCGCGACGTACGCGGGCGTGCCGACGAACTCGTGGGTGCGGGTGAGTCCGGGCGAGTCGGCCAGACGGGCGATGCCGAAGTCGGTCAGCATCGGGTGCATCTGCCCGCCGTCCTGCCTCAGCAGGACGTTGGCCGGCTTCAGGTCGCGGTGCACGACCCCGTCGGCGTGGCTCGCGGCGAGCGCGTCGGCGATCTGGGCGGTGAGCAGCGCGGCGGCCACCGGCGTGAAGGGGCCGTTCTCGCGCAGGTAGCGGTGCAGGTCGGGGCCGTCGACGAGGTCCATGACCAGCGCCAGCAGATCGCCCTCGACCACCAGGTCGCGCACCCGCACGATGTTCGGGTGGGTCAGCCGGAGCAGGACGGACCGCTCCCGCAGGAACCGCATCACGATGTCGGAGTCGTTCGCCAGCTCCTCCTTGAGGACCTTGATGGCGACGGTCTCACCGGGCTGCCCGGGCACGGCCGCCTCAGCGCCCGCTGCCTCCCGCTGGCGGGCTCGCCAGACGGTCCCGGTGGCACCGCGTCCGAGCGGCTCCTCCAGGAGGTACTTGCTGCCTACCGGCCGCACGTCATGCGCTCCCTGCTGCTTGCTTGCCTGAACCCGCGCTTCTGGGGCGTCCCGCGGGTGCTGCGACCCGCCGCGCGGGTGTTCCGACCCACTTTAGTGCCGCCCTCCGCGGTGCCGGGCGGTCGAGCTGCTGCGCCCGGTGCTGCCGGCCCGCGCAGCGCCGGCTGCTTCCACGGCGACGTACGCACGGGATCCCGTACATGTTCGATGGAAAGACGCTCGGCTCGGGTCGGTTGGTTGCCCGGTACGGGCATGAACGATCTCAAGCAGGCGTCGAGCGGACATTCGCCGGGCATCGGCCGGGAACTTTTGCGGGCAGAGCCGACCAATCAAGATCACTTGCCGGTGGGCGGCGGGCGCGGTGTCGGTGGTAGGTGCGAGGATGCCTCCAGAACTGGCCGACGTGCTCGTGCGGCGGTGGGGAAAGTCCGCGGTGGGGGACCGCGGGGCGGTTTCGCCCCACGCCGGCCGCGGGCGCCCGCGCAGAAGGGACCGCTGACGGCGATGCAGATCCGGCTGACCGTCGTAGATCCGCTGGGCCCGCCCTCCCCCACGGTCTCGGCCTCGCAGGAGCGGGGCGGCCACCCACCGGCGCGGAGCCGCGCCGCGAGCTGCGACGTGCTGGTCACGGCGCCCGCAGGCACCGCCCTGGCCGCGGTCGCGGCGGCGCTGGCCGCGGCGGTCTCCGGCGAGGGGACCTCGGCGTCCGAGCGGGGCGCGTCCGGCGGCCGGGAGCCGGGGGCGGGCCCCGTGGTCCTGTACGCGGGCGCGGAGCGGCTGGACGCCCAGCGCTGCACGCTCGGTGAGCCCCCGCTGCTCGACGGCGCGGTGCTGTCCCTGGGCGCCCCCGCCGACCCCGAGCCGCACCCCGAGCTCGACGACGCCCCGACCCAGCTGCACGTGGTCGCGGGGCCGGACGCGGGCGGGGTGCACCTGCTGCACGGCGGGCAGATCACCGTGGGCCGTTCCGCCGACGCCGACGTGCCGCTGGACGACCCCGACGTCTCGCGGGTGCACTGCGCGGTGACGGTGGCCCCCGACGGCGGCGTCTCGGTCGCCGACCTGGGCTCCACCAACGGCACGGTGCTGGACGGCAGGCCCGTCGGCTCCCGCCCGGTCCGCTTCGCCCCGGGGGCACTGCTGCGCATCGGCGAGTCGGCCCTGCGTCTGACACCGGCCGCGGGACCGGACGCCCGCGTACGGACGACCCCCGACGGGGAGGGCCATGTGCGGATCCCCTCCGGGGGCGCGCCCGCACCGGTCACCGCCACCACCGCGCACGAGCCCGTACGGGACGGCGTGAGCGACGGCGACGACGACGGCAGCGGTTCGCACGCGGCGGCCACGCGCGCGTACGGCGATGCCACGGGCCCGACCGTGACCCACCGGGGGACACTCACGCCGCACCCGCCGGAAACCCAGGCGCACGGACCCGTCGCACCTCCCGCGGTCCCCGCGCAGGCCGACGCGCCACTGATCGAGAGCGGCGCAGGCGCTCACAGCGCGCAGGCGCAGCCGCCCGTGCCCTTCACCATCACGGCCGACGGCGGCACCGGCGTGCCGCAGGTCCTGCGCCGGCGCGGCGGGCTCGGGGCGTGGGCACGGCGGCTGACCGGCGGGCGCGGCGAGCAGGCGGCCGACCGGCGTGGGACGTACGACGGCACGGCGGCGGACGTACGCGCGCAGGACGCGCCCGCGTGGCGCACCGCGCCGCAGCAGCCGGAGACCTGGCCGGACCCGGCGGCCCTGCTGCTGACGGCCCTCGGCCCGGGACCGCGGCTGTGGGAGCGCGGGCCGGGGCACCCGGAAGCGCTCACCGTGCGGCTCGGCACGGCCGACCGGCCGGCCCCCGACGGCTCGGGGCTGCTGCCCGCGGTCCCGGTCACCGCAGACCTGCGCGAGGTGGGCGCACTGGGCCTGGCCGGACCGCGCGCCCGCCTGTCGGGACTGGCCCGCGCGGTGCTCGCCCAGCTCGCCGCGGCGCACTCCCCTGACGCGCTCGAGATCGTCCTGCTCAGCGCCGGCGGCGCCCGCCCGCTGGAGGAGCGCACCGCCGAGTGGTCCTGGCTCGGCTGGCTGCCGCACGTCCGCCCGGCCCACGGCCAGGACTGCCGCCTCCTGCTCGCCTACGACCGCGAGCAGGCCGCGGCCCGCACGGACGAACTGCTCCGGCGCATGGAGGACCACACGGCGGACCACCGAAGCGGCGCCCCCGCTTCCGGGACGGGCCGCACGGCCGACGGCCAGCGGGCGCAGGACGCGCGCGCCGGCGCCCGGCGGCCCTCCTGGGCGCGGGACGACGACCCGGCGGACGAGCCGGGCTTCGCGGGGCCGTACACGGTGGTGGTCGTGGACGGCGACCCGGGCGGCACGGCGGTGCGCGAGGCGGTGGCACGCCTGGCGCACGAGGGTCCCCGGGCCGGGATACACGTCGTGTGTCTCGCCGAGACGACGCCCGCCTCGCCCGCCTCCCCGGTGACGGACACCTACGAGGCGGCGTGCGCGGTGTCGCCGGCGTTCGGGGAGTGCGGAGCCGTCGCCCTGCTCAGCGGCGACGTGGCGACGGCACTGCGGCTGATGCGCGTCGCGGGACATCCGGCCGCGGCCCATCCGGTTCCGGCTCCCCCGGACAGCGGATCCGAGCGGATCCGGCGGCACCCGGGCGACCCCCTCCGCGCACCGCACGCCGACGCGGCCGCCGGGACCCCGGCGGCACGACCCCCGCACCGCACCCCCATATCCCCCGGCACCGTCGCCGTCGTCGACGCGGTGTCCCCGGCGTGGGCCGAGCGGTTCGCGCGGGCCCTGGCGCCCCTGCGGACGGACGGGCCCGGAGCGGACCGGCCGGCCCGGGTGTCGGCGCCGTTGCCCCTGTCGGCGCGGTTGCTGGACGAGTTGGGGCTGGCCCGGGCCACCCCGGCCTCGCTCCAGGCCCGCTGGGCGGACGCGGCCGACGACACGGCGGCCCTGGGCGGGCGTGCCTCGGCGATACTGGGCGCCGGTCCGCGCGGGCCGGTCTGCGCCGACCTCGTGACCGAAGGACCGCACCTGCTGATCGAGGGTCCGGCGGGCAGCGGCCGTACGGAACTGCTGCGATCCGTCGTCGCCTCGCTCGCCGCCGCCGAGCGCCCCGACCGCCTCGGCATCGTGCTCGTGGACGGCCGGGACGGCACCGGCGCGGGCGGCGGGCACGGCGACGGCCTGCGGGTCTGCACGGACGTGCCGCACGTGACCACCCACCTCACCGCCAACGACCCCGTCCGCATGCGGGAGTTCGCCCAGTCGCTGAGTGCCGAGCTGAAACGTCGGGCCGAACTGGTGGGGCTGACGGACTTCACCGAGTGGCACACCCGACGTGAGGTCTCCGGCCGCATCGTCCCCCAACGCACACCGACGCCCTCCGGCGCGCCCGGCCCGACCCCGGCCTACGCAACCTCGAACGGCTCGGTCACGACCGGCTCCGACACCGCCCGCACCCCGCAGCGAACGGCGGCGACCCGCGGCACGTCCGAGCCGGGACACACCCCCACGGGCCCCACCGGCGCGGGCACGGCCGATACGGGCGCCCCCGGCGCAAGGACGACCGGCACGGGCACGCCCGGCTCGGACCCGGCCCGCGCCGCCCAGCGCACGGCAACCACCCACGGCGCATTGGCCCCGGGGCACACCGGCACGGCCCCGACCGGCCCGGGCGCCGTCGGCACCGGCGGTGCGGGGGACCTCGACAGCCCGCCGAGTTCGACGATGCGGCTGCGGCCCGCCGCCGCCCGCCGGCAGGCGGAGACCGCGCCGCCGCTGCCCCGACTGGTGGTGGTCGTCGACGACCTCGACGCCCTGGTCTCGCCCTCGCTCGGTTCGCCCGGCCGGCCCTCGGCCGGGTCGGTGATCCGCGCCCTGGAGGCGGTGGCCCGGGAGGGCGAGCGGCTCGGCGTCCACCTGGTGGCGGCCACCACGCCCGGCGGCCGTACGGCGCAGACCGAACCGGCGCGCCGGGCCGCGCTGCGGGTCACGCTCGACGCACCGGCCCCGGGACCGGACGAGCCGGCGCCCGGACGCGGCCGGCTGGCCTGTGCGGACGGCCGGGTGACGGCGTTCCAGGGCGGTCGAGTCACGGGCCGTATCCCCCGCACCGCGACCCAGCGCCCAACGGTCGTCCCGCTGGAGTGGCACTGCATGGGCGACCCGCCCACCCGGCGCTCGGTACGCGAGTTGGGCAACGGGCCGACGGATCTCGCCCTGCTGGCAAGCGCGTTGGAGCGCGCGGCGCGGGAGGTGTCGGCGGCCCACGTTCCCTCGTTGCTGTAATCAGCCCTCGCTGCCGTGATCACGAACTGACTATGAGTCACGACGTGGTCACGATCGCCCGGTTGACACCGTGGGCGCTCTTGCCGACTCCCGGACCCCGGCGTACACCAGAGCCCACGGGACAGCGCTCGGACGTTCGACGAGGAACGGAGAACGGGGCAGTCATGCGCAGCACGAGCAGCAACATCCTCAACCACAGGACCGCCAGGACCGCGGCGGCCGTCGCCGCGGGAGCACTGGCCCTCTCCCTCACCGCGTGCGGCGGAAGCGACGACAAGAAGAGCGGCGACGACGAAGGCAGCAGGGGCACGAAGCCCGGCGCCGCCGTCACCCTCCCCAAGCTGGACGGCGCGACGCTGGAGGTCGCCGCCGTCTGGACCGGCGGCGAGCAGAAGAACTTCAAGCAGGTCCTCGCCGAGTTCGAGAAACGCACCGGCGCGAAGGTCACCTTCGTCCCCGCCCAGGACCCGATCATCAACTTCCTCGGCTCCAAGATCGCGGGCGGCCGGCCGCCGGACGTGGCGCTGCTCCCGCAGCCCGGCGCCATCAAGCAGGCCGTGGACAAGAAGTGGGCCAAGCCGCTGGGCCCGGAGGCCCAGGCGCAGCTCGCCAAGAACTACTCGCGGGGATGGCAGGACATCGGCAAGGTCGACGGCACGCCGTACGGCGCCTACTACAAGGCCGCCAACAAGTCGCTGATCTGGTACAACGCCAAGGTCTTCGAGAACGCGGGCGCGAGTGAGCCCAAGACCTGGAAGGACCTGCTGAGCACCGCGCAGCAGGTCTACGACTCCGGGGTCACCCCGTTCTCCGTGGGCGGCGCCGACGGCTGGACCCTCACCGACTGGTTCGAGAACGTCTACCTCTCCCAGGCGGGCCCGGAGAAGTACGACCAGCTCGCCCAGCACAAGATCAAGTGGACGGACCCGTCCGTCAAGGACGCGCTCACCACGCTCGCCCAGATCTGGTCCAAGAAGGACTACATCGCGGGCGGCCCGAAAGGCGCGCTCCAGACCGAGTTCCCGGCCTCGGTGACCCAGACCTTCACCGGCGGCGACCAGCCGAAGGCCGGCATGGTCTACGAGGGCGACTTCGCCCAGGTCAACATCGGCGCGACCAAGGCCCAGGTGGGCACCGACGCGAAAGTCTTCCCGTTCCCGACCGTGGGCTCCGCCCCACCGGTGGTCTCCGGCGGCGACGCGGCCGTGATCCTGAAGGACTCCAAGGCGGCCCAGGCACTCGTCACCTTCCTGGCCTCGGCGGACGCGGCGACGATCCAGGCGAAGCTCGGCGGCTACCTGTCGCCGAACAGGAACGTGCCGAACTCGGCGTATCCGAACGAGGTCCAGCAGAAGATCGCCAAGGCGCTGATCGACTCGGGCGACGACTTCCGCTTCGACATGTCCGACCAGGCACCGCAGGCCTTCGGCGGCACGCCCGGCAAGGGCGAGTGGAAGGAACTCCAGGACTTCCTGAAGAACCCCTCGGACGTCGCGGGCACCCAGGCGAGGCTGGAGAAGGACGCGGCGGCGGCGTACGGCGGCGGGAGCTGATCCGGCGATGGCGCCGGCCACGGCGGCGGGAGCCTCGACGGGCCCCGCCGCGCCCCGCCGTCTCAAGAGCGTGACCGGCACCCGCAGGACCGTGGCGGCCCTCTTCCTGCTGCCCGCCCTGGTGCTGCTCGGCGCGCTCGTGGTCTACCCCATCGGGTACTCGGTCGTCCGCAGCTTCCACAACGCCTCCGGCGACGGCTTCGCCGGGTTCGACAACTACGAGGCCCTGTTCACCGACAACGGTATCCGCACCGCGCTGAAGAACAACATCATCTGGGTGGTGTTCGCACCGGCGGTCGCCACAGCGCTCGGTCTGATCTTCGCGGTGCTGACCGAACGGGTGCGCTGGGGAACGGCGTTCAAGCTGGTCGTCTTCATGCCGATGGCGATCTCCATGCTGGCGGCCGGGATCATCTTCCGGCTGGTGTACGACCAGGACCCGGACCGGGGCGTCGCCAACGCGGTGTGGGTCGGGGTGCACGACACCTTCGCGCAGTCCTCGGCGTTCCCGAAGGCCCACCCGGGCCGCGACTCACCGCTGAAGCCGGACCAGGGCGGCTTCATCACCTCGGCCACGGTCCGCACCGGCGAGTCGGTGGCCCTGCCTCTCGTCGGTGTCGCCCCCGACCAGATGCCCAAGAGCGCGAAGAAGGCCGTGCGGGCCGAGCCGGAGCCGGGGAAGATCACTGGCACCGCCTGGCAGGACTTCACACGCGGCAAGGGGGTCGGGAAGCTCGGCGCGGTCGACCCGTCGGAGTTCGGCTACGCCGGGATGCGGATCGAGGCGGTCAGGGACGGCAAGGTGGTCGCGTCGTCGAAGGCCGCCGGCGACGGCACGTTCACGCTGCCCGCCAAGGCGGACGGCTCTCAGCTCCGGCTCCCGGCGAGCAACTTCAAGGCCCCGTACAACGGCGTGGACTGGCTGGGCCCGTCGCTGGTCACCCCGGCCATCATCGGGGCGTACGTGTGGATGTGGGCCGGGTTCGCGATGGTGCTGATCGCCGCCGGGCTCGCGGGCGTGCCCAGGGAACTGCTGGAGGCGGCCCGGGTCGACGGCGCCAACGAGTGGCAGGTGTTCCGCAGGGTCACCGTGCCGCTGCTGGCACCCGTGCTCGCGGTCGTGGCGGTCACCCTGATGATCAATGTGCTGAAGATCTTCGACCTGGTCTTCATCATCGCCCCGGGATCCTCCCAGGACGACGCCAACGTCCTGGCCCTGGAGCTGTACCGCAAGGGCTTCTCGGAGGGACAGCCCGGTATCGCCAGCGCCATCGCGGTGTTCCTGCTGCTGATGGTCATCCCGGTGATGCTGTTCAACATGCGCAGGCTTCGGCGGGAGGTGCGGCGATGACGGCGCAAGCCGAGAGTCCGACGAAGACGGCGCCCGTTCCCGAGGCCGTGAAAACGAAGCCGTCCCTGGGGTCGCGGCTGGCGGAGGCCGTCAGCGGCGGTGCGGTGCGCGTCTTCCTGATCGTGGTGGGCCTGTTCTGGCTGGTCCCGACCATCGGCCTGCTGCTGTCGTCGCTCCGCGCGCCGGAGGACATGAGCGCGAGCGGCTGGTGGACCGTCTTCAGCAAGCCCGCGCAGCTCACCTTCGGCAGTTATCAGAAACTGCTGGAGAACGGCGACATCACCGACTCCGTGGTGAACACCGTCCTGATCACCGTGCCGGCGACGGTCCTGGTGGTCCTGGTCGGCTCGCTGGCGGGCTACGCCTTCGCGTGGATGGAGTTCCCCGGCCGGGACTGGTGGTTCCTGGCCGTGGTCGGTCTGCTGGTCGTGCCGGTGCAGGTGGCGCTCATCCCGATCGCCGAACTCTTCGGCAACATCGGCCTGTTCGGCACGATCTTCGGGGTGATCCTGTTCCACACGGGCTTCGGCCTGCCGTTCGCGGTGTTCCTGCTGCGGAACTTCTTCGCGGAGATCCCCCGCGAGCTGCTGGAGGCGGCCCGCCTCGACGGCGCCGGTGAACTGCGGCTGTTCGCCCGCGTCGTGATGCCGCTGGGCGGGCCCGCGATCGCGAGCCTGGGCATCTTCCAGTTCCTGTGGGTGTGGAACGACATGCTGGTCGCGCTGGTGTTCACCAAGTCCGGCACGCAGCCGATCACGGTCGCCCTCCAGACGCAGGTACGCCAGTTCGGCAACAACATCGACGTCCTGGCACCCGGGGCGTTCATCTCCATGGTGATCCCGCTGGCCGTGTTCTTCGCCTTCCAGCGGCAGTTCGTCTCGGGCGTGATGGCGGGGGCGGTCAAGTGACCGCGCGGGGCGGACGGTTCGGGGCGACCGCCGTCGGCCCGCCCTCCGCCGCCGGCCCGTCGTCCCCCAGATGCCTCAGCGGGCCGTGACCGACTCACTCCATCGGCCGTTCCCGGGCAGAACGCCCGCGTCGGCCCATGGATGCCCCCTTGCCCAGGTTCAGTGACATCGTCCCCGCGCACCGGGTCCCGGCGTACCCGCGCGCATACCTGGAGGCGTGCCGCCGCCGTTGCCGCGCCCTCGGCCTCCGGCGGGCGCTGCGCACCGGGGTGCGGTACGCGCTGGTCCGGCTGGGCCCGCACCGTGTGATCCGGGTGCTGCGACTGGTGACGGCCGTGTGCCGCCGGACGGTCGAGCGGGCCGTCAAGTTGCTGCGCGTGCTGCGGGCCGCCGTGCTGCGCGCCCGGTCGCGCACGGCGTGGCCGAGCCGGTCGCCGTCCTCCCGTGCCCTCGGGCGTCGTCGCAGGTCACGACCCCGAGCCGATGCCCGCTCGCAACCGTGCCGCAACCCGCCGGCCGGCAGGCCGTCACCCAGAGCCTTTGAACGCCGTTCGCTCTTCCGGGAGTCCGTACGCACGCAGCGGACCGGACCAATGGAAGAAAGAGCAGAATGCCCCGATTCAGCATCGTCGTCCCGTCGTATGGCGTCGCGGGCCGGCCGCCCCCGGCGCTGGACTCGGTCCTCGTCCAGCCCTTCGGGGACTTCGAGCTGATCGCGGTGTGCGACGGCCCGGCCGCCCCGGCCGTCGGCGTCGCCGGCGACCACACGGGGCGGGACTCGCGGGTGGTCCTGGCGCACTCGCCCCCGCCCGAGGGCCTCGGCGCGGCACGCAACGCCGGGACGCGGGCGGCGAGCGGCGCGCATCTGCTGTTCCTCGACGGCGACGGCACCCTGGTGCCGGGCGCGCTCCGCGCTTGCCGCCCGCCTGGAGGAGACGGGCTACGTCGACGTGCCGTACTTCGACCCGGCCGAGAGCGACGGCCTTCAGGACCTGCTCACCAACCACTACGCCCTGCCCGAGCGCGACCGTCCATGGCCGGAGCTGCTGCGGCTGGAGGGCGGGTTCCGGCTGGAGTGGCTGCGCCGGCAGCTGTGGCAGCCGCTGTTCGCCACCCTGCTCGCCGCCGGTGCGTGGGGCGCGCTGCGGCGGCGGGGGGCGTTCGGCCTCTTCGTGGTGGCGACGGCGTTCACCGGCCTTCTCACCCAGGCGGCGCGTCCCGACATCACCGTGTGGGGCGAACGGCTGATCGCGCCGGCGCGGCCGGTGCCGGTGGTGGGGGTGCCCCTGCCGCTGGAGCGCGTGGCGCGCCGGCCGGCGGCGGACGTCCCGGATCCGCGTACCCGCAGCCTGTCGGAGGAGTGGAGTGCGATCACTCGATGAAGTGCGAGGAAGCGATGCGGCTGACCGGGGACGACGCGGCGCGGGCCCCGCAGCCGGTTTGGTCCACTTGGCAGGCTCTTGTCGATGAAGTACGCGTATCAGCACATACACGGCTTTCATACGGATTACGATCCGCCGTGATGAGTGCCTTCCAGAGCGTGACGCGTCTTCTCACGCGTCCGTCGACGAGACACCGCCTCCTGGCCCTGACGGCCGCCTGGCTCCTGACGCGCGCCCTGATGCTGTGGCTGCTCGCCCACAACGGACTGCCCCTGCTGGGCCGGGGCTCGGTGGCGCGCGAGGTGTGGAAGCTGTACCAGCACTGGTACGTCCTGCTGTCCCACGGCGCGTTCCCGGCGCACGACACACTGTGGCAGTACCCGCCGGGCGCCGGGCCGGTGCTGCTGTCGCCCGCGCTGGTGCCGGGCCTGACGTACTTCCAGGCCTTCGTGGTGCTCACCGTCGCCGTCGACGCGCTGGTCACGCTGGCGCTGGCGCACGCGGGCACCCGTCCCGGCCGCAGCCTGAGCGGGGCCGGCTACTGGACGCTGGGCCTGCCCCTGCTGCTGCACGTCCCGCTGGCCCGCTACGACATCCAGGCCACCGCTTTGGCCGTGCTCTGCCTGCTGGCCCTGTCGCGCTCCACCCCCGCGTGCGGCGCGCTCGCCGCGCTGGGCGCCCTGGTGAAGGTGTGGCCGGCCCTGGCACTGCTCGGACTGCCCCGCGGCCGTGCGACCCGGTCGGCGTGGACATGGGCGGCCGCCACCGGCGCCGTCGTGCTGACCGTCCTCGTCGGCCTGTTCAGGAACCCGCTCGCCTTCGCGCGCCAGCAGGGCGGCCGGGGCGTGCAGATCGAGTCGTTCGGCGGCACCGCGCTCGCGCTGGCCACGCACGCCGGCTGGCCGGGCCGGGTGCGCTACCGGTACGGGGCCCTGGAGTTCACCGGGCCGTACGTCTCCACCGTCGCGCACCTCTCGCTGGTCCTGTCGGTGAGCGCCTGCGGGCTGCTGCTGCTGTGGCGGATCCGGGCCCGGCGATGGACACCGGCGACGCCGTACGACGCCGCGCTGAGCGCGGTCCTGCTGTTCACCGTCACCAGCCGGGTGATCAGCCCGCAGTACATGGTCTGGCTGCTCGGCCTCGCGGCGGTGTGTCTGACGTCACCGCTGACCACACAGCGGCCGGTCGCCGCGCTGATCGCGCCGGCGAGTCTGGTCAGCGTGATCGCATATCCCACCCTTTACGAACAGGTAGCCGCCTGCACGTGGACAGGTTGTGCCCTCATGCTGATTCGCAACGGTCTACTGGCCGCAGCCGCGCTATTCTCTTTCGCCCGGTTGTGGCGATCGACGAAATCGACGACGCCCGAAGGGGAACCCGAGTCATACGCACACCGTCTTCCGCACGGGACGCCAAGTCCCTCTTAACGGGAGATTACCGACCACCCCTACTATTCCCGCTCGTGGACTCCATGCCTCTGCACTCCGACCAGGCCACCGACGTCAGCGTCGTCGTGATCGGTTACAACGACGTCGCCCACATAGCCGACGCTGTGCGCTCGGCTCTCGCGCAGGGCCCCTCCGTCAGAGAGGTGGTCGCCGTCGACGACTGCTCGACCGACGGCACCTGCGAGCTGCTCGACCGCCTGGCCACGGCCGAACCGCGAGTGCGGGTGATCCGGCGCGAGGACAACAGCGGCGGCTGCGGCACCCCGCGCAACACCGGCATCGACGCGGTCACGACGCCGTACGTGATGTTCCTCGACAGCGACGACGTGCTGCCGCCGGGCGCGGTGGACGCGTTGCTCGCCGCCGCCCGGGAGGAGCAGGCCGAGGTCGTGAGCGGTCTGTGCGTGCGCCGTGAGCTGCCCTCGGGGCGCGAGGTGCCGTGGCAGCTGAAGCTCTACAGCGAGGGCGCCGTCCTCACCAGCCCCGCGCAGCTCCCGCGTCTCGTGCACGACACCCTGTGCGTCAACAAGCTGTATCGCACCGACTTCCTGCGCGAGCACGCGATCCGCTTCCCGGAGGGCCATTACCCGTACGAGGATTTCGTGTTCAACGCGCGTGTGCTGGCCGCCGAACCGCGCATGGCCCTTGTCCCGGACCAGGTGTACGTGTGGAATGTGCGCCGCTCCGCCGGGCAGCTGTCGATCTCGCTGGACCGCGCGAACATCGAGAACTGGCAGGCACGCACCGAGGCGAGCCGGTCGGCGTACGACATCCTTCTGAACGCCGGGCAGAAGGAGCTCGCGCGGGCGGCGCGCGCCAAGTTCCTCGACCACGAGCTGCGCATGTACGCGCGTGAGCTGAGCCTGCGCGACGCGGAGTACCGGCGCGCCTGGTGGGAGCACACCCGGCAGTACCTCGGCGAGTTCGACGCGGCCGATTGGGCCGTCAACCCGACGGCCTCCGGGCGCCTCCTCGGACGGGTGATTCTCGCGTCGCCCGAGCCGCGCGATCTGCCGCGTCTGAAGGAGCTCGCCGCCCGCCCGGCCCGTCTGTGCCCGCCCTACGCCCGGGACAAGGACGGCACCCCCGTCTGGGCGGACGACCTCCCCCAGATCAGCCTGGAGCCCTACCTGGTCCGGCCGGTCCACGTCCTGCCCCTGGCCGTGGACGCGGAACTGCGCCCGTACGCGGGTACCAGCGTGCTGTGGCTGCGCCTGCACGACCTGTACGGCAGGGTGGCGTCCGCCGGGCCCGAGGCCCTGGAGGTGGAGTGGCGGCACCGTGAGGCGGGGCGCACGGTCCAGAGCGCCACCGTCCCGCTCACGCCGTCCGAGGACGGCACCTGGTCGGCCGAGACGGGCGTGGACCTCGCGGGGCTGGGGGCCGGCACCTGGGACCTGCGGCTGCGGGTGTGCTTCGCCGACGGCACGAGCCGTGAGGTGACGGCGCACGCGCGCGCGGGCGGCGGTCTGCTGCGCCGCCGCGTCGTGCCGAGCCTGCGCTACGGCGTCCTGCTGGTCCAGCCGTACGTCACGCATTCCGGCGCGCTGGCGCTGCGGCTGGCGGCGGGACTGCGCGGGGTGACGTCCGTGCTGCGCGGCAGACTGCGCCGCCTGCTCCACCGGGCCGCGCCCCAATGAGCGCACCACGACCCGCATCCACACGACGACCTGGGCCGACTGACGAGGAGACGCCCGCATGACCTGGCTGATCACCGGCGGCGCCGGCTACATCGGAGCGCACGTCGTCCACGCGATGACCGAGGCGGGCGAGCGGGCGGTGGTGTACGACGACCTGTCCACCGGCATCGCCGAGCGTGTCCGGCGGGACGTCCCGCTGGTCGTGGGCTCCACTCTGGACAGCGATCGGGTGGCGCGTGCCCTCGCCGAGCACGAGGTGACCGGTGTCGTCCATCTGGCGGCGAAGAAGCAGGTGGGTGAGTCGGTGGACCGGCCCCTGCACTACTACCGGGAGAACGTCGAGGGCCTGCGGGTCCTGCTGGAGGCGGTGACGGCGGCCGGGGTCGGGGCCTTCGTGTTCTCCTCCTCGGCGGCCGTGTACGGCATGCCGGACGTGGATCTGGTCACGGAGGAGACGCCGTGCGTGCCGATGTCGCCTTACGGCGAGACGAAGCTGGCCGGCGAGTGGCTGGTGCGCGCGACCGGCCGGGCGACGGGGCTCTCCACGGCGTCCCTGCGGTACTTCAACGTGGCGGGCGCGGCGAGCCCGCCACTGGCGGACGTCGGCGTCTTCAACCTGGTCCCCATGGTCTTCGAACGACTGACCGAGCACGCGCCCCCGCGCG
Organism: Streptomyces sp. NPDC001292; assembly: GCF_042896465.1. Classification (NCBI taxonomy): domain Bacteria; kingdom Bacillati; phylum Actinomycetota; class Actinomycetes; order Kitasatosporales; family Streptomycetaceae; genus Streptomyces; species Streptomyces sp. NPDC001292. Next base: position 230,127 of record NZ_JBIAXG010000007.1, read on the forward strand.
TCTTCGGAGACGACTACCCCACGCCGGACGGCACCTGCATCCGTGACTACATCCACGTGGCGGACCTCGCGGAGGCCCACGTGGTCGCGGCTCGCGCCCTGCGCTCCGACCCCGGTCTCGACCTCACCCTGAACATCGGCCGCGGCGAGGGCGTCTCGGTGCGCGAGATGATCGACACGATCAACGCCGTCACCGGCTACGACAGCCCCCCGACGGTCACCCCCCGCCGCCCCGGCGACCCCGCCCGCGTCGTCGCCTCCGCCGACCGCATCGCCACGGAACTCGGCTGGAAGGCCAGGCGCGACCTCCACGACATGATCACCTCAGCCTGGCAGGGTTGGCTCCACCACCACCCCCAGGCTGCCCGCACCTGACCCCCACCACCCAACGCCACCGGCCCCGCTTCCGCGGACCCGGTGGCGTCCTCATACACCGACGACGGGCCGGCACACGCCTGGCGAGCCCCCTCACAGGTCGGCCAGGGCAACGACCACAGGGGCCGAACAGGACAGGCCGCGCACCGGACGACGCCCCGCCCAGACCAGGTCAACCGGCGAGCGCACGGGCTTGCGATCCCACGGCCCGGACGGACGGCCCGCACCGGACGGACCACGACCAGCCAGACCGGAACCCCGCGGCACGGCCCCGCAGGAGGGAGACCGGTGGCGTCCTCATACACCGACGACGGGCCGGCACACGCCTGGCGAGCCCCCTCACAGGTCGGCCAGGGCAACGACCACAGGGGCCGAACAGGACAGGCCGCGCACCGGACGACGCCCCGCCCAGACCAGGTCAACCGGCGAGCGCACGGGCTTGCGATCCCACGGCCCGGACGGACGGCCCGCACCGGACGGACCACGACCAGCCAGACCGGAACCCCGCGGCACGGCCCCGCAGGCGGGGGACGGCCGCGGGGGCGGCCACCCGCGGTGTGCTCCGCTCACGGTGGGCGGCTGACTCAGCCCGGGCTCGGTGGCGGCGTGCCGCCGGATGCGGTCGCCCCCGGTGACGTCGAAGACCGGCCCCGGGGCGCGGGAACTCCGTGTCAGAGGGCCTTGATCGCCTCGGCCGTCGCCCGGGTGAGGGCGTCCAGGTAGCCCTTGGGGAGCTTCGGCGTGCGGATGACGACCGCGCGCCAGTACAGCGGGCCCGAGATCAGGTCGAGGGTCAGGTCCCGGTCCAGACCGGCGCGGATCTCGCCGCGGCGCTCGGCCGCCGCCAGGATGCTGCTGGCCACGCTCTCCTGACCGTCGCGCAGGGCCTTCCGCATGGCCTCGGCGATGTCCGGGTTGCGGGCCGCCTCCGCTTGGAGGTCCGGGATGATCTGCGAGGCGATGGGGTGACGCAGGGCCCGGGAGGTCACCTCGTACAGCAGCCGCAGGTCGCTCTCCAGGGAGCCGGTGTCCGGCGCGGGCAGGCCCTGCACGGCGAGCGCCGAGACGATGTCCAGCACCAGGTGCAGCTTGGAGCGCCACCGGCGGTAGACGGCCGTCTTGCCGACGCCGGCGCGCCGCGCGATCCCCTCGATGGACATCCGCGCGTAGCCGACGGACGCCAGTTCCTCGAAGACCGCCGCCCGGATCGCCTCCGTCACGTCCTCCCGGAGCACGGCCGCCCCGGCGGGGACCCTGCGGCGGGGGCGCGTCTGGGGCTCGTCGGCGTTCGTCGTCATGGGCCCAAGCATAGGGCGTTACGACGAAACGGTTGCGTTGCGGCGTCACTTCGCCGTACGCTCACGTTGCGACGATACGGTCCCGTTCCGACGTAAGAAAACGTGAAGAGAACCGTAAGGAAACGAACGGCGACACGGAGCCGGACCCCCGCACCACCTCCCCCGAGCGAAAGCAGCGGATGTGAGCCAGGTCCTCCACACACCGCCCCACACCCCGGCCCCGGCCGAGGACGACCTCGCGGCGCTCGCCGCCCGCCACGGCCTGTCGGTCAGCGGCGCCCGCCCCTCCCTGCCCGAGTACGTCCGCCGGCTGTGGGCGCGGCGCCACTTCATCAGCGCCTTCGCCACCGCCAAGCTCACCGCCCAGTACAGCCAGGCGAAGCTCGGCCAGATCTGGCAGGTCGCCACCCCGCTGCTGAACGCGGCGGTGTACTACTTCATCTTCGGCATTCTCATGGGCACCAGCCGCGGCGTGGCGGACTACATCCCGTTCCTGGTGACGGGCGTGTTCATCTGGACGTTCACACAGAACTCGATCATGGCGGGCACCCGGGCGATCTCCGGCAACCTCGGCCTGGTGCGGGCCCTGCACTTCCCGCGGGCCGCGCTGCCGGTCTCCTTCGCGCTTCAGCAGCTCCAGCAACTGCTGTTCTCGATGGTCGCCCTCCTGGCGATCCTGCTCTGCTTCGGCATGACGCCCACCATGTCGTGGGTGCTGGCCGTCCCGGTGCTGCTGCTCCAGTTCGTGTTCAACGCCGGCGTCTCCATGATCATGGCCCGGATGGGCGCCAAGACGCCGGACATCGCCCAGCTGATGCCGTTCCTCCTGCGCACCTGGATGTACGTCTCCGGTGTGATGTGGAGCATCGACAAGACGCTGGACCACGGCAACATGCCGCACGTGCTGAAGGTGCTGCTGCAGTCCAATCCGGCCGCCGTCTACATCGACCTGATGCGCTTCGCGCTGATCGACAGTTTCAAGGCGCACCAGCTCCCCCACCATGTGTGGGCGTACGCGCTGGGCTGGGCGCTGTTCGCCGGGGTCGGCGGCTTCATCTACTTCTGGAAGGCTGAGGAGACTTACGGCCGTGGCTGAGCTGAGCACCGACAGGATTCCCACCGTCGTCGTCGACGGGGTCGACATCGTCTACCGGGTCAACGGCACCGGCTCCGGCCGCGGTTCGGCGACCGCCGCCCTCAACCGGATCCTGCGCCGCGAGAAGGCCGAGAAGGCGGCCGGCGTACGCCGGGTGCACGCGGTCAAGAAGGTCTCGTTCGTCGCCTACAAGGGCGAGGCCATCGGCCTGATCGGCACCAACGGCTCCGGCAAGTCGACGCTGCTCAAGGCGGTCGCCGGACTCCTGCCCGTGGAGAACGGCAGGATCTACACCGACGGCCAGCCCTCGCTGCTCGGCGTGAACGCGGCGCTGATGAACGACCTGACCGGCGAGCGCAACGTCCTCCTCGGCGGACTGGCCATGGGCATGTCCCGCGAGGAGATCAAGGAGCGCTACCAGGACATCGTCGACTTCTCCGGCATCAACGAGAAGGGCGACTTCATCACGCTCCCGATGCGCACGTACTCCTCGGGCATGGCCGCCCGGCTGCGCTTCTCCATCGCCGCCGCCAAGGACCACGACGTCCTGCTGATCGACGAGGCGCTGGCCACGGGCGACCGTTCCTTCCAGCGGCGCTCGGAGAAGCGGATCCGCGAGCTGCGCGCGCAGGCCGGCACGGTGTTCCTGGTCAGCCACAGCAACGCCTCCATCCGCGACACCTGCGAACGCGTCCTGTGGCTGGAACGCGGCGAACTGCGCATGGACGGCCCCACCGAGGAGGTCCTCCAGGCCTACGAGGCCTTCACGGGCGGCCCCGACAAGAAGAAGACCAAGCGATAGCCTCACGCCGCCCCGCGTCCGGCGGGTCGGTCAGGGCGTGACCGCGTACAGGACCTGGCCGCCCGGGCCATGGGTCACCGCGCGCAGTTCGGGGTCGTGGCGAGGCCTGCTTCCGTCCACGACCCAGCGCACGTCATAGGTGCGCAGGATGTCCCTGCGTACGGCCTCCGGCGTGCGGCGCGTGTAGTAGCGCCGCACCGCCCACTCGCGCCGCGACTCGTCCGGCAGGAAGAAGTCCGGGTAGCCGGGGGCGACGGTGTACGGGCCGTAGGCCGGGATCAGCCGGGAGGGCAGGTCCCGGGCCATGACCACGTCCCCGTGCTTCACGTACGGCGTGATCCAGTAGTAGCCGGTCCACGTCGGGGTGTAGCCGGCCGCCAGCACGTCCGGCAGCGCCGCGCGCCCGATGGCGTACCCGAGCACGCCGGCCTGGGTCCACGCGCCCAGGGCCAGCGCGCCGCCCAGCACCCACGCCCAGCGGGTCCGCACGACCCGCCGGCCGCCCTGCACCACCTCCAGCGCGGCGGCGAGCTGGGCCGGGACGAGGGCGGCGGGCAGCGTCCGGCCCCAGGCGTAGTGGCCGGTGGCGAAGCCCGTCGCGCAGACCAGCGTGCCCAGCACGAAGAAGATCACCAGCGGGTCCCGCCGGTCGCGCCGCCACCGCAGGACCAGCGCGGCCACTCCGAGCAGGGCGAGCCAGTAGCGGCCGAGGAAGCGCGTGTAGAGCGCCCGGTGCACCTCCTCCAGATCGCGTCCGGCCGAGAACAGGGCGAAGAAGTCGTAGTACGGCCACAGCCACAGCACCAGCAGACCCAGGGCCGCCCCGGCCGCGAGCCGCGGCCACAGGGCACGCGGGGGCCGGGCCGCGAGCACCATGGCCAGACCGCCGAGTGTGGCGACGAACCCGGTGAACTGATGGCACAGCAGGATCAGCGCCCACAGCGCCCCGAGCCCCAGCCACACCTCCCACCCGGCCGCCGCGTGCAGCGCCCGGGTGAGCCAGGCCCAGTGGTGGAAGGCGAGGCCGAGGGCCAACACGCTGGGATACGACACCGTCAGCGCGAGGGAGTTGAGGGAGAGGAAGCCGCTCCAGTTGATGAGCTCCGTACCCCACAGGAGAACCAGACTCAGGGCGGCCAGGGCGGGCGCGGCCCGGTGCGCGCTCAGCGTCCTGACGTACCGCCACACGCCCGTCGCCAGCAACGTGAGCCCGGTGAGCGCGGCGAGCCGCAGCACGACGAACACCGACAGACCGCCGGCCCGGGCGACACAGCCGAGCAGCAGCATCCACGGCGAGTAGTACGGGCTCGGGGTGTCGGCGTCGACGAGCGGATTGCCGGGGTGGAACAGGTTGTGGCGCAGCCGCTGAATGGTCGCCGCGTGCATGCCCAGGTCACCGGCCCAGGGCAACCGGACGATCACCAGGAGCAGCAGGGCGACGAGTAACGCGGCGGCCGCGTGAAGCGCGTAGGCCCCTCCTGTGGCAGCCGGCGGGCGGGGGACGGTCGTGCCCGCTGACGGTGCCTCAGTCGGCGTGGTGCGCATCGTGCCGGAAGAGCCAGGTGCGACTGCCGAGGGAGTGGAATGCCGTATTCCATGACCGCACGCGTACAGGCGCGGGCGCGACCGGGCGGCGCTCGGTGAGGTTCACAGTCACGCGGCAACTTTATACGAATGATCCCGTTTAGCAGGAAAGGGTAAATTCGGCGTGCGGCGTTTCGTGAACCACGGCGGGAAGACGGCATGAGGGCGCCCCGGACCGGAAAGGTCCGGGGCGCCCTCGGGTACGGGTCGGCCGCTCGCGCGTTACGAGTGCGTCCGCAGCAGCGTGCGCATCGTCCGCATCGCCACCGACAGGTTGGCCAGGTCGAACGCGTCCGAGCCGCGGATCTCCTCGAGCGTGGCACGCGCCCGGGACAGGATCGCCCCGTTCTTCTGCTCCCACACCTTGAAGCGCTGCTCCGGCGTGGCGGTGCCGTTGCCTGCGGCCAGCACGTCCGCGGTCAGTGCCGCGTGCGCCGCGTACAGGTCCTCGCGGATCGCTGCACGGGCCATGGACTGCCACCGGTCGGCGCGCGGCAGCTCGATGATGCGGTCCATCAGCTGGGTGATGTGGAGGCGGTCAGCGAGGTCGTAGTACACCTCGGCGACGTCCATCGGGTCCTTGCCCATGCGGTCGGCCACCGAGACGATGTCGAGCGCCGGGAAGGCGGAGGAGAACCCGGCCACGCGCGTGGCCGGCTCGTCCGGGACGCCGGCACCGGACAGCTCGTCGTAGACCTGCTGGTACCACTCCAGGTCCGCGCCCTTGAGCAGCTTGGGCAGCTCCGCCCACACCTGCCCGACCCGCTCGGAGAAGAACGCGACGGTCTCGGCGAGCTCCAGCGGCTGCGGCCGGTTGTTCAGCAGCCAGCGCGTGCCGCGCTCGACCAGTCGGCGCGAGTGCAGGCGGATACGGGTCTGGACGTCGGCCTCGACCTTGTTGTCCAGCGCCTCGACCGCGTCCCACACCGGCGCCGAGCGGAAGATCGCGCGGGCCACCGTCTGCGCCCTGACGATCTCCTCCAGGGACGCGCCGGTCTCCTCCCGCAGGCGGTGCAGATAGGTCGTACCGCCCGTGTTGACCGTGTCGTTGACCAGGACGGTCGTCGTGATCTCGCGGCGCAGCGGGTGGTTGTCGATCCGCTCGGTGAACTGCTCGCGCAGCGCGGTCGGGAAGTAGGCGTGCAGCAGGCTGCGCAGGTAGGGGTCGTCCGGCAGCGAGGTGTGCAGCAGCTCCTCGGCGACCGTGATCTTCGTGTACGCCAACAGGACGGCCGTCTCCGGACCGGTCAGTCCGTGCCCGGCGGCCAGCCGCTCACGGATCTGCCGGTCCGTGGGCAGGAACTCCAGCGCCCGGTCCAGGTGGCCCTCGCGCACCAGGTGCTTCATGAAGCGCTGCTGGGCGTGGAGCATGTCCTTGGACTGGGCGAGCGCGTTGGCGATCGCCGTGTTCTGCGCGTAGTTGGTGCGCAGCACCAGGGCGCCGACCTCGTCGGTCATCTCGGCGAGCAGCTTGTTGCGCTGCTTGACGGTCATGTCGCCGTCCGCGACCAGGCCGTTGAGCAGGACCTTGATGTTCACCTCGTGGTCGGAGGTGTCCACGCCGGCGCTGTTGTCGATGGCGTCGGTGTTGATCCGGGCGCCCTGCATCGCGCACTCGATCCGGCCGAGCTGGGTGAAGCCCAGGTTGCCGCCCTCGCCGACGACCTGGACCCGCAGGTCGCGGCCGTCGACGCGGATGGCGTCGTTGGCCTTGTCGCCGACGTCGGCGTGGGACTCGGTGGACGCCTTGACGTACGTGCCGATGCCGCCGTTCCACAGCAGGTCCACCGGGGCCTTGAGGATCGCCCGCATCAGGTCCGCCGGGGTCAGCTTGGTGACGCCGGCCTCGATGCCGAGGGCCTCGCGGATGTGCGCGTTGACCGGGATCGACTTGGCCGTACGGGGGAACACCCCGCCGCCGGCCGAGAGCAGCTCGGCGTTGTAGTCCGCCCACGAGGAGCGCGGCAGCTCGAACAGGCGGCGGCGCTCGGCGTAGGAGACGGCCGCGTCCGGGTCGGGGTCGATGAAGATGTGCCGGTGGTCGAAGGCGGCGACCAGCCGGATGTGCTCGCTCAGCAGCATGCCGTTGCCGAACACGTCACCGGACATGTCGCCGATGCCGACGACCGTGAAGTCCTGGGTCTGGGTGTCCACGCCCAGCTCCCGGAAGTGCCGCTTGACCGACTCCCAGGCGCCGCGGGCGGTGATGCCCATGCCCTTGTGGTCGTAGCCCGCGGAGCCGCCGGAGGCGAAGGCGTCGCCGAGCCAGAAGTCGTACGACTGAGCGACCTCGTTGGCGATGTCCGAGAACCGCGCCGTGCCCTTGTCGGCGGCGACCACCAGGTAGGTGTCGTCGCCGTCGTGCCGCACGACGTCCTGCGGGGGCACGACCTCGCCGGCGACCATGTTGTCGGTGATGTCGAGCAGCGCCGAGATGAAGGTCTTGTAGCTGGCGACGCCCTCCGCCATCCACGCGTCCCGGTCCACGCCCGGGTCGGGCAGCTGCTTGGCGACGAAACCGCCCTTGGCGCCGACCGGCACGATGACGGTGTTCTTCACCATCTGCGCCTTGACCAGGCCGAGGATCTCGGTGCGGAAGTCCTCACGCCGGTCGGACCAGCGCAGACCGCCGCGGGCGACCTTGCCGAAGCGCAGGTGCACGCCCTCCACGCGCGGCGAGTACACCCAGATCTCGTACGCCGGGCGCGGCGCCGGCAGGTCCGGGATGGCCTGCGGGTCGAACTTCATGGAGACGTACTCGTGCGGCCCGCCGCCCTGCGCCTCCTGGAAGAAGTTGGTGCGCAGGGTCGCCTTGATGACGGTGAGGAAGGACCGCAGGATCCGGTCCTCGTCGAGGGAGGCCACCTGGTCCAGGGCCGCGTCGACCTCTTCCAGCAGCGCGTCCACCAGTTCGTGCCCGGCGCGCTGGCGTTCCGGCGACATCCGCGCCTCGAACAGGGAGACCAGCAGCCGGGTGGTGTGGACGTTGTTGCGGAGGGTGTCCTCCATGTAGTCCTGGCTGAAGGTCGAGCCCGCCTGGCGCAGGTACTTGGCGTAGGCGCGCAGCACCATCGCCTGGCGCCAGGTCAGACCGGCGCCCAGCACCAGGGCGTTGAACCCGTCGTTCTCCGCCTTGCCCGTCCAGGCGGCGGCGAAGGCGTCCTGGAAGCGCTCACGGGCGTCGTCGCCGAGGTGGTCACCGGTGCCGCCGGACACCTTCGGCATCCGCAGACCGAAGTCGTAGACCCACGCCGTCGTACGGTCCGCGCAGCGCAGTTCGTACGGCCGCTCGTCGGTGACCTCGACGCCGAGCCGACTGAGCACCGGCAGCACGGCGGACAGGGAGACCGAGCCGCCCTTCTGGTAGATCTTGAACCGGCGCTCCTCGGGGGCGGCGCCCACCGGCTCGTACAGGCTCAGCGCGAAGGTCTTGTCCTCGTTCAGCTGCTCGAGGTTGCACAGGTCGGCGACCGCGGCGCGCGGGGTGTGGTCGGCCTTGTAGCCCTCGGGGAAGGCGCCCGAGTAACGGCGCAGCAGCTCCGCGGCGCGCTCCTCGCCGAGTTCGGCGGTCAGCGCCTCGGAGAAGGCGTCCGTCCAGGAGCGGGCGGCCTCGACCAGGCGGGCCTCGATGCGCTCCTTGTCGCCGTCCGACAGCTGCGGCAGCTCGGTGCCCTGCGGCACACGGACGACGAAGTGCAGCCGGGAGAGCACAGACTCGGTGTTCCAGGCCGTGAAGTCGACGCTGGTGCCGCCCAGCTCCTCCTTCAGGATGTCGATGATCCGCAGGCGTACGCCGGTGGTGTAGCGGTCGCGCGGGAGGTACACGAGGGCCGAGTAGTAGCGGCCGTACTCGTCCTGGCGCAGGTACAGGCGCAGCCGACGGCGCTCCTGGAGGTACAGCACGGAGGTGGCGATCGCCTGGAGCTCACCGACCGGGGTCTGGAAGAGCTCGTCGCGCGGGTAGGTCTCCAGGATCTGGAGCAGATCGCGCCCGTCGTGGCTGTTGGGCGAGAAGCCGGCGCGCTCGAGGACCTCGTCGACCTTGCGGCGGATGACCGGGACCCGGCGCACGGACTCGGTGTAGGCGGCGGACGAGAACAGGCCGAGGAAGCGGCGCTCGCCGACGACCTCGCCCTTGTCGTTGAACTTCTTGACGCCCACGTAGTCCAGGTAGGACGGCCGGTGGACGGTGGCCCGGCTGTTGGCCTTGGTCAGCACCAGCAGCTTGTGCTCGCGCGCCTTGGCGCGGGCGTCGGCGGGCAGTCGCTCGAAGGACGGGCTGACCGGGTGGCTGTCGTCGCCGGCGTGCGGCGGGTCCGCGCGCAGTATGCCCAGCCCGGTACCGGGCACGGCGGCCAGGGAGTCGTCGTCGCGCAGCCGGTACTCGCGGTAGCCGAGGAAGGTGAAGTGGTCGTCGGACAGCCAGCGCAGCAGCTCGCGGGCCTCCTCGACCTCCTGCGCGCGCAGGTCGCCGGGCACCGGCTCACCGGACAGGTCCTCGGCGAGCCGGGTCGCCGCCTGGCGCATCTTCTCCCAGTCCTCGACGGCCTCGCGGACGTCGGACAGCACGCGCAGCAGGTCGGCGGCGATCTGCTTCAGGTCGGCGCGGTCGGTCTCGCGGTCGATCTCGACGTGGATCCAGGACTCGGTGTGCGCGTCGTGCGGCAGCTCCTCGCCGGGCGCCGCGGTGGGCAGCACCTCGATGAGCTTGCCGGTGACGTCGCGGCGCACCACGAACTGCGGGTGGATCACCACGTGGATGCCGCGGCCCTGGCGGGTCAGCTCGTTCGTCACGGAGTCCACGAGGAAGGGCATGTCGTCGGTGACGACCTCGACGACGGAGTGGCTGCACGTCCAGCCGTTCTCCTCGACGGTCGGGGTGTGGACCCGGACGTTGGCCGTGCCCTGGGGGCGGTTCTCGGCCAGGCGGTAGTGGGAGTAGGCGGTGCCGAAGACGTCGACCGGGTCACGGTCGGCGAGGTCCTCGGGGGCGGTGTGCAGGTAGAAACGCTGGAGGAACGCGAGCACGGCCTCCCGGTCCGGCGTGCCCTCGCCCGTCGACCCGGTCGGGATGTGTTCCCCGAGCGGACTGTTCTCAGCTACCCGGGCGGCCCTCTCGAGCAGCTCGGCCTTGGCTTCGTCCAGCTTGGTCTGCATTGTCCTCTGGCTCCTGTCGCGCGCCGTTGCGTGACGTAGAAGGAAGTACGGTCTCTTCCCCTCCGGCGTAACGCCGCGGCCCGGGGTGTCCGGTGTGCTTCGACGCTATGCCGGAAAGTGAGATGAGCGGGGGGATATCAGCCATTTTCGACGCGTCCGACGGGTGTGACGCTGCTCTCCGCCGCGCCTGTACCCGTGGACGACGCGGCGTGCTGAGGGCCGCCGAGGCCCCTTCCCGCCCGCGAGGACCAGCGACCGCCGCCCGGACACGGATGTGGTCCGTGCTCACCGGGCGCACAGCGGAGGCGACGATGCCCCCGCGAACTATCGCGCTGATCACGCCACCAGGCTATCGCTCCTCACCGGGGGCCCGTCATGAGCCGTATGTGTACAAAACTGGGGGTGGAAGTTTGACGTTCTGCACAGGGGTGGTGGCGGCGAAGGCGGCGTATGGCTCGGCCGCGCACCCCCTTCCGCGTTTCCCGCTGCACGCTTCCCACTCCTCGTTCGCTTCTCGCGGTGTCACATCACGCTTGTTGCCGTGCGCCGCTCACTCGGCCAGCCGCTGCGCCTCCGCGACTGCATCCCGGAGGGTGTCCACCACCGGCACGCCCGCCTCCTCCAGGCTGGCCCGGCTGTGCGAACCGCCGGTGTAGAGCACCGCCCGCGCCCCGACGTGCCGCGCGGCCACCGCGTCGTCCGCCGCGTCCCCGATCACCACCGTGCGCTCCAGGTTCACCATGTCCGACAGCGCGCCCAGGTGGCGCACCATGTGCTCGGCCTTGCTGCCGCCGGAACGGCCCGTCCGCCCGTCCACCCGGAGGAAGTGCGCCTCGATCCCGAAGCCCCGTACCAGCGGGACGAGGTCCTCGTGCCCGTACATGCTGAGGATCGACTGGCTGTGCCCGGCCGACGTCCATTCGGCGAGCAGCTCCACGGCTCCCTCGGTCAGGGTGCATCTGGTGCGGTGCTCGGAGTAGTACCGGTGGAAGACGCCGTCCATCGCGTCCCACTCGGCCTCGGTGGGCAGCCGGCCCAGCAGCCGCTCGTAGAACTTCGGGACCGGCACGCAGTACAGCGCGCGGTACTGCTCCAGTGTGATCGACTCCAGGCCCAGCTCGGCGAACGCCGCGTTCGTCGCGCCGATGACCGCGTCGTTGTCGTGGAACAGTGTGCCGTTCCAGTCCCAGACGATGTGCGCCCCTGACTGATTCCCCATACCGGAAAAGTACCCGCCGCCACTGACAATCAGGAGAACGGCAGGTCGCGACCCGTGGTGCGGTCGCCGTCGGCGGGCTTCAGCCGCCGAGCCCGACGAGGTTCGGGATCTCCTGCGTGGCGTACCAGAGCAGCTCGTGGTCCTCTGCCCCGTCCACGACGAACTGGGCGTCGTCGTCCCCCGCGTCCGCCGCGCCCAGGGCCTCGGCCGCTGCGGTCACGTCCGCCTCCGCGTCACCGGAGTCGACATGTACGGCGGCCGCCTTGGCCAGCCGCACCGGACCGGCCACCCGTACCTCGCCGAGCGCGGCCGGGTCGAGCCCGCGGTCGGGGTCGGCCGTCGCCGTGCCGTCGGGTACGTCCACGGCGACCACCACGCGGCGTCGCGGTGCGCCCGGGTCCAGCGCCAGCAGCCGCAGCGCGGCGAGCGCGGCCCGGTTCAGCGCGGCGTACTCCAGCTCCTCGATGTCGTCGGAGAGGTACCACTCACGCAGGGCGGGCGTCACGGCGTACGCGGTGAGCGCCCCGGTCCCCAGCTCCCCCGTCTTGTGCGCCTCGGCGAGGCCCGAGAGGGTCAGGGGGACGTAGACACGCATGGCAGGCCGCTTTCGTGGTCGGAGGGCTCGCCGCCCGGACGGCCTTCAGGATACGTGCGGGAGCCCTCTTTCGAGTCCCCGGCCACAGCTCCGACACGTCCACCGCGTGCCCCTCGACTCACCCGGTCCGCCCCAGTCCCCGCACGGCTCGTCGCCCTCGCGATCACACGTACAGGTGAACCCACCCAAGGTCCGACGCGCGCCGCGCCTTCCTTGCCGCGGCGCCCTCGACCCCGTACAAGAGCCCCAGCAGGAAGTTACTGCCCGGTACGGACCGGGCAACGACATCGAACGGGGACTCATGAACAAGGTCATGACCAGGACCCAGCGCCGCCCGGGCACCCACCCGCCGGGCCGCCGCGACACCCGCCGCCCCGGCGGCCTCCCACCCCGCACCCCGGGAGGAACCCTCCCCCGCACAACCGACGACAACCCCCCACCCCACGACAACCCCACCCACCCAACGGGCCCCCGCGACACCCGCCCCCCATCCACACCCACAAGGACCGGCACCCCGGCCACCCACACGCGCGCCTCGGGAGGACACGTTCCCGGACCGGGAGAGGTCGGTCAGCCGGTAGGCCACGTTCCGGGACCAACCGGCGCCACCGGCACACCGAGCCCAGCCGCCGATTCGGGCAAGTCCCGCAGCCCGGACGCACCCCTCACCACGCGCACAACACGAACGACGTCCGCACGCGCCAGAACGGCCCGAGACCACACAGCGAGCGCAATCACCAGAACAGCCCCGGGCCGTCCGGCGAGCGCAACCACCAGAACAGCTCCAGCCCGCACGGCGAGCGCAACCACCAGAACAGCCCCGGGCCGCTCGACGAGCGCAGCCCGCACGGGCACGGCACACCCGGGCGCCAACCCGGCGGCTGCCGACCGCAGGTGGGACACCACTCAACCAAGCGCCAACCCTGCACCCACGGCCAACGCGACAGCCGGGACGGCGAGCGCAACCACCAGAACAGCCCCGGGCCGCTCGACGGGCGCAGCCGGAGCCCGTCGAGCGGGTTCCTACGGCCCCGAGCCGGGCGGCGACGCGGGCGCGACGGCGGGCGCGGTCAGCGCGGCGGACGTCCGCGCCGACGGGGCAGCCCGCGTGGCGGTAGTCCCCCGCGAGGGGGCCGTCCACGCGGCGGGGGTCGGCGCGCGTGCTCAGGACGTGGTGCGGGCGGTGTCGCTGCCCGTGGCCACCGATCTGTTCGCCGATCGGCTGCTCGCCGTTCTCAGCGGGCAGCGACCCGTGCACTGGATGCTCCGGCACACCGTGGGCCGGGCCTACGACGAGCTCGCCTGGCTCGCCGAGCGCGGCGCGCTGCGCACCCGTGGCGCCCGCCCCGTCGTGCGCGACATCGGCTACTACGAGCCCCGCCCGGGCGCCGTGGAGGCCTTCGCCCGCATCGGTGCGGGCGACCAGCTGCGCGCGATGGCGTTCCGCCTGGAGCAGGGCGGGGACCGGCGCTGGCGCTGCACGGCGGTGGAACTGGGCGGCCCCCGTATGCCCCGCACGGACGACGACCTGCCCTGACCACGGGCGCCAGCCCAAACCGAAGGGCCGGGCACCCTGGGGTGCCCGGCCCTCACCGGTCCGCTGCCGGCTCTCTCAGAGAGCGCCGGTCACTTCTTGCGGCGACGGCCGGCCTTGGCCTGCTTGCGCCGCTCCGCGCGCGTGAGGCCGTCGGCCTCCGAACGCACGGGCTCGCCGTCCGTGGCGAACTCACCCTCGACGATGCCGCCTTCGCCGTCCACGGTCGGCGCCGAGAAGTGCAGGTCACGCCGCTGCGGCGCGTCCAGCCCCTTGGCCCGGATCTCCGGACGCGCGCCGGCCTGCGCCGGAACCGCGTCGTGCTTCTCCAGGTCGGCCACCGGCTTCGCGTCCTCGACCGGCACCTCCTCGACCTGCTGCTCGACCTGGACCTCCAGGTTGAACAGGTAGCCGACGGACTCCTCCTTGATGCCCTCCATCATCGCGGTGAACATGTCGAAGCCCTCCCGCTGGTACTCGACCAGCGGGTCCTTCTGCGCCATCGCGCGCAGGCCGATGCCCTCCTGGAGGTAGTCCATCTCGTAGAGGTGCTCGCGCCACTTGCGGTCCAGCACCGACAGCACCACCCGGCGCTCCAGCTCACGCATGATCTCGGAGCCGAGCTGCGTCTCGCGGGCCTCGTACTGCTCGCGGATGTCGTCCTTGATGGACTCGCTGATGAACTCCGCCGTCAGACCCGCGCGGTCCCCGGCCGCCTCCTCCAGCTCCTCGATGGTGACCTTCACCGGGTAGAGCTGCTTGAAGGCGCCCCACAGCCGGTCGAGGTCCCAGTCCTCCGGGAAGCCCTCGGCGGTCTCCGCCCCCACGTACGCGTCGATGGTGTCGTCCATGAAGTGCTGCACCTGCTCCTGAAGGTCCTCGCCCTCCAGGACACGGCGCCGCTCGCCGTAGATGACCTCGCGCTGCCGGTTGAGCACCTCGTCGTACTTCAGAACGTTCTTGCGCGTTTCGAAGTTCTGCTGCTCGACCTGCGACTGGGCGGACGCGATCGCGCGCGTGACCATCTTGTTCTCGATCGGCACGTCGTCCGGGACGTTCGCCATCGACATCACGCGCTCGACCATCTGCGCCTTGAACAGACGCATCAGGTCGTCGCCCAGGGAGAGGTAGAAGCGGGACTCGCCCGGGTCGCCCTGACGGCCGCTACGACCGCGCAGCTGGTTGTCGATGCGACGCGACTCGTGCCGCTCGGTGCCGAGCACGTACAGGCCGCCGAGCTTCTCGACCTCGTCCTTCTCGGCCTTGACCGCCTCCTCGGCGCGCTGCAGCGCGTCCGGCAGGGCCGCGGCCCACTCCTCGATGTGCTCCTCGGGGTCGATGCCGCGCTGGCGCAGCTCCGCCTCGGCGAGGTCCTCCGGGTTGCCGCCGAGCTTGATGTCCGTACCACGGCCGGCCATGTTCGTCGCCACGGTCACCGCACCCTTGCGGCCCGCCTGGGCGACGATCGACGCCTCACGCTCGTGGTGCTTGGCGTTGAGCACCTCGTGCTGGATGCCGCGCTTGCTGAGCTGCTGCGAGAGGTACTCCGACTTCTCCACCGAGGTGGTGCCGACCAGGATCGGCTGGCCCTTCTCGTGCTTCTCGGAGATGTCGTCGACGACCGCCTCGAACTTGGCGACCTCGGTGCGGTAGATCAGGTCCGCCTGGTCCTTGCGGATCATCGGCCTGTTGGTCGGGATCGGGACCACGCCGAGCTTGTAGATCTGGTGGAACTCGGCGGCCTCGGTCATCGCCGTACCGGTCATGCCGGAGAGCTTGGTGTAGAGGCGGAAGAAGTTCTGCAGGGTGATCGTGGCGAGCGTCTGGTTCTCGTCCTTGATGTCCACCCCTTCCTTCGCCTCGATCGCCTGGTGCATGCCCTCGTTGTAGCGGCGGCCGGCGAGGATACGGCCGGTGTGCTCGTCGACGATCATGACTTCGCCGTCGATGACGACGTAGTCCTTGTCGCGCTTGAAGAGCTCCTTGGCCTTGATGGCGTTGTTCAGGTAGCCCACGAGCGGGGTGTTCACCGACTCGTAGAGGTTGTCGATGCCCAGCCAGTCCTCGACCTTGGAGACACCGGCCTCGTGGATGGCGACCGTGCGCTTCTTCTCGTCGACGTCGTAGTCGCCGGTCTCCTCGATGCCCTTGAGCGGGTTGCCCGCCTCGCCCTTCTTCAGGCGGGTGACCAGCTTGGCGAAGTCGCCGTACCACTTGGTGGCCTGGTCGGCCGGGCCGGAGA
The DNA here is from genome assembly GCF_042896465.1 of Streptomyces sp. NPDC001292. Classification (NCBI taxonomy): domain Bacteria; kingdom Bacillati; phylum Actinomycetota; class Actinomycetes; order Kitasatosporales; family Streptomycetaceae; genus Streptomyces; species Streptomyces sp. NPDC001292. The sequence continues at coordinate 246,028 of NZ_JBIAXG010000007.1, forward strand.
TGATCAGCGGCGTACGGGCCTCGTCGACGAGGATGGAGTCGACCTCGTCGACGATGGCGAAGTTGTGGCCGCGCTGGACGAGTTCGTCCTTGGCCCACGCCATGTTGTCGCGCAGGTAGTCGAAGCCGAACTCGTTGTTCGTGCCGTAGGTGATGTCGCAGCCGTACTGCTCGCGGCGCTGGGCCGGCGTCATGTTGGCGAGGATGCAGCCGACGGACAGGCCCAGGAACTTGTGGACGCGGCCCATCATCTCCGAGTCGCGCTCGGCCAGGTAGTCGTTGACCGTGACGATGTGGACGCCGTCGCCCGAGATCGCGTTCAGATAGGCGGGCAGCGTACCGACCAGGGTCTTGCCCTCACCGGTCTTCATCTCGGCGACATAGCCCAGGTGCAGGGCGGCGCCGCCCATCAGCTGGACGTCGTAGTGCCGCTGGCCGAGAACGCGCCGCGCCGCCTCGCGCACCGTGGCGAACGCCTCGGGCAGCAGGTCGTCCAGGCTCTCGCCGTCCGCGTACCGCTGCTTGTACTCATCGGTGAGGGCACGCAGATCGGCGTCGGAGAGGGCGACGAAGTCTTCTTCGATGGAGTTGACCTGGCCCGCGATGCGGTGCAGCTTGCGCAGGATCTTGCCTTCGCCTGCACGCATGATCTTCGAGAGGACGGACACGGGGGTTGGTCTCCTTGCCGGTCGGGCCTGGGACGGTCGGTTTCCATTGACGTACTGAGCAACGGCCATCGTATGCGAGGACACGGCCGAGCCGGGAGTGCCTGCCGCAAGGCCACCCGTCCGCAGCTTCGCGGGGCCTCAACGGGAACAACGTCCGGGGGGCGCGGATGGTGCCGCGTTCCGGCGACGATTTGCGCGAATTGTGACCACTCCCTGACGCACCGGGAAACGCGATCATCTCCTCACACACCGGCAAAAGGGATGGCGCCCCTCGCGGCTCCCGAGCAGAATCGGGCGATGGAACCCGTCACGCTCACCACCGACCGTCTGATCCTGCGCGCACTCGGCCCCCAGGACACCGACGCGGTGTACGCGGCCGTGCAGGACCCGGACATCCAGCGCTGGCTCTCCCAGCTTCCCTCGCCCTACCTGCCGGAGCACGCGCGGAGCTTCATCGAGGACATGGTCCCCGTGGGCTGGGCCAACGGTTCGATGTTCACCTTCGGCCTCTTCCTCCCCGGCTCCGGAAGAGACCTCGTGGGCACGCTCGGGATAACGATGCGGTCGCTGGGCGAGGCCGAGATCGGCTACTGGGCCACCAAGGAGCACCGCGGCAACGGCTACGTGACCGAGGCCTCCCTCACCGTCGCCCGCTGGGCCTTCACCCACCTCGCCGTCGACCGCCTGGAGTGGCGCGCCGAGGTCGGCAACCACGCCTCCCGCGCGGTCGCCGAACGGGTCGGCTTCACCGTGGAGGGCACCCTGCGCTCCGGGCTCAACAACCAGGGGGTACGACGGGACTGCTGGGTGGGCTCCCTGCTGCCGTCCGACCTGAGCCTGCCCTCGGCGGCGCCCTACCTGCCCGCGCCGGCCTAGGGCGCGTTTCGAAAGTCCCGCCTGCCCCGCGACGCCTGGCACGGCGCCTCGCCGCGTTGTCGGGATCGCCCGCGTACGCCCAGTACGCG
>NZ_JBIAXG010000008.1:0-231626 GCF_042896465.1 Streptomyces sp. NPDC001292
TCGAACAACCCATCGCCACCACCCATACCAACATCATCCTGCATGAATGATCACGAACCGCAGGCGGGTTGCCGGTTACTGAGACACGCTCCTAGCCCGGCCCGCCGGACGAGTCGCCGGTCACCGGATGTGCGGATCATGGGAGACTCGCCCCCATGAGCGGCAAGGCGGACCCCCGGACGCCGGGGGAAGGGAGCACCTCCAGGACACGGCTGGACCGGGGGCGCGGCGCGCTCGGGCCCGCGTTGGAACTCGTGCACACCGGGCGCGCCCCGACCCGCGCGGTCCTCACCGCCGAGCTGGGGGTGACCCGGGCGACGGCCGGCGCGGTGGCCGCCGAACTGGAGGCACTGGGCCTGATCCGGGTGGACCCGCGGCCCGGCGCGGCGGCCGGTTCCCAGGGGCGCCCCTCGCACCGCCTGGCGGTCGCCGAGGACGGGCCCGTCGCCCTCGCCGCGCAGGTGCACGCCGACGGATTCCGCGCCGCTCTGGTGGGCCTCGGCGGCCGGATCGTGGCGACCGCGCCCGGCTGCGGGACCGTCGACGCCGACCCGGCCAAAGTGCTCGGCTCCGTCGTCGAGGCCGGCGCCGAGCTGCTGCGCGCGACCGGACGGCGCTGCGTCGGCGCCGGACTCGCCGTGCCGTCCGCGGTCGCCGAGCCGGAGGGCCTGGCCCTCAACCCGCTCCATCTGGACTGGCCCGCCGGAGCGCCGGTCCGCCGTATCTTCGCGCAGTGCGTGCGCACGGCCGGGATCACCGGACCGGCCTTCGCCGCCAACGACGTCAACCTCGCCGCGCTCGCCGAGCACCGGCACGGCGCCGGGCGCGGCGCGCGCGACCTGCTGTGCGTGGCGACCGGGCACCGGGGTGTGGGCGGCGCGCTGGTCCTGGACGGGCGGCTGCACACGGGCAGTTCGGGACTGGCGCTCGAGGTCGGCCACCTCACCGTCAACCCCGAGGGCCGCCCCTGCCACTGCGGCAGCCGCGGCTGCCTGGACGTCGAGACGGACCCGCTGGCGTTCCTCACCGCCGCGAGCCGGGAACCGGGCCCCGAGGTGTCCCTGCTGCGACAGGCCGAGGACCTGATCCGCCACCACTACGACGACCCGGCCGTCCGCGGAGCCGTCGAAGCCCTCGTCGACCGCCTGGGCCTGGGGCTGGCCGGCCTGGTGAACATCCTCAACCCGGACCGGATCATCCTCGGCGGACTGCACCGCACCCTGCTCGACGCCGCGCCCGACCGCCTGCGCGCCGTCGTGGCCGACCGCAGCCTGTGGGGCCAGAGCGGCGTCGTCCCGATCCTCTCCTGCACCCTCGACCACAACAGCCTGGTCGGCGCGGCCGAACTGGCCTGGCAGCCGGTCCTGGACGACCCGCTGGCAGCCCTGACCTGACCCGGCCCCGGCGCCCTGGAGCCGCGCGGACGCGGCCCCGTGCACGGCGGCCGGCGACCACGAGCGCGCGCCCCCGCGCCGCCGCGCGCCCCGACCTGTTCCCAGGGCGTGGCCGGGCCGCCCGGTACTTCCCGCGCGGTAGGCCGCACCTCCCCGCCCGTCAGCCGGAGAGCGGCCCGCGCCGGATCCGCCCCGGAAGCCGAGGCCGCACGGAGCAGTCGCGGTCCCGCGCCCGTACTCCCCGGGAGGTAGCCGCACTGCCGCTGGCCGTACGACGACTCGGAGCCCCTCCCCGAGCCACTGTCGACACAGCACCGGAGAACCCTCCGCAGCCCTTCGGCAGACCCTCAAGGGAGATGAACCAAGATGCAGACCCTGGCGAACTGGGACGGCGGCCCCGGGCCGTGGATCCTCTTCTTCCCGCTGTTCTGGACGGCCGCCGTCGTCGGCGCCGTCACCCTCCTGCGCCGCACCGCCCGGCGCGGCCGCGGCACACCCTGGCGCGGCATGGACACCGGGCCCTGGCGCGGCCCGGACGGGCGTCCCGCCGCCGACTCGCCGCTCGCCGTCCTCGGCCGCCGCTTCGCCTCCGGCGAGATCGACGAGGACGAGTACTGGCGCCGGCTGTCGGTGCTGGAGGAGCAGTTCGGCCGCGCCGGCGAGGGCGGTGCCCGGTGACCACCACGCCCGCCTCCACCGCCTCAACCTCTTCGAACACCCCCACCACGTCCGCCATCAGGACGGCCGCGCGGGTCGTCGACGCCGTGAAGGTCCACGGCGCCGGCGACACCGCCGTACGGGCCCTCGACGGCGTGAGCGTCGGCTTCCCGGCCGGACGCTTCACCGCGATCATGGGGCCCTCGGGCTCCGGCAAGTCGACCCTGATGCACTGCGCGGCCGGGCTCGACACGCTGACCTCCGGCACCGCGTACATCGGCGACACCGAACTGGGAGGCCTCGACGACCGCCGGCTGACCCTGCTGCGCCGCGACCGCGTCGGCTTCGTCTTCCAGGCGTTCAACCTGGTGCCGACCCTGACCGTCGCCGAGAACATCACGCTGCCCCTCGACCTGGCGGGCCGACGGGGCGATCCCGAGTGGATCGACGCGCTCGTCGAGGTCGTCGGCCTGCGCGACCGCCTGCACCACCGGCCCGCCGAACTCTCCGGCGGACAGCAGCAACGCGTCGCGGTGGCCCGCGCGTTCGCCGGCCGCCCGGACGTCGTCTTCGCCGACGAGCCCACCGGCAACCTCGACTCCCGCTCCGGCCAGGAGGTACTCGGCCTGCTCGACCGCGCCGTGAAGCAGACGGACCGCACGGTCGTCATGGTCACCCACGACCCGGTCGCCGCCGCCCACGCCGACGAGGTGCTCTTCCTCGCTGACGGACGCCTGGTCGACCGTATGGAGTCCCCGACCGCCGACCGGGTCCTGGACCGTATGAAGGCCTTCGAGGTGCGGACATGAACGCCTCCCTCCGCCTGAGCCTCTCCTCCCTGCGCGCCCACCGACGGCGCTTCGCCGGCACCTTCCTCGCCGTGTTCCTCGGCGTCGCCTTCCTGGCCGGGACCCTGGTCATGGGCGACACCCTGCGCGCCAGTTTCGACTCCATGTTCGGCAAGGCCACCGGCGGCACGGACGCCGTCGTCCGCAGCGCCGACGTCATCACCGCGCCCGGCGAGGGCCAGGGCGTGCGCCGGCCGGTGGACACCGGGCTGGTGAAGACCATCGAGCGGCTCCCGGGTGTCGCGGCCGCCGCCCCGGACATCCAGGGCGCGGGCCAGCTCCTGGGCCGCGGCGGCGAGCCCATCGGCGGCCAGGGCCCGCCCACCCTCGCCGGCAACTGGATCACCGACCCGCGGCTCAACCCGTACCGGCTCGCCGAGGGCCGTGCCCCCGCGAAGTCCGGCGAGGCCGTCGTCAACCGCGGCGCCGCGAAGAAGGGCGGCCTGGGGATCGGCGACACCACGACGCTGCGCACCCCCGACCCGGTCAAGGTGACGATCGTGGGACTGGCGACCTTCGGCGGCGAGGACGGCATGGCGCAGGTGACCTTCACCGGCCTGACCCAGGCCGACGCCGAGAAGTACCTGACCGCCCGGCCCGGGGAGGCGGCGGGCATCCAGGTGCGGGCCGGGCCCGGGGTGAGCCAGGCCGAACTGGTGCACCGGCTGACACCCGTGCTGCCCAAGGGCGTCGAGGCGCTCACCGGACAGGAGTCCGCGCGGGAGAACACCGACATGATCTCCAGCCAGTTCCTGACCGTTTTCACCACGTTCCTGCTGGTGTTCTCCGGCGTCGCGCTGCTGGTGGCGACCTTCTCCATCCACAACACGTTCGCGATCGTCGTGGCCCAGCGCACCCGCGAGAACGCGCTGCTGCGCGCGCTGGGCGCCTCCCGCCGCCAGGTCACCGCCGCCACCCTCGTCGAGGCGAGCGCCGTCGCCCTGACCGCGTCCGCCGCCGGGCTGGCGGGCGGCATCGGGATAGCCGCCGGGCTCCAGGCGCTGTTCCCGGCGATCGGATTCCCCTTCCCGGAGGGCAGCCTGGTCGTCGAGCCGCTGTCGATGGCACTGCCGCCTGTGGTCGGTGTCGTGGTCTGCCTCGGCTCCGCGCTGACGCCCGCCGTACGGGCCGGCCGCACCGCTCCCATGGCCGCGTTGCGCGAGACGGCCGTCGACACCTCCGGCGCCTCCCGTCCGCGCGCCGTGGCCGGAGCGGTCCTCGCCGCGACGGCCGTCGCGGTCACCCTCGCCGGGGTCCTGGTCTCCCCGTCCGTATGGGCGGCCGGACTCGGTGCCGTCCTCGCCCTGGCCGCCTTCGTGGTGCTCGGCCCGGTCGCCTCCGCCACCTCCGTACGCCTGCTCGGCAGCCCCCTCGACCGGCTGCGCGGCATCACCGGCGGCCTGGCCCGGCGCAACGCGCTGCGCAGCCCGAAGCGCACCGCGGCCACCGCGAGCGCGCTGATGATCGGGGTCGCCGTGGTGTCGCTGTTCACGGTCTTCGGCGCCTCGCTCAAGGCCACCATGGACCAGACCGTCTCCCGGTCCTTCGCGGGCGATCTCGCCGTGAGCACCCCCTCCTTCGGGGCCGGCGGCAGCGGTCTGAGCCCCCGGCTGGCCGGGGCGATCCGGCGGCTGCCCGAGGTGGACACGGCGGTCGGACTCGGCCGGGGGGTCGCCGAGGTCGACGGCGAGGGGCGGGCCCTGACCGTCACCGACCCGGTCGCGCTCGCCCGCACCTTCGACCTCGGCACCGTGCGCGGCTCCCTGAACGGCCTGGGCACCGACGGCATCGCCGTCACCCGCGACGAGGCCGACCGGCGGGGCCTGACGACCGGGGACCGGGCACGGCTCGCCTTCACCGACGGCACCACGAGGACCTTCACCGTCCGGGCGGTCTACGGCCGGTCCGAACTCGCCGGCGACTACGTCGTCAGCCGCTCCGCCTGGGCCCCGCACCGCACCCAGGACTCCGACAGGCTCGTCGCGGTCTCCCTCCGGCCCGGCGTGAGCGCGGAGGCGGGCAAGGCAGCCGTCGAAGGGGTCACCGCCCGGTACGGCGACCCGCAGGTGCAGACCCGCGACGAGTACGCGCGGTCCTCGGCGGGCGGCATTGACATGATGCTCACGCTGGTCTACGCGCTGCTCGCCCTCGCGGTGTTCATCGCGCTCCTCGGCATCGCCAACACGCTCACCCTGGCGATCCACGAGCGGACCCGCGAACTCGGTTTGCTCAGGGCCGTCGGCCAGACGCGGTCCCAGCTGCGGGCCATGGTCCGCTGGGAGTCGGTCCTGGTGGCCGCGTTCGGCACGGCGGGCGGGCTCGCCCTGGGCGCCTTCCTCGGCTGGGTGCTGGTGAGGGCGTCCGACGGCGAGAGCGGTACCGCGTTCGCCTTCGCGGTGCCGCCGGCGCAGCTGCTCGTGGTGGCGCTGGTGGGGATCGCGGCAGGCGGGCTCGCGGGGCTGCGCCCGGCCCGGCGCGCCGCCCGGCTGGACGTGCTGAGGGCCATCGCCACCGAGTGAGCGCCGGAGCCGGGGGCACGCGGTGACGCCGGCCCCGGCGGTCACCGCGTGACTCCGGCACACCACCGGGCGGTGACCGGGCCGCGCCCCGGTCACCGCCCGCGGTCCGTCACGGCCCCGGCCGCCGCCAGGTCGACGATGGCGGACGCGGTCAGCCGACCACGGCGGACGCGGTCAGCCGACGACGGCGGACCCGGCCGGTGCGTGGAGGGGCCGGACGCCGTCGAGCGCGGAGGCGGCCTCGGCCAAGCGGCGCGCGGAGTGCTCCGGGGTCACGAGCGCCGGCACCCGGGCCGGTACCGCGATCGAGGGGGCGGCGGTCGGCAGGGTGAACCAGACGACCTTGCCCCGCTCGCCGTCCGGCCGCGCGCCCCAGCTCTCGCTCATCGCGGCCACCATCGCCAGCCCCCGTCCTTCGGTGGCCAGCGGCGCGATGGCACCCATCTCCTCCACCACGGGAAGGCGCGGGTCGTGGTCGCGCACGGAGACCGTGAGCCGGTCGAGCAGCAGTTCGAGCTCCACGGTGCACAGCTTGTCCGGTCGGGCGTGCTGGTGGACGTTGGTCAACAGCTCCGTCACACCGAGCGCGGCCCGGTCTATCAGAGGGTCCAGATGCCAGTAGCGCAGGTGCGCCGATACGATTCTGCGGACCTGGCCGATCCGCGACGGCAGGGCTTGGAGCTCCACCGTGCAGTGCCTGCTTGGGTGACTGATCACGGCTGCGACTCCCCGACGTTGAGGTCCGGAAGAACACGACGTTTCGGATGCAGCAGGACGCCTGCGTGACATTGCCGCCTGCTGTCTGGCCGGCGGGCTGGTTCGCAGCGTTATCGCCGGTAAACCCTGAGTGACGTGAGACCAGCGTGACCCACGGGGTGGGGTCACGCAACTCGCCTCGCTCAGCCGCCGCGCCGAGCCGCCCGGCGCACGGCCTCGACGAACCGGCGGGCCGCGGGCGGCCCCGGCTCGCCCGGTGCGGGGTCGTGGTCGCCCAGGGTCAGCAGGTACCGATTGCCGCCCAGGTCGGCCAGCGCCCGGTCGTCCGGGGCGTACCAGGGCTGGGACGCGCGCACCGACTGCACCGGCGCGCTGTCGATCTCACTGCCGTAGCTGGTCAGCAGCTCCAGCCTGCCGTCGCGGATCCGGACCCGTCCGGCCCGGGTGAGTGAGCGAAGTCGCTTGTCGATCCGTACGCCCGTGGCCGTGAACTCCGGTTCGGCCATCTCCCCGCCCCTTCGTGCGTGTCGCCTTCGTACGTGTCGCCGGCTCCCGCCTGGTCCATGAGCCGGCCCGGCTCGTTCGAGATCCCCTGTGCCCCCGTCGGGCCCTTCTTTCCGCCGCGGTGCAGTCTGCACGCCTTCGGCACGGAGCACCAGTGCGCGGGGAGCGCTCGCGGGCGGCGCCCGGAGCACTCGCGAATGCGCCCCCACCCGCGCGCCCCCTCGCCGCGGACCGGCCCCGGCGAGGCGTGCTCCCAAGCCTGTCCTTGAGCCGCTCAAAGATGCGTTTATGCAGGTGAGAAGCGCGTTGAAGGTGTCTATGATCGAGGGCGTCCGGCCGCGCGGGACGCCGCCGGCGCACAGTGTAAGGAGCCCCGCCGTGAGCACCACCGAGCAGCGCCGGACCGGCGACACCCTTGACGTCGACCGCAGCGACGGCGGATACCGGGACTGGCTGAAAGAAGCCGTCCGCAAGGTGCAGGCCGACGCCAACCGCTCGGCCGACACCCATCTGCTGCGCTTCCCGCTGCCCGAGGAGTGGGGCATCGACCTGTACCTGAAGGACGAGTCGACGCATCCGACCGGCAGCCTCAAGCACCGGCTGGCGCGGTCGCTGTTCCTGTACGGCCTGTGCAATGGCTGGATCCGCCCGGGCCGCCCGGTCATCGAGGCCTCCAGCGGCTCGACGGCCGTCTCGGAGGCGTACTTCGCGAAGCTGATCGGCGTGCCCTTCATCGCGGTGATGCCGCGCACGACCAGCGCCGAGAAGTGCCGCCTGATCGAATTCCACGGCGGGCGGTGCCATTTCGTGGACGACCCGCGCACGATGTACGAGGCCTCCGCCGCCCTCGCGGACGAGACCGGAGGCCACTACATGGACCAGTTCACCTACGCCGAGCGGGCCACGGACTGGCGCGGCAACAACAACATCGCCGAATCCATCTTCCGGCAGCTGGAGTTGGAGCGCTTTCCGGAACCGGCGTGGATCGTCGCCACCGCGGGCACGGGCGGCACCTCCGCGACCATCGCCCGCTACGTCCACTACATGCAGTACGACACCCGTATCTGCGTCGCCGATCCCGACAACTCGTGCTTCTTCGAGGGCTGGACCACCGGCGATCCGGACGTCACCTGCGACAGCGGCTCGCGCATCGAGGGCATCGGGCGGCCGCGCATGGAACCGAGCTTCGTCCCCGGGGCCATCGACCGCATGATGAAGGTGCCGGACGCCGCCGCCGTGGCGGCCGTACGCGCCCTGGAGCGGGCCATCGGCCGCAAGGCGGGCGGCTCCACGGGGACGGGCCTGTGGAGCGCCCTGAAGATCGTCGCCGAAATGCTTCAGGAGCGCCGCCGCGGCAGCGTCGTGACCCTCCTGTGCGACCCGGGTGACCGCTACCTCGACAAGTACTACTCCGACGCCTGGCTGACCGAACAGGGCCTCGACAGCGCCCCGTACACGCGGGCGCTGGAATCGTTCCTGGCGACCGGGGTGTGGCCGGGCTGAGAGGGCCCGCACGGCCGTACGGGCCAGGCCCTCGGACCGGCCGGACTCGCGATGGGCACGGACGGCCTTCGCCGACGGGCCCTCAGATGTCGGCCTCGTCCCCGGGCTCGCCCGCCACCACCAGCCGCAGGTGCTCCGAGACCTCGGCGCGTGCTTCCGCGGGCAGCCCGGCATCCGTCACCAGCGTGTCGATCCGGTCCAGCGCGGCGAACGAACTCAGACCCACCACACCCCACTTGGTGTGGTCGGCGACCACCACCACCCGGCGCGCCGAGTGCACCAGCCGCCGGTTGGTCTCGGCCTCCGCCAGGTTCGGCGTGGACAGGCCCGCCTCGGCCGATATCCCGTGCACACCCAGGAACAGCACGTCGAAGTGGAGCGCGGCGATCGCCTGGTCGGCCACCGGACCCACCAGCGAGTCGGACGGCGTGCGCACCCCGCCGGTCAGCACGACCGTCGCCGCACCCTGCCGCTGACCGGAGGTGCGCTGCGCCGAGTGGAAGACGTCGGCGACCCGGACCGAGTTGGTGACCACCGTCAGATCGGGCACGTCGAGCAGGTGCTGGGCCAGCGCGTACGTCGTCGTACCGCCCGAGAGGGCGATCGCCGTGCCCGGCACGGCCAGCCGGGCCGCCGCACGCGCGATGTCCTCCTTGGCGGTCAGCTCCAGGCCCGACTTGGCCTCGAAGCCCGGCTCGTGCGTACTGGCCTCCACCACCGGTACCGCGCCGCCGTGCACCTTCTCCAGCACTCCCTGCCGGGCCAGCGCGTCCAGGTCGCGGCGCACCGTCATGTCCGACACGCCGAGCTTCCGGGTCAGCTCGTTCACCCGAACACCGCCGCGGCGCCGGACCTCGTCCAGGATCAGGGCGCGCCGCTGCTCCGCGAGGAGGCTCTGATTCTCACTCACGTGGGCTCCGGTTCCTTTCGCGTCAAGCCGTCCGACCCGCCCCGCGCACCCGCCGGCGACGAGAAGGTCCGTCATGTCCTCCGGTGCGCGGAAGTCCCATCCTTTCACGGGGCGGTCCCCACCGCGCCATCACCCGACCGACGCGCACATGCCACCTTTGTCCTCCCCGTGCGCGGCTATCGTCACCCGGATCGGGGAGATTCGGTGACGAGGGGTGTGCCGCGTGCCGCGGGAGGCGATCCTGGTGTCCGCACGCACACAGACCGACGGACGCGGCACGGGGGAAGTGCGAACAGTGAAACGTGCGCAGCGGCATCCGGAGACCGCCGGGGCGGACGGCCCCGCCGCGCCCGCCGAGCCGACCGGATGCGCCCTGGAGCTCATGGTCCACGGTGTCGGCGGCACCACGCCCGAGAAGATGCTGGACGCCCCGCGCACGGTGCGGATCACCGGCGACGACACCGCGGCCGTCTTCCGGCGCGCCGAGGACGTCGACGCCGAGAGCCGGCCGGAGGAGCACCGTGGCACACCGGTGCCCGAGGCGTACGTCTGGAGCAACCTCACCTCCGGCAACGGCGCCCGCGCCCTGTGGCTGTTGCTGCTGCCGTTCATGGTCGTCAACCTCGCCCACTGGATGCGCCCCGGCGCACCCGGCCGCCCGCGCGTCGTGAGCCTGTACGGACTGCTGGTGCGGCTGGCGGGTCTGACCCTGACGGTGCTGCTCGTCGCCGCCGCCTGCGAGGTCGCCCTCGACCTCACGGCCTGGCAGTGCGCGGGCACGCACGCGTGTGCCGCACGGCACTCCTGGCTGGGCTTCCTGTCGCCCGCGGCCGGCGGCTGGTGGAGCACGCCCGGCCGCCGCCTCGCCCTGGCCGCCCTGGTGCCCGCCGCGCTCACCGGGCTGCTGTGGTACCTGGCGCACCGCACCTGGAGCGCCTACGAGTCCCAGCAGCCGATCTCCCGCGACCCGGAGCCCGAGGACGACACCGGCAACGGATCCCTGAGCCGTCCCGGCTTCTGGTACGGGCGCCGTCTGGTGGCACGGCTGCGCGCCGCGCACACCGCCGCGGGCCTGCTGACGGTGGCCGCGACGATCGCCGTGCCCACGGCGGCCCTCGACCGCGGCCCCGGTGGTCCCCAGATCCTCGACACAGCGGGCCGGCTCCTGCTCACCGTCCTGCTCGTCTGGTCCGCCGCCGTGGTCTGGGTGGTCTGCCGCCGGGGCCGCACGGAGCACCTGCTCGACCGGCAACTGGACCGCCACCTCGTCCGGCGGCTGCCGCTCGGCGCGCTTCTGCTGCTCCTGCTCACCGCCCTGTACGCCGGATGGTCGCGCCCGGGCTGGCAGTCCACCGGCCGGCTGGCGGGCGACACCGCCTTCGGCGGCATCGCGCTGGGCCAGGGCCTCCTGGTCGTCGCCCTCGCAGCCGTCGCCCACGTGCTGTACCGCACCCGCCCCGACGCCCGGGCCGCGCTGCGGGGCCTGGGCGGTCCCGCGGTCGCGATGCTGGCCTGCGCGCTCGGCGGCGTGATGTCCGGCGGGGTCTGCCAGCGCGTGGCCGACTGGCTGGACGGCACCGGCACCTCGATCCCGGGCCCACCGGTCATGCTCACCTGGCAGGCGTCCGTCATCCCGCCGCTGCTCGTCGTGCTGCTGGTGCTCTGCGGCCGGATGGCCCGGCGCGCCCGGCGGCTGGCCCGGGCCGAGCGCCCCGCGGTGGAACGCGACCACCCCGGCGAGCCGGCCGACCCCGAGCGCACCCGCCGGATCGCCCGCACCCGGGCGATGGCCACCCTCACCGACGACGGACCCATCGTGGTCGGCGCCACCTCCGCCGTCACCCTCCTCCTGGGCGCCGCCGCACTCGTCGGCGCCCTCGGCACCGACCGGACACCGGCCGGGGCCGCGGCCGGAACCCACCCCGTCCTGCACGGCGCGGCCCAGACCGCGCAGGCACTGGGCTCCTGGCTCATCGGACTGGGCTTCATACTCTTCGTCACCTGGGGCCGGCGCGCCTACAAGGACGCCTCGGCCCGGCGCACCATCGGCATCCTGTGGGACGTCGGCACCTTCTGGCCGCGCGCCGCCCACCCCTTCGCCCCACCCTGCTACGCCGAACGCGCCGTGCCCGACCTCACCTGGCGGATGGCGACCTGGATCCGGGCCACCGGCGGACGGCTGGTGCTGTCCGGGCACTCCCAGGGCAGTGTGCTGGCCGCCGCCGCGGCCTGGCAGCTCACCCCGCAGGTCCGCAAGCGGGTCGCCCTGCTGACCTACGGATCCCCCCTGGAACGGCTCTACGGCCGCTGGTTCCCGGCCCACTTCGGCCCGGCCGCGCTCGGCGCCCTGCACCGGGACGTGGACTGCTGGCGCAACCTGTACCGGCTCACCGACCCCATCGGCGGCCCGGTCCGGCTGCCCGGCGACTGCGGCCCCGAGGTGGACCGCGCCCCGCTCTCGGACCCGCTCGCCTACGGCCGCACCGCACGCCATCCGCTGCCCGCCCCGATCCTGGGCCACTCCGACTACCAGGCGGACCCGGCCTTCGACGAGGAACGCCGGTGGCTGCTGGCCCGGCTGCGCCCGGACCTGCCGGCGCCTCGCCAGGGGCAGCCCGACGTCCCGGCCGGTGAACCGCACACCGGACCGGAGCCGCCGGGCGGGCCCGGCTCTCAGGGCAGCGCGGGCAGGTCCTCGGCGTAGAGCAGCGTCAGATCGTCCGTGCTCGGTTCGGCGAGCTGGGCGACCCGGCCGGCGTGCCGCTCCACCATCGCCTCGAAGGTCTGCCGCGCCGTGCGGCCGTTGCCGAACGCGGGGCCCTTGGGGACCGCGGTGAAGTACGCCAGCAGGGCCTCGGTCGTGTCCGGAGCCAGCCGGTACTCGTGCTCCTCGGCCTGCTGTTCCACGATCCGCAGCAGTTCGTCGGGGCCGTAGTCGCTGAAGGTGATGGTGCGGGAGAAGCGGGAGGCCACACCCGGGTTGACGGACAGGAAGCGCTCCATCTCCGCCGTGTAGCCGGCGACGATCACCACCACCGCCTCCCGCTGGTCCTCCATCAGCTTCACCAGCGTGTCGATGGCCTCCTTGCCGAAGTCACGCCCGGCGTCCTCCGGGGAGAGCGCGTACGCCTCGTCGATGAACAGCACTCCGCCGCGGGCCCGTTCGAAAGCCTCCTGGGTGCGGATCGCGGTGGATCCGATGTGCTCGCCGACCAGGTCGACGCGGGACACCTCCACGAGATGGCCCTTCTCCAGGACACCGAGGGCGGCCAGGATCTCGCCGTACAGGCGGGCGACCGTGGTCTTGCCGGTGCCGGGGGAGCCGGTGAAGACCAGATGTCTCTTGACCGAGGCGGCCTTCAGCCCGGCCTGCTGACGGCGTCGGCCCACCTCGATCATGTCGGTCAGGGCACGCACCTCCCGTTTGACACTGTCCAGGCCGACCAGCGTGTCGAGTTCGCCGAGGACGTCCTTCGCGGTCCGCGTGGGCGGCTCCGGTTCACCGGCGGTCACCAGCGGCTCCTGCTCGGTGGTGCGCTGCCCGGGGATCGCGCCCAGCAGACCGGAGGACGGGGGCGCGGTCTGCACGGCCGTCTCCCGGGCCACGAGCGGGCGCACGCCGCCGCTCTCGTCGCTGGTGCAGTCCTCGACCACGGGGCCCGACCCGGCGCCGGTGTCCGGTCCGCCGTCCGCGAACTCGTAACCCCCGCGGGCGCACCGCTCCGTACGGCACTTCCTCAGCGTCGTACGGCAGCCGTCGATCACGTGGAAGCCGTAGCCGCCGCTGCCCGTCACCCGGCAGTCCAGGAAGCTGCCGCGGCCCCCGGCGGAGACGTAGAAACCGGCCTCGGCGGGGGAGGCGACCGTGCACCGCTCGATGGTGGGGTCGGCGCCCTTGGTGACGATCACCCCGGTCTGGGTGTCGTCCAGGGTGCAGTTGTTGAGCGTGCCGCCGCTGCCGTGGTCGCGGAACCAGGCGCCCGTGGCCGCGTCCTTGATCCGGCAGTCGTCGAGCTGCGCGGTGGCGCCGTCGCTCACCGACACCGCCGTGTTGCGCACCTGGTACAGGTCGCTGTCGACGACGTCCGCGCGGGAGCCGCGGTCCAGCACGAACAGCGCGTCGGGCACGTCGTGCACCCGGCAGGAGTCGAGCACCGCGGTGGCACCGTCGCTGACCCACACAGCGGGGTAGTCGCCGGTGCTGTCGAAGATCTCGCACTGGTTGGCGTCCACGCGCGTGCCCGGGTCCCACACCGACAGTCCGTTGCGCCCGAACTGACGCACCGTCGTCCGCGTCAGCGTCAGCACGGACCGGGAGCGCAGGTCCACCGCGTTCTCCGGGATGTCGTGGATACGGCAGTCGGCCAGCGTCAGCACGGCGTCGGTGTCGAGCGTGACACCGTCCGCGGCGGTGCGGTGCACATCGCAGTCGGTGAGGTGCCCGGTGGCCCGGCCGGTGATCTGGACGCCGCTGCCCCGTACCTCGTAGACCTCGCAACCCACCGCCTCAAGGGCGGAGTTGTCGCCCGTCGCCGTCAGACCCGCGCCCGAGGTGTGGTGGACACGGCAGTTCTCCAGCCGGGGGTGCCCGCCACCACGGACCGCCACGCCCGACTGCCCGGCCGCGACGACCTCGCACTCCTCGAACACCCCACCGCCGCCGTCGAGTACGGCGATGCCGATACCGGCCGGGTTGTCGACCGTGCAGCGCCGCACGGTGGGCCGGGCGCCGCCGCGCACCTCGATGCCGGCCGCGGACCGGGTCACGATCCGCACGTCCCTGAGTTCCGGCGCGCCCTCCTCCACCAACAGGGCGGGCGCGGCGGCGTCCTGGCCCTCGACGTGCAGGTCCTGGACGACCGCGGAGGCGCGCACGGTCAGGGGCACCCCCTCCGTGGGGGCGATGCGCACCGAGCCGGGGGCGCCCTCGGGGCCTCGCAGGGTCACCGCCCGCTGTACGACGAGGTTCTCCCGGTAGGTGCCCGGGGCGACGGTGAGCACGTCACCGTCGGCCGCGGCCTCCAGGGCGGCGGCGAGCGATGTGTACTCACCCGTGCGGCGCCGCCACCGCGATGTGCCGGTGTGCGTCACCTGGACCGTGCCCTGTGCCATGGCGCTGCTGTGCCCCCACCTCGTCGTACGCGGGTTGGTTGATGCCGAGTGCGTCGGCCGGTCCACCGTAGCGTGCGCGCGGACGCTCGGTTGACCAGAGCCCACAGGCCGTCAGCTGCCGGTGCCGGTACGGCCCCAGTCCGGGCCCGCGCGGTCCCAGGCCTGGTCCCAGCGCGCGTACCGGTGGCGGACCAGGCGCCAGACGATCAGCCGGCGTATCCCCTCCACCAGGCCCGCGGCCAGCATGGCCGCGCCGCATCCGGCCAGCACGGCGTGGGCCGTGGCCGTCGTGGAGTCCAGGGGGCGGGTCACCGTGCGGCCGTGCTCGTCCGTCCACAGCGTGAAGTGGTCGCCGGGACGGGGGGACCTCAGGCTCGTCGTGACCGGACCGTGCTGCCGGGTGCCGTCCGGTGCCGTCCAGTTGGCGAGGACGCGGCTGCGCAGGTCCCGTCCCGTGGAGATCTCCGGGTCGGGATCCAGCCGGTTGAGTCTCTGCACCACCGTGGCCGTCACCGGGTGCCGGGACTGGCGCTGCTCGCGCACGGATTGCTGAAGGGCGTCCTGGGCGACGGAACCGACGAGGAAGCCGATCACGGGGGCGGCGACCAGGACGAGCAGCAGCGCGGCCAGGGCCACCCAGGCCTCGACGAGGTCGGTCCTGCGCCGCAGCGGGTTGTGCCGCCAGCGCCACAGTCCGCTGATCGCTCGCACGGTTGCCGCACCCCCTTCCCCTCCGTGATAACTCCGGCTGGAACAGTTCGCCCCCTCGCCGGCCGAAGAGAGAGGGAAATCACCTCGGGCGGGGGATTCTCACGAACTCCTCACGAAAACCCAACGACCGGGCCCCGCTCCGGGGTTCCCGCCCGTGGCCGGAGGTCATTCGAGGACGGTGACCGGGTCGCCGAGCCGGATGGTGCCGGTGGACTCGGGCACCAGGTTCTGGCCGAAGACGAGTTCGCCGCCGAAGCGGCGGTGGCGGCCGAGGGTGCGCAGCGGCTCCTTGCCGCGGGTGCCGGTGTCCTGGTCGGTGGTGGTCACCACGCACCGTCCGCACATCTTGACGACCCGGAAGGAGACCTCGCCGATCGCGATGCGCGACCAGTCGTCCTCGGCCCAGGCGGGGGTGTCGGCCACCACCACGTTGGGCCGGAAGCGGTCCATGGGCAGCGGGCCCTCGCCGGCGTGATCCCCCTCGGCGATCAGGGAGTTGAGGGAGGCGAGGGAGGAGAGCGTGGTGAGCAGCAGCGGGAAGGCGTCGGCGAAGCTCACCGTCTCGCCCGGCAGGGCGTAGTCCGGGTCGACGGGCCGGCGTGTGGCGGGGTCGTCCAGGTGGACCAGGCGGACGTCCTCCCCGGCGAGGCCGCTGCACCAGGCGTGGGCGGCCTCCTCCGCCGGGACGGCCTCCACCTTCTCGCCGAAGATTTCCACGGTCACCGTGTCGCCCGGCGGGGGGACGGGGACCGTGACCGGGGCGCGTCCGGGCGCGGAAAGGCGGAGGCCGCCGCCGGGCTCGGGCTCGGCGGCGGCCAACGCGAGGTGTGGCTGCTGGCGTTGCGTGACGACCTTTCCCCCGTCGTCGATCAGCGCCCAGCGCCGGTCCCCGGCCAGCCCCCAGGGCTGGACGACGGCTTCCGCGAGCGTGACGGCTCGCAGCGCCTTGATCGGGTGGATGTGCAGCGCGTGCAGTTCCGCGTTCCCCATGACCTCATCCTGCCAGGGGGCGGGGACAGCCGGGGAGCGGATCAGTAACCGCGGTACTGCTGGTTCCCGTACGGGTCCTGGTAGGGCGCCGGGGCGGGACGCGGGGTGGCGGGACGCATGGCCTCGTAGCCGGTGCCGTTCGCCATCGGACGCGGTGGCTGCGGCTGCTGCGGGCCGGGATACCCGCGCGGCGCTGCGGCCTGTTGCGGGATGTAGGCCGTGGGCGCCGGCTGCGGGGGAACGGGTTGAGGCGCCTGCGGGTAGCCGTAGGACGGCTGGGACGGGGCCGCCGGGAGGGCGGGCAGCGCAGAGGGCAGCGCGGGCAGGTGGCTGCCGGTGCTCAGCGGGCTGCCCGTGGACAGGTGGCTGCCCGTGTCGTACGGCGCCGGAACACGGATGGGGGCGATCTGAGGGGTACCTCGCTCGGCCACGAGCGAGTCGTAGATCGGGGTGTCCGGGAAGGAGGCGGAGTAGTAGCCGCCGCCATAACTGGAGCGGGGGGAGGTCATGGCCATAAGTAAAGCCCACGATGTGCTGGTTGGGGAGACCGATAAGAGGGTTGTTTTCCGTGTCGGCGGTGACGTGAGGTCCCCAATATGAGCGAACTTGGCTAAAAAGGGGCGCCGGGCAGGGATCGGATGGTGTATAAGCCGATCCTCAGGCCGGGTTACCGGCGGTCGGCCAGGCGTGTTCCGGTGCTTCTCATGGGAGTTCGGCGTCACCGGGCTTAGGTTGGTCGGGTAGCGAGCCGACGGACTGCCGGGGCACGGCCGGTCCGACACGTGATGGGGGCGAAGAGATGTCCATGCCGAAGGGGTCGAACACGCCGGTGCCCGCCACCGCCCTGCGCGTCGAGGTGGGCTGGCGCCGCGGTCCGGGCGTCCCCGACGCGGACGTCTCGGCGCTGCTGCTGGCGGGCGGAAAGGTCCGCTCCGACGCGGACTTCGTCTTCTACAACCAGCCGGCCCACCCCTCCGGCGCGGTCAGGCACGAGGGCAAGAACACCCTCGATGGCCAGGTGACCGACACCCTGCTCGTCGACCTCGCGCGCGTGGAGCCCTCGGTCGAGAAGGTGGTGCTCGCCGCCTCCGCGGACGGCGGCTCCTTCGGACAGGTGCCCGGCCTCTACATCGAGGTCCGGGACACCGCTCGGGGCACGGTGGCCGCGCGGTTCGACAGCACCGGCGCGAGTGTCGAGACGGCGTTCGTGCTCGGCGAGTTCTACCGTCGGCAGGGCGCCTGGAAGTTCCGGGCCGTGGGCCAGGGCTACGGCAGCGGACTCGAGGGCCTGGCCACGGACTTCGGCATCACCGTGGACGAGCCGCAGCACACGCCGCCGCCCCCGGCGCCGGCCCCGCCGGCACCCGGCACGCGGACACCCGGCATGGCGCCGCCGCCCGCGCCGGCCCCCTTCCCGTCGACGCCCCCGCCGCCGGTGGGCCCGCCGGTTCCCCTCCCGCCGCCGGCCGCACCCCCGGTCACCAGGCCGCAGTCCGGCACACCCGCGTCCCCGTACGGCACACCCGCGTCCGTCACGCCCGCGCCCGCCGCGGCCCCGGTCCGGCTGAGCAAGGTGACGCTCACCAAGGCGGCCCCCTCGGTGTCGCTGACCAAGCAGGGCGGAACCGGGGGCGCCATGCGCGTGAACCTCAACTGGCAGGTACGCAAACAGTTCTCCGGCTGGGGCAGCAAGCGCGGCCGGGCGGCGGCCATGCACAGCGACCTCGACCTCGACCTGTGCGCCCTCTACGAACTGTCGGACGGCCGCAAGGGCGTGGTCCAGGCCCTCGGGAACGCCTTCGGCGCGCTGCACCGGCCGCCGTACATCCACCTGGACGGCGACGACCGCACCGGCGCCGTCGCGGACGGCGAGAACCTCACCATCAACCTCGACCACAGTGGCGACTTCCGCCGCATCCTCGTCTTCGTGACCATCTACGAAGGCGCCCGCTCCTTCGCCGATCTGCACGCCACGGTCACCCTCCAGCCGCAGCATGGCGCTCCCGTCGACTTCTCCCTCGACGAGTGCACGGTGCCCTCCACGGTGTGCGCACTCGCCCTGATCAGCAACATCGGCGGCGATCTCGTGGTCCAGCGGGAGGCCCGCTACCTGGTGCCCGAACGCGGGGTGAGTCCGCAGCGCACCATCGACCGCGCCTACGGCTGGGGCATGAACTGGACCCCCGGCCGCAAGTGAACGGTCACCCGCTCACCCCTCGTCGGGCACGGCGTCCGGACGTGCGTAGGTGCGGCCTTTCCAGGCCGCACCGCGGCCCCGGTAGTGCTGCACCGCCGAGTCGACCGTCATCAGCAGATAGAGGAACGCGGTGAACGGCAGCAGGGGAGCGAGCCACAAGGGCTGCCGGTAGTGACGGAGCATCGGGACGTACGTAGCCGTCATCACCAGCCAGGCCGGACCACCGGCGAGCGCCGCGCCCGCGTCGCCCGCCACCAGGCCCACGGCCAGCGCCACCGGCGGCACCAGGTACACCAGCGCCAGCCCGGCGACCGTGCCGAGCAGCAGCAGCGGGTTGTGACGCAGCTGCGCGTAGGCGCTGCGCGAGACCATCCGCCACAGGTCGCGCAGTCGCGGATAGGGGCGCACGCTGTCCACCCGCTCGGCGAGCCCGAGCCAGATGTGGCCGCCGCCGGCCTTGACGGCCCGGGCGAGGGCCACGTCGTCGATCACCGCCTGCCGGATCGCGTCCGGGATCCGCGCCCGCTCGGCGGCCTCGGCGCGCAGCAGCACGCAGCCGCCCGCGGCCGCCGCCGTCCGCGCGCCCCGGCGGCCGATCCGCCGGAAGGGGTACAGCTGCGCGAAGAAATAGACGAAGGCCGGTACGACGAGCCGCTCCCACCGGCTCTCCGCGCGCAACCGGGCCATCTGCGAGACGACGTCGAAGCCTCCGGTGCGCGCCGCCGCCACCAGATGGCGCAGGCTGTCCGGGGCATGGGCGATGTCGGCGTCCGTCAGCAGCAGGTAGGCGGGGTCGCGCGCGCGTGCCAGGCCGATGCCGTGCCGTACCGCCCACAGCTTGCCCGTCCAGCCGGCGGGCGGCTCGCCCGGTGAGGCCACGGTGAGCGGCAGCCCGCCGTGCCGCCGCGCCAGTTCGCGGGCCGACTCCCCGGTGCCGTCGCGGCTGCCGTCGTCGATCAGGAAGACCTCCGCCCGCCCCGGATAGTCCTGGGCGAGCAGGGAGGGAAGGGTCTCCGGCAGGACGGCGGCCTCGTCCCGCGCGGGGACGACGACGCACACCGACGGCCAGTCGTCCGGGGCCGGGTCCTCGCGGGGCGGAAGCCTGACGTCCGTACGCCAGAAGAAGCCCTGGCCGAGCAGCAGCCACAGCCAGGCGGCGAGTGATCCGACGGCACTCCACTCGATCACGCTCACCCGCGCAGTCTGCCCCACCCAGGGCGGCCGGTTCGAGGGCATCGACTATCGTGGCCGGGTGAAGATCGCGCTCATGGACTCCGGGATCGGGTTGCTGGCGGCCACCGCCGCGGTACGGCGGCTGCGTCCCGACGCAGATCTCGTGCTCTCCCTGGACCCCGCGGGCATGCCGTGGGGTCCGCGCACGCCGGAGGACCTCACCGCGCGCGCCCTGGCCGTCGCCGAGGCCGCCGCCGCGTATCGCCCGGACGCCCTGATCGTCGGCTGCAACACCGCGACCGTGCACGCGCTCACCGCCCTGCGGGCCGCTCTCGAACCGGACCTGCCGGTCATCGGCACGGTGCCGGCGATCAAACCGGCCGCGGCCGGCGGCGGGCCCGTCGCCATCTGGGCGACGCCCGCCACCACCGGCAGCCCTTACCAGCAGGGCCTCATCCGCGACTTCGCCGGCGGTGTGCCGGTCACCGAGGTGCCCTGTTGGGGCCTCGCCGAGGCCGTGGAGCACGCGGACCAGACGGCGATCGACGAGGCCGTCGCAGCGGCCGCCGAGCTCACCCCGGCGGGCGTGACCGTCGTCCTGGGCTGCACCCACTACGAACTGGTGGCCGACCGCATCCGGGCCGCGGTCCGGCACCCGGACGGCCCGCCGCCGGCCCTGCACGGCTCGGCGGGCGCCGTCGCCGCCCAGGCACTGCGCCGGATCGGGGCCCGGCCCGAACCGGAGGGCCCGGCCGAGGGCGACGTGACCGTGCTGCTGAACGGACGGGAGGGCGTCCTGCCCACCCCGGCCCTGACCTACGCGGAAGGCCGCCTCCTCCAGCAGGTCGCCCCCGTCCGCTGACCCGGGGCCTGCCACCGGACGAGTCCCGTCCGGGGGCGGCCGCCCGGTCCCGTCACCCTGTGCTACGCGCTACCCGCGCAGGGAAACCTGAGTAACCTCGTGGGTATGAGGGACGACCTCCACCCCGAGAACACTTCCCATCCCGAGGTGTGGACCGGACGGGCCACCAACCGGATGCAGTGGCTGCTGGCGCTCGCGGGCGCCGCCTGCATGGCACTGGGCATCGAGCTGGCCGTCGACTCCGCCTGGACCTCCGGCATCGCCCCGCTGGTGATGTCCGTCGTGGGCTGCATCGCGGCCGGGCTGCTGGTCCTCTTCGGCACCCTCGCCTTCGTGCACGTCGCCGTGCGGGTCGATCACGAGTCGCTGGAGGTGCGCTGCGGACACATCGGCCTCCCGCGCCGCCGCATCCCGCTCGCCCATGTCGCGGGCGCCGAGTTCGCCCCCCACGTCACCCCGCGCCACTGGGGCGGCTGGGGCTACCGGTGGCGGCCCGAGAAGGGAACCGCGGTCGTCGTACGGCGCGGCGAGGGCCTCGTGCTGCGCCTGTGGGACGGCCATACGTTCACGATCACGATCGACAACGCAGAGACGGCGGTGCACGTGATCAGGGACCGCCTCCACCCGTCGGCCCCCGGTCGGGCCTGACCGGCCCGACCAGCCCGTGGAAGACGACCGGCCTGATCGTCCGTGGAAGACGACCGGCCGTACACTCCCGGAGTGACCGTCACCGCAACTTCCGTCGACGAGTCGGACCGGCTGCGACCGCAGGCCGCGCCCGCGCCCTGGAGTGCGAGACTCCTCCGGCTCGTGCCCGCCGCCGCGGCGGCCCTGTCGGGCGTCCTCCTCTATCTGAGCTTCCCCCCGCGCCCCCTGTGGTGGCTGGCCCTGCCCGCCTTCGCGATCTTCGGCGGGGTGCTGCGCGGGCGCACCTGGAAGGCGGCCCTCGGTCTCGGCTATCTCTTCGGCCTCGGATTCCTGCTGCCGCTGCTGGTGTGGACCGGCGTGGAGGTCGGCGCCGGTCCGTGGCTGGCGCTCGTCGCCGTGGAGGCGGTCTTCGTCGCGCTGGTGGGCGCCGGTGTCGCGGCGGTGTCCCGGCTGCCCGTCTGGCCGCTGTGGGCGGCGGCCGTGTGGATCGCCGGCGAGGCGGTACGCGCACGCGTGCCGTTCCACGGCTTCCCCTGGGGCAAGATCGCCTTCGGGCAGGCCGACGGCGTGTTCCTGCCGCTGGCCGCGGTGGGCGGCACCCCGGTGCTGGGCTTCGCGGTCGTCCTGTGCGGCTTCGGCCTGTGCGAGGCCGTGCGCCTGGTGGTGCGAGCGCGGCGCGGAGGAGCGGTACGGCGTCCTGCCGCGGCGGCGGCCCTGCTGAGCGTCGCCGTACCGGTGGTGGGCGCGGTGGCCGCCCGGCCCCTGGTGAGCGAAAAGGCCGAGAACGGCACCGCGACCGTCGCCGTCGTCCAGGGAAACGTCCCCCGGGCAGGCCTGGAGTTCAACGCCCAGCGGCGTGCGGTCCTCGACTATCACGCGCGTGAGACGGAGCGGCTGGCTCAGGCGGTGAAGGCGGGCAAGGCCGCCAAGCCGGACTTCGTGCTCTGGCCGGAGAACTCCTCCGACATCGACCCCTTCGTCAACCCCGACGCGCGTGCCGTCATCGGCATGGCCACCAGGGCGGTCGGGGTGCCGGTCTCCGTCGGCGGCGTCGTGGACCGGGACGGCGGACTGTTCAACGAGCAGATCCTGTGGGACCCGCTCCAGGGGCCCACCCAGACGTACGACAAACGGCAGATCCAGCCGTTCGGCGAGTACCTGCCGCTGCGCCCGCTGCTCGGGGCGATCAACAAGGACTGGACCTCGATGGTCCGGCAGGACTTCAGCCGCGGCGACAAGCCGGGCGTGTTCACCGTCGACGGTGCCAAAGTGGGCCTGGCCACCTGCTACGAGGCGGCCTTCGACTGGGCCGTGCGCGACACCGTCACATCCGGCGCGCAGATGATCTCCGTACCGAGCAACAACGCGACCTTCGACCGCAGCGAGATGACCTACCAGCAGCTCGCCATGTCGCGGATCCGCGCGGTCGAACACAGCCGTACCGTCACCGTCCCGGTGACCAGCGGCGTCAGCGCGATCATCATGCCCGACGGGCGGATCACGCAGAAGACCGGCATGTTCGTGCCCGGCTACCTGGTCCAGAAGGTGCCGCTGCGCTCCTCCGAGACGCCCGCCACCCGGCTGGGCACCCTGCCGGAGATCGCCCTGGTCCTGGTCGCGGCCGGCGGCCTGGGCTGGGCCGTCGGTGCCGGACTGCGCGGGCGACGCGCCCGGAACGTGTAACCGTACGCCGGACGTACGCCCCCCGGACGCCCCGGACCGCGCCATAGCCGGGGCACCAGCCCGTTAGGGTCGGCTCCATGGCCACTCCCGACTTCATCCGTACCATCCGGGCCTCGGCCGGCAGCCAGCTGCTGTGGCTGCCCGGGGTCACCGCCATCGTCTTCGACGACGACGGCAGAGTGCTGCTGGGCCGCCGTTCCGACACCGGCAGGTGGTCGGTGATCGGCGGCATCCCGGATCCGGGCGAACAGCCGGCCGCCTGCGCCGTGCGGGAGGTCCACGAGGAGACCGCGGTGCACTGCGTCGCCGAGCGGGTGGTACTCGTCCAGGCGCTGGACCCCGTCACCTACGGCAACGGCGACATCTGTCAGTACATGGACATCACCTTCCGCTGCCGTGCCGTGGGCGGCGAGGCACGGGTCAACGACGACGAGTCGCTGGAAGTGGGCTGGTTCGCGGTGGACGCGCTGCCCGACCTGAACGAGTTCGGCCTGTTCCGGATCAAGCAGGCCATGTCCGATGCACCCACGTGGTTCAACCCCACGGAATTGAACTGAAGTATGGGCCCTGCCCATATGTGGTGCGGTGGGCGGCCTGCCTAGGGTCACCCCATGACCTCGCCGCTCCCCGCTCCGCACACCCCCTCGCTCGACCTCGGCGGCCGCACCGCGCTCGTCACCGGCGCCGCCGGCGGCATCGGCCGCGCCTGCGCGCTGCGGCTGGCCGCCGCCGGGGCCAGGGTCAGAGCCGTCGACCGGGACGCGCCGGGACTGGACGCGCTCGCCGAGCGGGCGGGCGCACTGGCCGGCTCCCTCGAACCGCTGGTGCTCGACCTCACCGATCTCGACGCCGCCGAGCGGGCGGCCGCCGGGACCGACGTGCTCGTCAACAACGCCGGGCTGCAACTGGTGCGCCCCATCGAGGAGTTCCCGCCCGAGGTCTTCCACACCGTGCTCACCGTGATGCTGGAGGCACCCTTCCGGCTCATCCGCGGCGCCCTGCCGCACATGTACGGGCAGCGGTGGGGCCGGATCGTCAACGTCTCCTCGGTGCACGGCCTGCGCGCCTCCGCCTACAAGTCGGCCTACGTGGCCGCCAAGCACGGCCTGGAGGGGCTGTCCAAGACCACCGCGCTCGAAGGCGCCCCGCACGGAGTCACCTCCAACTGCGTCAACCCCGGCTACGTGCGCACGCCCCTGGTCGAGGCGCAGCTCACCGACCAGGCGCGGGCCCACGGCATCTCCGAGGAGCGCGTGCTGTCCGAGGTGCTGCTCAAGGACAGCGCGGTCAAACGGCTGCTCGAACCGGAGGAGGTCGCCGAGGCCGTGGCGTACCTGTGCGGCCCGCAGGCCTCCTTCGTCACCGGCACCTCGCTGGTCCTGGACGGTGGCTGGACCGCGCACTGACCGACCGCCCCGGTCCCTGTCCGCATCCAGGTTTTCCACAGGCTCCACGAGAGGACCGGCCGATGGGTGATCCTGTGGGCATGTCCAGCGATCACGTGCAGTCCGCCCGGCGCCCCGCCGCCAGGACTCCGGCCGGCAGTGCCGAGACGCCCTTTCTCGAGCTGCTGGCCCGGGGCGCGCCCACCGCCGCCTACGAACAGCCGGTGCTGCTCGCCCGCGCCGAGGGCCGGCCGGCCGAGTGGATCGACGCGCTCGAACAAGCCAGACTGCTCGCCCTGCGCGTGCGCGCGGAACTGGAGGGCCGACGGCGCCGCGAGGCGGAGCTGTCGGCGCTGTTCGAGACCGCGCACGACCTGGCCGGCCTGCGCGACCTGGACGCGGTGCTCCAGGCCATCGTGCAGCGAGCCCGCTCGCTGCTCGGCACGGACGTGGCCTACCTCACCCTCAACGACCCCGCCCGCGGCGACACCTACATGCGCGTCACCGAGGGCTCGGTGGCCGCCCGCTTCCAGCAACTGCGCCTGGGCATGGGGGAGGGGCTGGGAGGTCTGGTCGCGCAGACGGCCCGCCCCTACGTCACCGACGACTACTTCAAGGACGCCCGCTTCCAGCACACCGGAACCATCGACGCGGGCGTGCGGGACGAGGGCCTGGTCGCGATCCTCGGCGTGCCGCTCATGCTCGGACCACAGGTGATCGGCGTGCTGTTCGCTGCCGACCGGCGGGCCCGCGTCTTCGAACGGGAGCAGATCGCCCTGCTCGGCTCGTTCGCCGCCCTCGCCGCGGCGGCCATCGACAGTGCCAACCTGCTCACCGAGACCCGCTCGGCCCTCGCCGGCCTGGAGCGGGCCAATGAGATCATCCGCGACCGCAGCGGCGTCATCGAGCGCGCCTCGGACGTCCACGACCGGCTCGCCGAACTGGTCCTGCGCGGCGGCGGAGTGCACGACGTGGCCGCCGCCGTCTCCCAAGTGCTCGACGGCACCGTCGAGTTCACCGAGGCCGCCGCAGCACCCGCCGACGCCCTGGAGGCCTCCCGGGCCGAGGGACACGCGGTACCGCACGGCCCGGACTGGATCGCCGCCGTCGCCGCGGGCGGCGAGCTGCTCGGCGCGCTCGTGCTGCGCGGCCACCCCGGCCTCGACCCCGTCGACCAGCGCACGCTGGAGCGGGCCGCGATGGTCACCTCGCTGCTGCTGCTCGCCAGACGGTCCGCCGCCGAGGCCGAACAGCGCGTCCGCGGCGAACTGCTCGACGACCTCCTGGACGCCCGCGACCGCGATCCCCGCCTGCTGCGCGACCGCGCAGCCCGGCTGCATGCCGACCTCGACGCCACGCACGTCGTGCTCGCCGCCCGCCTCGACGCCCCGTCCGCCGACGCCGAGCAGGAGGCCGCCGCCCGCCACCGCCTGTGGTCGGCGGCCTTTCACCTGGCCGCCACCCGGCACGGCCTGGCCGCCGCCCGCGACGGCGGCACGGTCCTGCTGCTGCCGCTGCGCCGCGGGGACAGCGCGACCCAGTTGGCCCGCCGCACCGCCCGTCACCTCGGCACCGGGGTGCACGAGGCGGTCACCGTGGGCGCCTCCGCCCCCGTCGAGAACCTGGCCGCCCGCCCCGAAACCGTCGCCGCCGCCTACGAGGAGGCGCGGCGCTGCCTCGACGCCCTGCGGCTGCTCGGCCGCACCGGCGACGGCGCCGCCGCCCAGGACTTCGGCTTCCTCGGCCTGCTGCTGGCCGGCGACCGGGACATCGCCGGCTTCGTCGACCGCACCGTCGGCCCGGTCGTCGCCTACGACGAGCGGCGCGGCACGGAACTCATACGCACCCTGGAGGCGTACTTCGCCTGCGGCACGAGCCCGGCCCGCACCAAGGACGCACTGCACGTCCATGTGAACACCGTCGCCCAGCGCCTGGAGCGCGTCGGCCGGCTGCTCGGCCAGGACTGGCAGACCCCGGCCCGCGCCCTGGAGATCCAACTCGCCCTGCGCCTGCACCGCTTGTCGGCACGGGCGCGGAGCTGACCCCCGTACGCGAGCGGGCGTACGGGGGCCGGCCGGACCAGGGGAGCGGGCGGGGATCAGACGGTACGCGCGCCGGCGGCGCGGGCGGACGTTGTCTTGGCGCCCGCGGAGGCCTCGACGTCGGCGAGGTCGCGGTGCCGGGTCTCCTTGGCCACTCCCACGGCGATCAGTGTCAGTACGGCCGCAGCGATCACGTACAAGGCGATCGGGGTGGAGCTGCCGTAGTCGGACAGCAGAGCGGTGGCGATCAGCGGAGCGGGCGCGCCCGCGGCGACGGAGGCGAACTGGGCGCCGATGGAGGCGCCGGAGTAGCGCATCCGGGTCGCGAACATCTCGGCGAAGAAGGCCGCCTGCGGGGCGTACATGGCCCCGTGCAGTACCAGGCCCACAGTGACCGCGAGGATGAGGTAGCCGAAGCCGCCGGTGTCGGTGAGCCAGAAGAACGGGAACATCCACAGGCCGACCCCGGCGGCCCCCAGCAGGTACACCGGCCGGCGCCCGATCCGGTCCGACAGGGCACCCCAGGCCGGGATCACCGCGAAGTGCACCGCGGAGGCGATCAGCACGGCGTTGAGCGCGGTCTGCTTGGAGACTCCGGCGGAGGTGGTGGCGTAGACGAGGATGAACGCGGTGATCACGTAGTAGCTGATGTTCTCCGCCATACGCGCCCCCATCGCCACCAGCACATCACGCCAGTGATGCCGCAGCACGGACACCAGCGGCAGCTTCTCGGTCCGGTCCCCGGCCGCTTCCGCCGCCTTGCGGCCCTCGGCCTGCGCCAACGCCTGCTGGAACACGGGCGACTCATCGACGGAGAGACGAATCCACAAACCGACGACGACGAGTAGACCGGAGAGCAGGAACGGAATGCGCCATCCCCAGCTGCCGAAGGCGCTGTCGGAGAGCACGGCGGTCAGCAGCGACAGCACACCGGTGGCCAGCAACTGCCCCGCGGGCGCCCCGGTCTGCGGCCAGGAGGCCCAGAACCCGCGCCGCCGCGCGTCCCCGTGCTCGGACACCAGCAGCACGGCCCCGCCCCACTCACCGCCCAACGCGAAGCCCTGGACCAGACGCAGCACGGTGAGCAGCACCGGAGCCGCGGAGCCCACCGTCGCGTGGGTGGGCAGCAACCCGATCGCGAAGGTGGCCCCGCCCATCATGAGCAGGCTCAGGACCAGCAGCTTCTTGCGACCCAGCCGGTCACCGTAGTGCCCGAACACCAGCGCGCCCAGCGGCCGCGCCGCGAACCCGACCGCATACGTCAGGAACGAGAGCAGCGTCCCCACCAGCGGATCCGAGTCCGGGAAGAACAGCTTGTTGAACACGAGCGCGGCAGCCGAGCCGTACAGGAAGAAGTCGTACCACTCGATGGTCGTGCCGATGAGGCTGGCGGCGACGATGCGGGGGAGGTTCGCCGGGGGTGGGGGAGAGGTGGTCGGGGAGGCCATGTACGCCACTTCCTCGTGTGCGGTGGGGACGGTACGTGTCGGCACACGGTAGGAAAGCGCACGTCAGGCGCACATGTGGCGAACCAACATAGTCTGGCGAGTGGCTATGCGTGCGGCCACCATGCCCGCCCGTGGAGCGGTGGTTCTGGGGCTCGAAGAGAGCCGAACCGAGCACCGTCCGGTAAGCGTAGTTAGAGGTGATTTGGTGGCCTTGCTGACCCCGTGCCGACTTGGTGCTGACTACGGTGCGTTGAACTCGGACATCTCCCGCAACCTCGGCGCGTTCGCCGTGGTTTCCGAGCTTCCGCACGCGCGGACCCTGAGCGGCTACAGGGCCTGGCCCGCCGCCCAGGACTGGCCGCCGTGCTGGTGGTGTGCCTGCTCGGCCTGGTCGGCACCCGCCGATTCCGGCTCCTCGGCGAGCGGCTGCCCGACGGGCAGCCGGCCGTGACCGTCGGTTTGGCGCCTCGTTGCTCGGCGACCGATTCGGGCTGGCCGCCCGCAAACCCCGGCGCCTGACCAACATGCCCGCCTTCCGTTCGCGCTGCCCGGCGTACGGGATGCCACGGACTGGTACGGGCGCGCCCTGCTTGCCTGAGCCTGCCTGAACAACTCGGCAGTCACCTGGGTCAATACACGGTCAAGGTTTGACGGGGCTTTTCTGACCGCCTGTTCACTCCTGGGCCATTGCGGCTCCGCCGGGCCGCCCGCTGTCCGGCCGAGCATCCCGAACCGTACGCGCATCACCATCTGTGTTTCGGAGGAGAACTGGCATGTCCGACAACGGAAGAAAAGCAACGATCCGGCGCCTGGGGGCGATCGCGGGCGCGGCCGCGCTCGCGGTGCTGGGCAGCAGCGCGCCGACATGGGCGGCCGCCCCACCCGCCGGCCACTCCTCGACCGCCACGCCGATCAAGCACATGGTCGTGCTCTTCGACGAGAACGTCTCTTTCGACCACTACTTCGCCACATACCCGAAAGCCGCCAACTCCGACGGCACGAAGTTCACCGCGTCGAAGAAGACGCCGAAGAACATCGACACCCTGGCGAAAGCCGGGCTCCTGACGAAGAACCCCAACCAGTACCTGCCCAGGCGACTCGCTCCGGCGCAGGCGATGACTTGTGACCAGAGCCACTCCTACGGACCCGAGCAGTACGCCGCGAACGGCGGCAAGGCCGACCAGTACGTCCAGAACACCGAGGTCAACAAGTGCTCCGGGGGCCTGTTCGGCGAGCCCGGGCTGGTGATGGACTACTACGACGGCAACACCGTCACCGCACTGTGGAACTACGCCCAGAACTACGCGATGAGCGACCGCTCCTACAGTTCGGTCTACGGTCCCTCCACGCCCGGCGCCCTCAACCTGATCTCCGGCCAGACGCACGGCGTCGTGTCCGTGGACCCCTCCACCGGCAGCGAGAACCCCAGGCAGACCCGGACCCCAGACGCTTACACCGTCAAGTCGCCGGACGCGAACGGCGTCGGCACGGTCATCAACGACCCCGATCCGGCCTACGACGACTGCTCCGGCAAGGACCACACCAGCACCAACGCGCTGGCGGCCATGCACGGCAAGAACATCGGAGACGTCCTCAACGCCAAGCACGTCACCTGGGGCTGGTTCCAGGGCGGCTTCCGTCCCTCGACCGCGTGGGACGGGCAGCAGGACCACTATGCCAAGTGCGACACCACGCACACCAACATCGGTGGCGCCTCCGTCGTCGACTACAGCCCGCACCACTCGCCGTTCGAGTACTACAAGTCGACGTCCAACCCGCACCACCTGCCGCCCGAGAACGTCGACGAGATCGGCCACAACGGTCAGGCCAACCACAACTACGACCTGACCGACTTCGACGCCGCCCTGAAGGCGGGGAAGCTGCCGTCCGTCAGCTTCGTCAAGGCCCCCGAGTACCAGGACGGCCACGCTGCCTACTCCGACCCGATCGACGAGCAGCACTTCCTCGTCGACCAGATCAACGCCATCCAGAGCTCTCCGCAGTGGAAGTCGACGGCGATCGTGATCGCGTACGACGACTCCGACGGCTGGTACGACCACGCCTACGTCCCCCCGCGCAACGGCTCCACCGACACCGCCCTCGGCTCCAACGGCAAGGCCACCGACAGCCCCGCCTGCCAGGCCGGCCCGAAAGCGTCCGGCGGCTACGCCGACCGCTGCGGCCCCGGGCAGCGCCAACCGCTGCTGATCGTCTCTCCCTACAGCAAGGTCAACAAGGTCGATCACACCCTCACCGACCAAGCGTCGATCATCCGGTTCATCGAGGACAACTGGCACACCGGCCGCGTCGGTGACCACTCCTTCGATGCCACCGCCGGCTCCCTCAAGGGCATGCTCGACTTCCGGCACCCCAACAACAAGCAGGTGCTGCTGAACACGGACGGCTCGGTCAAGTCGGTCGGCCCCATCCACCAGGTGGCGCCCGTCTCCACGAGCATCACCCCGGGCCCGGCGATGCAGAACACCGCCGCGACCGCCGGCACCTCGCAGTTCCCCACCCTCCCGGTGGGCCTCGCCACGGGTGCCCTGCTCGCCGCAGGCGCCACGGGCACCCACCTCACCCTGCGCCGCAGGCAGCGCGGCAGCCTCTGACGCCGGCGGCATGACCGGCTCGGTGCGGTCCTCCGAAGGCAGCGAGCTCAGCTCGACGTCACCGCGGACGGCCGGTTCGTGGCCGACGGCGACGGACCGAAGGCAGTGAACGGCTACTTCCTGGTGCGCACCCCGACCGGGGACGCACCGAACCCCGCTCTGGCAGTTCGACGGCGACGTCGAGTTGCTTTCCACCACCCCGAAGGGATGACTCAATGCAGGTAATACGGCAGCGTCGGATCAACGAGAAGGAGCAGACCGGCCTTTTCGGCAGACGCGTCGGCCGCCGGACCACTCTGGTAACGGCGGGTATCGCTGTCGCCCTCGCCGTCACGGGCACCGCTGTTGCCCAGACGCACCAGTTCGGCACCCAGCAGGTCGGCCAGGTCACCGCTGACGGCCAGGTCATCTCCAGCGACCAGTACCTGGCCCCGTACGGCAGCCGTACCGTCATCAACGACGGCAAGATCATGTCGTCCTCGGTCAGCCCGGACGGCACCCACCTCGCGGCCTCGGTCGCCGACGGTGATGCGGCGCTGGTCGTCATGGACCTCAAGACCGGGCAGGTGAAGCAGCGCGTTGGCACCGCCTCGAACGACGACCTACGCATCAAGAGCAACGCCGTCGGGCAGGAGGGCCCGACGTACTCGCCCGACGGTTCGCAGCTGTGGCTGGGCCAGGCCGACGGTTACACCAAGTTCACCGTGAACCCGGACGGCACCCTCTCCGACCCGGCGACCATCTCGATCCCGGCCGACGGCTCCAAGCGCGCACTGGTGGGTGCGGCGGTGTTCTCGGCCGACGGCTCCACCGTGTACTCCGCGGTCAACGGCCAGAACCGGGTGGTCGCCATCGACGCGGCGACCGGGACCATCAAGCAGAGCTGGACCGTGGGCAACGCCCCCCGTGGCATCGCCATGGTCGGCGACAAGCTCTACGTGAGCAACGAGGGCGGGCGTCCGGCCAAGGCCGGCGACACCACGTTGAACTCCTACGGCACCCAGGTGCCGGCCGACCCGGACACCGGTGCCACCACCACCGGCACGGTCAGCGTCATCGACCTGGCGGACCCGGCCGCCGCCGTCGGGAGCATCGACGTCGGTCTGCACCCGACCGCGGTGTACGCCAAGAAGGGGGCGGTGTTCGTCACCAACACCGCCGACAACAACGTGTCGGTCATCGACACCGCCAACGACAAGGTCGTGCAGACCATCGCCACCCAGCCGTGGCCGGAGGCGTCGGTCGGCTACGAGCCCAACGCGGTGACGCTCACCGACGACGGGCACCTGCTGGTGACCCTCGGCCGCGCCAACGCGGTCGCCGTCTACCGGTACACGTCCCCGCAGGAGCCGGCCAGTTACGTCGGTCTGCTTCCGACGGACTACTTCCCCGCGGAGATCGCCACCGTGGGCAAGAGCGTGGTCGTCTCCAACACCCGGGGTATCGACGCCCGCCGCCCCAGCAAGGCTGGGCACGGTACTCACGACACGACGTCGAGCCTGACGCAGTTCACGCTGCCGGACGACAGCGTCATCAGGTCCGAGACGGGCAAGGTCTTCAAGCAGAACGGCTGGAACGGCGGCTCGGTCACGCTGGGCGAGGGCAAGGGCGACGCGAAGCCGGTGCCGGTCCCGCTGCGGCTCGGCGACCCTTCGACGATCAAGCACGTCTTCCTGATCGTGAAGGAGAACCGGACCTACGACCAGGTCTTCGGTGACATGCCGCAGGGCAACGGCGACCCGTCGCTGACGCAGTTCGGCGAGAACGTGACGCCGAACCAGCACGCGCTGGCCAAGCAGTTCGGTCTCTATGACAACACGTACGACATCGGCACGAACTCCGCCGAGGGTCACAACTGGCTGATGCAGGCCGACGACCCGGAGTACACCGAGTCCTCGGCGGGCGAGTACGCGCGCAGCTACGACACCGAGGACGACGCCCTCGGCCACCAGAAGTCCGGCTTCGTCTGGACCGGTGCGCAGGCGGCGGGCAAGTCCGTCAAGGACTACGGTGAGTTCCAGTCGATCGAGAGCAAGCCGTCCGGCGCGAGCTGGCAGAACCTGTACTGCGACACCAAGAACATGCAGGCAACCGGTCAGAAGACCGCCTACCCCATTCAAACGGGTTCGGCGATCCCGTCGCTCAACGATGTGTCGGTGCCCGGCTTCCCGAAGTTCGACACCAGCGTCCCGGACATCTACAAGGAGGAGATCTGGAAGCAGGACTTCGAGAAGAACGGTCCGGCGAACCTGAACATGTTCTGGCTCTCCAACGACCACACCGGTGGTCCGGCGAACGCGGCCGCCCAGGTCGCCGACAACGACCTCGCGGTCGGCCGAATGGTTGACGAGATCTCGCACAGCAAGTACTGGAAGGACTCGGCGATCTTCGTCGTCGAGGACGACTCCCAGGCCGGCCTCGACCACGTCGACGGCCACCGTGCCCCGATCCAGATCATCAGCCCCTGGGCCCAGCACGGCAAGGTCGACAGCCACTACTACTCGCAGATCACGATGATCCGCACCATCGAGCAGATCCTCGGGATCCACCCGATGAACCAGAAGGACAGCGCGGCCACCCCGATGTTCGGGGCGTTCACCCAGAACGCGAACAACACGCCGTTCACCGCGCTGGCCAACCGGACCTCGCTGACCGATGGTCTGAAGACGTCGCCCTCCTGCGGCCTGGACACCCCGGCGCCGCAGAACCCCAG
Source organism: Streptomyces sp. NPDC001292 (assembly GCF_042896465.1). NCBI lineage: Bacteria > Bacillati > Actinomycetota > Actinomycetes > Kitasatosporales > Streptomycetaceae > Streptomyces > Streptomyces sp. NPDC001292. The sequence goes on from NZ_JBIAXG010000008.1 coordinate 32,629, forward strand.
TGCGGCGGCCGCGCCATCGACGAAGGTGCCGGCGGACGAGCAGGCGCTCGCGGCGAAGTGGGATGCCTGGAAGTCCAAGCAGCGGCTGACCGGACCCAACGCGGTGCCCGACTTCGCCAACCCGGCGCAGATGAACCACTTCACCTGGTACCAGACGCACAACTGGACCAGGCCGTACCCCGGCGAGAACAAGATCTACGCGCCGAACGACGTACCCGGCGCCTACATCCCGTCGTCGGAGTCCGACGGCTGACGCAGGCTCATCGCGTCAAGGGCCCCTGGCCGGCATCATCGCCGGCCAGGGGTCTCTTCTGCCTGAGGACAGCGAGAAACCAGGGAGTGTCCAACCAACGGCTCGCGCCGTGAGGCGCTGTGGTTCGGGCGGAGGTGAGAGACCGCCGCCTGGGGCCTGTCGCAGCAGGTCATTGGAGCTGGGGCCACCTGATCCGGGTGGTGCCGGGGAGGGCGGGAGCGGCCCTGACGAAGTCGGGATGCCTCAGAGCAGTCCGGGGCGGGTCCGTCTGCTGCCCTACGGCGCACCCGTCCAGGACGCGCGACGACTCCACTCGTTGAAGGGGCGGTCCGGTAACTGGCGCTGCATCCCGGCCGAGGTGGTGCCCTTTTTGACGAAGCCGGTGTCGTCGATGCAGTGGGGCTAATCGTTCACGATGAGAGGCAGACGCAATCGAGACCGCCAGAGGGCCTCGCTTGGATGTGGTTGGCTCAAGCTCTGCCGGACGGCTCGAGCCCTCGAGGACGCCGGCGACGAAAACCGCACGAATCAGACATGAACCAAGTACTTCAGGAGCCAGCTTGTCCGGGATCCACCCTCGCAAGTTCTCTCGTTCTGAGACCACACGGGCTGAGGCCTTCAGCGATGGTGTCTTCGCCATTGCCGTCACGCTTCTGGCCCTCAATCTCGCTGATCCGCCGCACAAGCCGGGCGGCCTTGGCCAGGCTTTGCTGGCTCAGTGGCCTGCCTACCTCGGCTACCTGGCGTCCTTCGGCTATGTTTCGGTGATCTGGCTCAACCACCATCAGGCCTTCGTGCGCATCAGGGCCATGGACCGCGGACTACATGCTGCCAACCTGTTTCTACTGCTCACCACGGCGGCGCTTTCCTTCCCCACCGCAGTGGTCGCGAACGCACTGCAGACCGACCCTACTGACTCCGACGCGCGGGTGGCCGTCGCTCTCTACGCCGGCCTCGCCGCAGCGATGTGCCTGAGCTGGGTGGCCTTCTACCAACAGATCGCCCGCCGACCCGAGTTGCTGGACCCTGACGTGGAGGACACGTACGTACGGCACGGACAGGTTCGTTCCTGGGCTGGAGCCGTTGCCTACACCGTCGCCGGCCTCCTTGGGGTGTTCGTCGCACCGTTGCTGGCGATCGCGGTGTTCGTCATGCTCCCTGTCTTCTACTTCGTCACCAGCGAAGGTCTGCCCGGTGGCCGGGACGGCTCTCCTGATCCAGGGACCCATGCCGACGAGGGAGGTCGTGGCGGTGCGGTCTAACGCGTCCTGACCCTCTCCCAGGGTCTGGCGCCTCCAGGGACGCGTAGGATGGGCCACTCGGAGGCAGAGTGGCCGTAGAAGCCGCGAAACACCCGGCAGGGATGATGCGGTAGCCAGCAACTCCTTGACACGCTCCCGCAGACGGACCGCCAGGCGCCTGCACCGCTTGGGGGCCTGAGCCGGGCCGGGGGCCCACCTGAGCCCGGAAGTGATCGTCGACATCGTCCCTCAGGTTATGACGGACGACACCACAGCGGTGTGGCGATGCCCCGTCATCAAGGCGGCCCCTGTGGCCTGCCAGTCATTCGGCCGGAACAGTTCTTCGGCCCCGGCGACGGAGGACTCGGCTTCGGCATGTCCGCCGCCATCGGCGTCCAACTAGTGCCCCAACAGGCAACGTTCGCCCCGTCGCGACGCCCGGCACGCACTCTCGCCGCACCGCCCGAAAGCCCAAGTACGCCCAGTACGAGGACTTCCGGTCGGCACGCCGAGAGCACGCACCGGACGCCGCTCCTCAACGGGCAAACGTTGCCTGCCGGGGCACTAGGGTGCCCCGGCACACCGGTCCTGGGCATCGTCGGCGACGGTTCCTTCCCGTATACCGTTGTGAACGGCCCCTGACCAGGCGAAACGGTCAGGGGCCCTTGGGTTGCGCGATGCCCGCCAGCCACCGTGGTTCCCTTCGGCTCCCCGCACGATCGGGCACGGATGGGGCACGGACGACATCTGATCCGTAGCTATAGCCGGATCGGTCAGCGACGGCCACACCGGCCGCTGCACGGCCCCGGGGGACGCTACCGGACGGGGGTGGTTGCTGGGGTTGCGGTACGGCGCTGCTGTTCCACCCCAAGCGGGGCCAGGCTCAGCGACGGCCGACTCAGTTGTGATCGATCCACTCGCTGAGTCTGATCCTCATCTGGTGTGCTGTGCGATGGTCCTGGTCGGCGCGTAGCGCTTCCTCCAAGTCGCGCTCCGCGGCACGTACACGCTCGCGCCCTACCGCGATCTCTCGGGTCTCGCGCGGCGCTCAAGTCCACGAGGAGGAATTCCGTAGACCCCACGCAGGGCGGGAAGCACGCGCGTCGGCGCCCGGCGATAGGCCGGTCGCGCCTCAGCCGCAGCACGAGGGCTTGTTCCATGAGCCGGACTGGACGCCGGTCGACGAAGACGCCGAGGGCGATGTCTGAACCGTCTGTGGCCTCGCCGGGCCCCGACAGCGTGATGTCAGGGCTGTGACACTGCGGACGCCCCCGCTTCCCTGCCTGGTGGCAGGGAAGCGGGGGCGTTTCGCGGTTTGTGGTCAGGCATGTGCGACGGCTTCGAGGGCAAAAAACAGTCCCCGGTAGTGCTGCACGTGTCCTGAAGCTTCAGTCGTCACTGTCGCCTCGGTATCGCGCCGGCTTGCCGGGGGCCTAGACCATATCCTGTCGAAGTCACTCCGCCGACTAGACGTCCTGATCGACTTTGTAACCTTTTCGGTGTTATGGCGTATAAACAACCAATCGCACTCCGTGTTCCGAGTCAATAGGTTTTAGGTAAATTTTTGGGCGGCTGGTGGGTGAAGGCGCCGTAGGCTGGATTGACCTGCTGGGTTGCCATGTCAGGGTGATTGCATACAGCCTCAAGATCATCGATCTTCGGAAACGGGGCACTCGCGCGTCTTCACCACATGGTCATCCCCCTCGCCGCCGCCACGGCAGCGCTCTCTCTCACCCCGCGGCGCCGGGCCGACCGAGCCGTCCCGGCGGGCGTCACCTGTTCTCCTCCGAGCACGACTCGAAGGCCGCCAACACGATGAGCGCCGCGAACGGCATCAACTGAACCTTCTGGAACTGACCGAATCAAGGCGAGGCAGGTCCAGCGGCGAATCGTTCACACGTTCGATTCTACGCGAGCTGAGGCCGCACTCCACCGGGCAACGGTAGTCGCGTGACAACGACGTTGATCGTTGTCACCGAAAGCTTCACTCCCTGCCTGGCGGATTGGTCCCTTTCCCCGCGGCGTCGATCCGGCTGATCCTGCCGCATGCAGCGTGTTCCGGGATCTGCGGGTGGGGGCGCCGGGCCGGCGTAGGCGGCCAGGTGCCCTGCGCCGGCGAAGCCGCTGCCGTCACCGACATCGATGAGGATCCTGGCTGCGGTCCTGACCCCGATGCCGGGCCTGGAGGTCAGGACCGCGGCAAGTCAGTCCCTGAGGGCACCTCCCGGAAACGACGGAACGCCCGCCTGGGGAGCCAGGTGGGCGTTCGTCGAATGCACTGAAGCCGTCAGGGAATCAGACGGACGATCTGGGGGTCGTGGTCGCTGGCCTTGTCGGCGAACTCGGCGTTGATGTGGGCGATGTCGTAGTCGTACGAGGACAGCGAGGGGCTGGTCAGGATGTGGTCCAGGACCTGGGAGTTGCCCTGGTACACATAGGTGTAGCGCTCCCCGGCCGGGAGCGTGGCGGGCAGGTCGGTGAGGCCGGTGCCCGAGGTCAGGGTGGACAGGGTGCCGGAGAACTCGAAGTCGTTCAGGTCGCCGAGGACCACCACCCGGGCGCTGGGCTGGACGGCCAGGACCTGCTTCACGAAGCTGTTGACCTGGGTGGCCTGCTGGGCGCGCTGGGTCTCCGAGCTGCGGGTGGGCGGCTGGACGCGGGCGTCGAGTGGCTGGTCGCCACCCTTGGACGTGAAGTGGTTGGCGATCACGAAGACCGTCTTGCCCTGGAAGGTGAACTCACCGACCAGAGGCTTGCGGCTGCTGCTCCACGCGGAGTCGGTGGGGTTGATCCGGCCGGGCGAGAACGACAGCGCGGCGGTGCCGCCGTTGTTGACCACGGACACCGCGTTGGTGGAGGTGCCGCCGGAGCGGTCCGTGAAGCCCACGCGGGCGGGGTTATAGAGGAAGCCGACGCGGATGTTGCCGCCGGGCTCGCCGCCGTCCCGGTCGTCGACCGGGTTGATCTGGCGGTAGGCGTACGTCGGGCCGCCAGCCGCGGTGATCGCGTTGATCAGCTTGGTGTAGGTCTCGTCGGCGGCCACGACACTGTCGTTGATGGGGCCGTTGTTGTCCTGGATCTCCTCCAGGGCCACGATGTCGGGCGAGGAGAGGTTGGTGACGATGCCGGCCGCGAGCCGGTCGAACTTGGACTGCGGATCGGTCGGGTCCAGGTTCTCCACGTTGTAGGTGGCGACGGCCAGCTCGCCCGCGGTCTTGGCCCGGGTCGTCTCACGGGCGAGGTTGTTGTCGGTGAGCATGCCCAGCGTGGTGGCCTGGATGGTGTAGCCGCCGAAGTTGTCGTAGTCGAGCGGGCCCGCGGTGCTGCCACCCAGCACATCGCCGACGTCGGCGGTCGGGAAGGCACCGGTCAGCGACATGATCTTGACGCGTCCGGTGTTCTGCGAGGTGTACGAACCGTAGACGGTGCCGCCGCGGGGACTGGGGTTTTCGTCCGGCTTGGTGGTGACGAAGAGCTCGTTGTACTGGCTGCTGGCCCCGACGACACGGGCGTTGTCGACTTGGACGCGCATGCCCTCCAGCGACTCGTACAGGTCGAGGGCGTAGCTGGAGGGGGCCAGCGTGAGGCTCTCGAGGTTGCCGCTGGGGGCGTAGACGGCGGGGATCGATGCGGCGTTGAGCACCATGGGGGCGGGCAGGGGGTTGCCGGTGGAGGCGGTCGACTGGATCTGGGGCTGGGTCAGCTCGGTAAGGGACTGTCCGCCGGCCGAGGAACCGCCCGGGTAGTACTCGGAGACAACGGCCCTGACGGTGATCTTGTTGCCGACCTTGGTGGAAGGCGCGGAGGACCCGGTGTACACGAAGATGGCCTCACTGGTGGCCGGGTTGCCGTCGCCGACGGGGTCCTGGATCCAGTAGCCGCGCGAGGACCCGGTGGAGCGGATCGCTGTGACGATCCCACTGACCGTCACCGTCTGCCCGCTGTAAGGTGATTTGCGCGTACTGCCCTGCACGGTGGCAATGGTGACGGTGGCAGCCGACGCCGGTGCAGGCAAGGCAAGCAACGTGGCCGTCAGCGCGCTGGTGAGCGCGGTGGCCGTCAACAGGCCAGTGCGCGAGGGGCGGTGGGATCTGAAGTGAGACTTCATGACGGTGCCTTTCGCGAGGCGGAAGGGACGGGTCGCGAGCACCGCTCCCGCGCGTCTCGGGGGAACGCGCCGTGGCGGCACAGATGTTGTAAAGTCGTCAGGTTTCCACCGGGCAACTGACAGGTGTTCTACGCGTGTCACCTCTGCGTGCGCCGCAACAGCGTGCACCAAACAGCGCGTCTGATGGAAGTGCGCCGACGACGATGACGGCGGCGCTGACGGCAACGAACGCGGGACGGCGACGGCGCCCGGCGACTTGTCGCCGAATTGGAACGGGTCCGCGGGCCCGGACCGCTGGGGTGTGCCCGCATCTTCGGCTGTCCATGACCGCACGACCAACGTCCTGGTCCGCAGTGGCCCATTGATCTCGGCCCCGGTGCCGGGGTCGACCGGCCTGGCGCTGTCCCCGGGGATTTCAAGGCGGCCATCCCGGGCGAAACGCACCACGTCAATCCGCCCAACTCACGGATGCCGCAGGATGGTTGCGCATTCCTCGCAGAGTTCTTGACGGGGCCCTGACAACATCTGACAATCGAACCCACTTCACGCCACCTGGAGGACCGTTGACTCACGGCCCATCTCGCCGCGCCGCGCTGCTGGCGGCAGCCGGCGGTGCGCTGGCACTGCCCGTCATATGTTCCGGACCCGTGCGTGCCGCGACCTCCCTCCCGGCGGCGAGCCGCGAGCTCCCCATCGTCACGCACCCTCGCCACGCCGGCGCCGTCTATGGCCCCGACGCGGCGCGCAACGCCCACGCCGAGCCGTTGAACGCCACCGTCAGTTGTGCCCTGGGCCGAGGAGGGAGGGGCTGATGGCCACGTTCGTCACCCGCTCCCAGTGGGGCGCCCGGGCGCCGAAGAGCGTCAGCAGCGACATCACCCCGGAACAGGGCGGCGTGGTCGTCCATCATGTCGACGCCGTGAAGGTGGCCAGGGCCGACCACGCCGACTGCGCCAGCCAGGTGCGGGGCATCCAGAACTTCCACATGGACTCCAACGGCTGGTCGGACATCGCCTACAGCCACCTCGCCTGCGTCCACGGCTACCTTTTCCAGGGCCGCGGCGAGTATGTCCGTACCGCCGCCCAGGGCACCACGCAGGGCAATGACGACTGGTACGCGGTCTGTGCGCTGACTGGCGGCACCAGCAGCAACTACGACACCATCACGGCCGGGCTGATCGACGCCATCCGCTACGGGATCAACCGCCTGCGGGTGTCGGGCGGCGCCGCGCAGGCCATCACCGGCCACCGCGACCACCACGCGACTGACTGCCCGGGCAACCTGTACTCCCGAGTGCTCAGCGGCGAGGTCAACCCCGGTGGCGGGCCCTTGCCCCACCCCGGGGTGAATTTCCGCCAGCCGCCGACCTTCGTGCACGCCAGCGTGGCGACCTGGCAGTACCGGATGAACAGCGCGCACGGCTACTCCCTCACCGTGGACGGGCAGTACGGGCCGGGCTCCGACTCCGCCTGCCGCAGCTTCCAGTCGAGCAAGGGCCTGAGCGTGGACGGCATCGTCGGGCCGGCCACCTGGGGCGCCACATTTGCCTAGAACCAGTGCCGCATCAGTCAACGTTCGCCCCGCGATGAGGCGTCACTCCATTGCTGCGCTGGGCGGACCGGGCGGCCAGAATGATCACTTGGCTGAGTGCGGGTCCGGGAGAGCGATGACGACGAGGGCAGGCGGTCGCTTCGGACCGTCCGTAGAGGCACCGGTTCGGTGGTGACCTGGCGGCGGGCCCAGATGGTGCTGTTGTCCGCCCAGGGCACGTCTGTCACGAAGCACCTGCGCCTCGGCCTTCGACAGCCCGCCCACGCGGGCGTTGATCCGGCCTCGGTTGGCGACGACCGCGATGACCACCAGTTCGGCGGGGTGCGGGGCGTCCGGGAGGTGCACGGTCATGGCGTCGTAATGGCTGCGCACCCAGATCTCGCCCTTGACAGCGAGCGGCACATCGATCTTGCCGTAGCTCTCCGGAGCGGAGCCGAGCCGGCGGAGCGCTTCCTGCCCGAGGCAGGTGCCGATCTCCTCCGATGCCTCCACGATCGATGAGAGATCGCTGACGTAACCCTGGCCGGCGAAGGGGGCCGGTCCCAGCTCTGATCGAATGAGTCGTCGTACCACCCGGTGGTGGTGCCGATGAGGCCGGCGGCGACGATGCGAGGGAGGTTCGCCGGGGGTGGGGGAGAGGTGGTCGGGGAGGCCATGGGTGCCACTTCCTCGTGTGCGGTGGGGACGGGTAGGTGTCGGCACACGGTAGGAAGGCGCACGTCAGGCACACATGTGGCTGACCGACATGGTTCGGGGGCTAGGCGTGCAGCCACCATGCCACGCCTGCGGAACGGTGGTTCAGGGCTTTGCGTTGGGTCTTCACCGCGCCGCGTGCGGCCGCCGCGACGGCGTCGCCGAGTGCGGCCGTGGCCGACGGAGTGCGTTGGATGGCGATCATGGCGGCGTCGTCGGCCAGGCGTCCGCCGACGTGGGCCAGCAGGTCTTCGCTCAGGTGGTGGACCAGCTCCGGGGGGTTGCCCTGCGCCCAGGCGGCGACCCGCTCGACCAGCGGATAGAAGGCGCCGCTTCCGTTCCGGGCCTCCACGACGCCGTCGGTGTGCAGGAGCAGGAGGTCTCCGGGCAGCAGGGTGAAGGTGTCGACGTGGTAGTCGGGGACGGTCAGTTCGCCCAGGCCCAGCGGCGGGGCGGGGCAGGTGGCGTGCAGCGTCCTGACCTGCCGGTCGCGCAGCAGCAGGGGAGGCGGATGTCCGCAGGTGACCATCCGCAGCTGTGGCAGTGCGTCCGGGATGTCGATGACGGCGGCGGTGATGAAGGACTCTCCCGCCTCTTCCTGCTCAGTGGGTTCGGCCAGATTCCAGCGCACGCTGTGGTCGAGGTAGGCCACGAGGCCGGGCAGGGTGGACTGGCGGTGCCCGGCTTCCCGAAAGGCGCCGAGGAGCAGTGCCGCGTCGCCGACGGCGGTCAGGCCCTTGCCCATGACATCGCCGATGATCAGCCGGGTGGCATCCGTGGTACGGACGGCCGCGTACAGGTCGCCGCCGATCAGCGCCTGTTCCTCGGCGGCCAGGTACACCGAGGCGACCCACAGCGGGCCGATCCGGCGGGGCAGCGGCCGCAGAAGCGCCCGCTGTGTGGCCTCCGACACGGTCCGTACCTGCGCCAGCTCACGGCCGCGCCGCTCGCGCAGGTACCGGAACAGAGTGACGATCACCGTGACCACCAGCAGGGAGATGATCTGCGAATCGAAGTACATCCCGCTCAGGTGGTGCTCCGGGTGGGTCAGATTGACGACGAGCAGGGCCACCACCGATATGGCTCCGATCACGCCGGTGAGGAACGTGCCCGCGAAGGACGCGGTGATCGCGGGCGCCACGATCAGCAGGGGGCCCAGCGGCACACCGTTCGGGGTCAGCGCGTCGACCAGTGCGATGGCCGCGATCAGCGCGAGCGGCAGCGCCAACAGCGCATCGCTGGTCCGCCACGAGCGCTGGCGGTGAGGAATCGGCCACCGCAAACTCATACCATCGGCTTACACCTTCCAGGGCAGGGCCGCAGATCGTGGAGGACGGTCACCGCACGATGAGGACGGTCAGCTTGCGGGGGCCGTGGACGCCCTGGACGCGGATCATCTCGATGTCCGCGGTGGCCGAGGGGCCGCTGATCCAGGTGATCGGACGGCGAGCGTCGAGCCGGGTGATCACCTCGGGCAGGGAAGAGCCGACCTGCTCCTCGCGCACGATGCAGACGTGGACGTCCGGCACCAGCGTGGGGGCTCGCCGGCCCTGGCCGGGGCCGGCGTCCAGGACGATGGTCCCGGAGTCGGCGATGGCGGCGGCGCAGGTGGTCACGACGGCATCGGTGGCGTCGAGTTCCGCCTTCGACAGCTCAGGTGCGTCGTCGCGGCTCTGGCCGGACCACTGGGACAGCCAGGCTGCCGGGAGGCCGTCGGGGATGACCGCGGAGCGCGCCGCGCGCTCGTCGAGGGCATGTGCCACCGCCGCGGGCAGGGCGGTTTCCGGTATGCGGCGCACCGTCGCCCCGTACTCCTCGAGGCGTTCGATGAGCAGCGCGACGGTGGCCTCCCGGTCGCCAGGAGCGATGCCGGGGGCGGTGCGCAGATAGGAGCGGGGCACCTCGACCGGGTCGGAGGGCAGGTCGGCGATGGCCGCGCGGATGCGGCTGAGGATGCTGTCTCGGGCACTCATTCGGTGTCTCCGTCCGTGCGCTTCCACCAACTGCGGAAGGACTCCCTGGGGATGTCGGGGATGCGCCGGCTGTCGGTCCAGCCGTGCAGGGGACCGGGCAGGCTCATGTTCTTGGGCACGAGCGCGCCGGCCTTGCCGGCCGACTTGACGGCGATGTTCCACAGCGAGTGGTGGTCCATGACGGCCTCGACGGCCTTCATCGCGGCCCTTTCGGCGGGGTGCTTGATCTCGGCATCGCCTTCGGCGACGTCCGAGCGCAGCTTGAGCAGGACGTCGGTGAAGCGGATGCGGACGGGGCAGACGTCGTTGCAGGCACCGCACAGTGTGGAGGCGTACGGCAGCGAGGCGGTCTGGGGGTCGTCGGGCCCCTTGAGCAGGGGGTTGAGGATCGCGCCGATGGGTCCGGGGTAGACCGAGCCGTAGGCGTGGCCGCCGGTGCGTTCGTAGACGGGGCAGATGTTCATGCAGGCACCGCAGCGGATGCAGCGCAACGCCTGCCGTCCGACCGGGTCGGCCAGTGCGCGAGTGCGGCCGTTGTCGACCAGGACCAGGTGGAAGGTGCGCGGCCCGTCGCCGTCCGTGACTCCCGTCCAGCTGCTGGTGTAGGGGGCCATCCTCTCGCCGGTGGCGTTGCGGGCCAGCAGTTGCAGGAATACTTCCAGGTCGCGCCAGGTGGGCACGATCTTCTCGATGCCGACCACCGAGATCAGGGTGTCGGGGAGGGTCAGGCACATGCGCCCGTTGCCCTCGGACTCCACGATCACCAGGGTGCCGGTCTCGGCGACCATGAAGTTGGCGCCGGAGACGGCGACCTTCGCCTCGAGGAATTTCTCCCGCATGTGCAGGCGTGCGGCCTCGGCCAGCTCCTCGGGGTCATCGGTGAGGTTCTCCGGGGCGGGACGGCCGTGCTTGCCCATCTCGCGCAGGAAGATGTCGCGGATCTCCGTGCGGTTACGGTGCAGCGCGGGCACCACGACGTGCGAGGGAAGGTCGTCGCCGAGCTGCACGATGGTGGCCGCGAGGTCGGTTTCGCGGGCGCTGATGCCGGCTTCTTCCAGGGCGCTGTCGAGGCCGATCTCCTCGGTCAGCATGGACTTGACCTTGATGATCTCCGTCTCGCCGGTCTGCTTGACCAGGTCGGTGACGATGCGGTTGGCCTCCTCGGCGTTCTCGGCCCAGTGGACGGTGCCGCCGGCCTCGGTGACCCTCGCCTCGAGGTGTTCCAGGTAGGTGTCGAGGTGGTGGAGGACTTCGTCCTTCAGGGCGGCCGCGCTCTCGCGCAGGGCCTGCCAGTCGGGACGCTCCGCGGCGAGAATGCCGCGCTTGCCTCGGATCGTGTGGGTGGCCCGGCGCACGTTCGCGCGCAACTGCTCGTCCCGCGTGGAGGTCTCGGCCGCCGTGGGGAACTTCGGCCAGTCCAGGAAGACCTTGCTCATCGCACGACCTCGATCCCCGCCACCGGCACGCCGTCCAGCGGCCCGTCCTCCTCGGTCCTGGCCAGGATCTCCACCAGATGCAGGGGGCGCACCGTGTGGCCGTCCTTGGCGAGGCGGCCGCCGATGTTCATCAGGCACGAGTTGTCCACCGCCACCAGGACGTGCGCCCCGGTCTCCAGCACATGCCGGGCCTTGTCACCGTTCATGGCCCCGGAGACGGCGCCGTTCTTGACCGAGAAGGTGCCACCGAAGCCGCAGCATTCCTCCTGCGCGGGCAGCTCGACGAAATCGATGCCCTTCACCGCCTGCAGCAGCCGGTAGGGCCGGTCGCCCAGCGCCGAGGCGCGAAGGCTGTGGCAGGTGGGGTGGTAGGTGACGCGGTGCGGGAAGTAAGCACCCACCTCCTCTACGCCGACCGTGTCGGTGAGGAACCTCGTCAGCTCGTACACCCGCGGCGCGAGCGCGTGGACGTCCCGCAGCAACCCGTGGTCCCCAACGGACTCGGCCGCAATCGCGTACGCCTCCGAGGGCAGCCCGCCACACGACGCGGAGGGCACGATGATCCGGTCGTAGGCGCCGAAGACCTCGACGAAGTGACGGGCCAGTTTCGCGGTCTCGGCCCGGTAACCGGTGTTGTAGTGCATCTGGCCGCAACAGCTCTGCGCGGTGGGGAACTCGACCTCGATCCCGAGCCGTCGCAGCAGCTTGACCGTGGCCTTTCCCGTTCCCGGAAACAGCGTGTCGTTGAGGCACGTGACGAACAGCGCGGTGCGCATCGCGTCACCCTTTCTCGTCTGGACGGGTGCTGGCCCGCTGCCGGGGATGGGGCCGCCATCCAAGTGGAGAAAACCACCCGCCAACATGTGTGCAAGGTTAAACACAAGCTTGTATGCAAGCAACTGTGCATGCTGCTCGGAACCTGGCATGCATCAGGCACAATGGCCTGCATGACCAGCCAGCCGAAGGCCGCCGACCGCGCCTATGCGCACATCCGGGACAGGCTCCTCGACGGCGTCTACACGAGCGGGCACCTGCTCTCCGAGGGCACCGTCGCAACAGACCTCGGGATCTCCCGCACCCCGGTAAGGGAGGCTTTCCAGCGGCTTCAGAACGAGGGCTTCCTGCGTGTCTATCCCAAGCGTGGGGCGGTGGTCGTCCCCGTCGGCCCCGACGACGCGCATGGTGTGCTGCAGGCGCGTCTCCTCCTGGAACTGTTCGCCCTGGACTCACTGGCCGCCCGCGGATCGGAGGCGATACGAGAGGTCGGCTCCGCGCTGCTCCGGGACTGCGAAGGAGAGCAGGAGCACGCCACCTCGGCTCGCGCCCGGGAGTTCGGCCGCGAATTCCACAGCCGCCTCATGCGCGCCGCCGGCAACCCCGTCCTGGCCGAGCTCTACGACACGCTCTGGAACCAGCAACTACGCATCGCCGCCGCCGCCACAGCCGGTCCCGCCCATGCGGCCACGGACATGGCGGAACACACTGCGATCGCCGTCGCGCTGCACGATCAACGCCCGGCCGAAGCCCGGGAACTGCTCACCGACCACCTCGCAGGCGTACTGCACCGCACCGGTTTCAGCGGACGGCCAAGCCTGCCGCCGGTGGCCGGGGCGGGGGTGCACCCCGCGGAGCAGGGGCGTGGCACATAGCGGATGCGGCCCATGCTGCGCGAGGCGATCGTCGGCGGCCGGCATCCCTGACGAACCGCGCACACCAGGCCGTGCGCGGTTCGTCAGGTGTGCTCTCAGCGCAGGAAGGCGGCGGCGACGCCGGCGTCGACGGGAATGTGCAGCCCGGTGGTGTGACTGAGGTCGCCCGCGGTGAGCGCGAAGACCGCGTTCGCAACGTGCTCCGGCAGGACCTCGCGCTTGAGCAGGGTGCGCTGGGCGTAGAACTCGCCGAGCTTCTCCTCTTCGATCCCGTAGGTGGCCGCGCGCTGCGCGCCCCAGCCGTTCGCGAAGATGCCGGAGCCGCGCACTACGCCGTCCGGGTTGACGCCGTTGACGCGGATGCTCTCCTTGCCGAGTTCGGCGGCGAGCAGGCGGACCTGATGTGCCTGGTCGGCCTTGGTGGCGGAGGAGGCGATGTTGTTGGGGCCGGCGAACACGGCGTTCTTGGAGGCGATGTAGATGATGTCGCCGCCGAGCTGCTGGTCCTTCAGGATGCGGGCGGCCTCGCGGGAGACCAGGAAGGAGCCGCGGGCCATGATGTCGTGCTGCAGGTCCCAGTCGCGGGCGGTGGTCTCCAGCAGTGGCTTGGAGATGGAGATGCCGGCGTTGTTGACCACCAGGTCGACGCCGCCGAAGGCCAGCAACGCCTGCTGGAACGCCGCGGCGATCTGCTCCTCGGAGGTCACATCCACGGCGACGGCGACGGCCTTGTCCGCGCCGCCCAGTTCCTCGGCGACGGCAGCCGCGTTCTCGGCGTTCAGATCGGCGACGACCACGCACGCGCCTTCGGCCACAAGGCGGGTCGCGATCGCCTTGCCGATGCCGGAGCCGGCCCCGGTGACCAGCGCGACCGCGCTGCTGCTGCGTTTCTCGCGGTTCCCGCAGTTCATCGATCCGGCGGGCGGCTGGCGGCCGCCGCTCAGGCAGGGCTTGCCCGGCACGCTCCGCATGACGGCCTGCGCCGTCGTCCACCTCGCCGTTGGCGTGCTCGCCAGCACCGTGCCGAAGACTCGGCCGTCGAAGACCCGGCTGTCGGAGGCCCGGCTGTCGGAGGCCCGGCTGTCGGAGGCCCGGCTGTCGAAGACCCGGCTGTCGGAGGCCCGGCTGTCGGAGGCCCGGCTGTCGGAGGCCCGGCTGTCGGAGGCCCGGCCGTCGGGGGCCCGGCCGTCGGGGGCCCGGGGGAGGCGAGAAGCCGGAGCAGCCGGCGCCGGTCCTGGAGTGAAGGCCGCGGCTCCGGGCACCACCCCGGTCAGTCCCAACCCCACCGTGAGCGCGACACCGAGCCCCACGCCGTCGCCCAGCGAGTCGACGTCTCAGGCCCCGGCTGCGGACACCGTGGGAAGGCCGCCGGCGAGGAGGACGAGGGCGGCTCGACCAGGCTGGTGATCGGCGGGGTGGTCGTGGGGCTGGCCGTCCTTGGCAGTGGCGGCTGGTGGCTGGCGAAGCGCCGGGCCTCCGCGCCCCAGGGGCTGATCCGCGATACCCGCGTCATGGCGGCGGATCGCTGAGCAGCGCCGCGAGTCCGCCCAAGTTCACTCCGACTGGTGGCCTGCTCAGGCGGGATACGGGTCGTAGCAGTCCAGAGCCGGGTGGTACAGCACCTGCCAAGTGCGGCCCTCGATGACACCGCTCTGCGGCAGGCCGTGGCAGCCCTGGATCCACTTGAGCTTCTTCAGCATGACTGAGTCGAACACCCCGTCGAGGGCCAGTTTGGGCGGCTGACCTCCCCACATGTTGCTCAGGCACTGCGCCTGCTTGACCGCCGTACCGGTGTCACCGTGCGTAAGCGTGGGTCGAGACGTCGATGGTGCGTAGGAACAGTGGCCGGGGGCGGCCGGCGCGGGATGCGGCGCTGCCAGGCTCAGTGCTGCGGCGGCGCCCAGACCTGCCCCCAAGGTGAGCATTCCGCGCTGTCTCATGCCGCTCCTTCCGCTCCGGCCACTTGCCGGCGAGGCCCGGCGTCCGGGGGCGATGTACACCCCTCATCATGCCCAGGCTCAGCAACGACCGCGAGTTACGAACCGCACGCACAGAGGGTGTCCCGCCGGCCGGGCGGCGGAGTCGGTCGTGCGGAACCTCCCTCGTCGTTGCTGAGCTCCGCGACCGTGACGGGACGCCAGGGGAACGACTGGCCGCGGTGCTGGAGGCCTACGCGTTCATCCAGCAGCAGCGGCATGGTCATGGGGGGAGAACTCTCGGCGCTTGTGCACAGGGGTGACCACGTGGCGCATGCAGAGCAGCATCTGCGCCGGTTCATCCGAGGCCTGCTCGTGGAGGGTGTGGAGGCCGGCGATGTGCGGGACGATGTCGCGTCCGACGAACTGACCGGTTACTGCCTGCACGCTCTCGCGGGCGCCGGCAGCCTGACCTCCAAGGCCGCGGTCAGGAGGCTCGTCACACCCTGTCCGGGCTGCGCCCCCAAGCTTGATCATCTGATGACGCGTGATGGGGGCGCCTGCGCCGGTGTGGTCCAGGGCCGATGCGGCGAACAAGGCCTGGTAGGCCCGGAGTTCGTGGGCCGCACAGCCGACCGGCCCCTGCTTTTGCCTCCAACCGGGGGACGGCGACCGCGAAGTACGATGCTGCTCGGGTTTCGTGGACGGAGGCGGCCGGGGTGCGGGGATTCGGTGAACTCGAACAGGAGATCACGGACATCGACTGGTCGACCGGGGAACCGGTGACGGTACGCCAGGTGCTGGAGCAGACGAACGGCGAGCGGCCGCAGCCGCCGGCGTACAACACGGTGCACACCGTCATGGAGGTCCTGCACCGCAAGGGCCGGCTGGCCCGGGCCGAGGACGGCCGCGCCTTCCGGTACGAGGCGGCCAAGAGCCGGGAAGAGTACGCAGCCTCGCTGATCGACCAGGTGTGGGCCACGGGCGCGGACCGTACGGCGACGCTGGTGAGGCTGTTCGACGCGATGGGCGCCGACGAACTCACCGAGTCGCGGGCCGCGCTCACCGTACGCGCCGAGGGAGGCCGGGCGTGAGGGTCGCGGTGCTGGTACTCGGGTACGCCGCCGTGCTGGGAGTTCTGGTCCCCGCCTGGCTCGCTCGTGCCTCGTGGGTGTCGAGAGCGCCCCGCCTGGCGATCTGGGCTTGGCAGGCGCTGAGCATCACCGTGGTCGTCTCCGTCGTTCTCGCCGGGTTGGCCGTCGCAGTGCCCACCGTTCCGGTCAGCGGGAACCTCGCCAAGGTGCTCCAGGCGTGCGCGATGGCGTTGCGTGAGCAGTATGCGGCTCCGGGCGGGGCTGCGGTGGCGGCCGGTGGCACGGTTCTTGCGGGTGCCCTGGTGAGCCGCGTCGCCTGGTGCCTCGGCGCGACTCTGCTCCATGCGCGACGGGAGCGGTCCCGGCACGCCGAGGTACTGGCCCTGGTGGGCAGCCACCGGTCCGACCTGGGGGTCACCGTGCTGGACCACGAGCGGCCGGCGGCGTACTGCCTACCCGGCTTCCGCCACCGGATCGTGCTGACCACAGCGGCCCTCGAGGCTCTCGATCCGGCCGCGCTGCAGGCGGTGATCGCCCATGAGCGGGCGCACATCCGGCAGCGCCACCACCTGGTGCTGGCCTTCGCGGAAGGGCTGCACCGGGCATTCCCGCGCCTGCCGCTGTTCCGTATGGCGGCCGAGCAGACGCGGCAGCTGGTGGAACTGGCCGCCGACGATGAGGCCACGTCCCGATCGGGGGCACTGACCCTCGCCGGGGCACTGGTGGCAATGGCAGGTGCCGGTGCACCCGCGGCGTCGCTGGCGGCATCCGGTGGACATGTCGCCGGGCGGGTAAAACGCCTGCTCGACCGTCAACGCCCCCTGCACCGCGCGGTCGCCTGGGGCGGGGCGCTGGGGGCGGCCGCCGTCCTCGCACTCCCGCTGGTGCTGGCCGCGGTACCCGCCGTGGCGGTGACCGGCATGAACGCCTGCCTTCTCCCGGCCGTACCCCCGCTGTCCCCTTAATGCGATGCGCCGCCACTTCGCTTACTGTGCGGGGATCCTGCGGTGCCCCGCCACTGGGGCCCGCAATGCTGATCATCAGCGTGCCGCCGCCGTGGGCGTCACAGCGCGGACGGGCCCGGGAACATCGAGGTACGTCATAGGTGCTCCTCGCCCGTCTCGGGAATCATGAGCGGTCGGCGGCAGGCTCGCCGAGCGGCTCGGCCGCAAACCCGTGATCCTGACCGGGTGCGTGCTGCGACCGTCGGCTTCCGCTCGCTCGGCGTCGTCAGCTCACCGACACAGAACTGCATTCGTATGCCGCGGTCCAGCGATACCCCACTGGGGTATACTCGGCGAATCCTGAGTCCTGACAGATGAAGCAGGGGTACGGAAAGCGATGACGACAGCCACGGGCCGGCGGGCGGGATCCCGCGTCAGCGCCGTGCGCTGCGCGTGGACCGTCGTCGCGCTGCTCGCCGCACTCGCCGTACTCATCCACCACGACACGACGTCCGGGGCCATGCCCGCCCGTGCCATGAGCGCGATGACCGGCGTGGACCACACCGCGGCGGCCCTGCCCATGACGACGGCGGACGTCTCGGCCGGGCACGACACGGCACTCCAGGCCGCGAATACGGCCATGGACGATGACAGCGGCGCTTGCTCGGGCTCAGCCATGCAGCACTGCTCGGCCGGGGACGTCGCCACGGCGAAACCCGCGCCCCCTCCGGCCGTGGCCGGCGTGGACCGATCGGACGCTTCCCACGGCGTGTTCGCCCGGCAGGGGCCGACCGGCACGCCACACCGTGCGCCACCCGATCTCTCCGTCCTCTCCCGACTGTTGATCTAGACCGCACCCTGCGAGCCGCCGCCGCGTTGCTGACGCGCACGCGAGCGGTGCTGCCCGCGCGCGGTCCGACCGACAGCACATTGAGAAGAGGACTTTCCCCATGAACAGCATCAATCGCCGCTCCGTCCTGCTGGCCGGGCTCGGCGTCGCGGGTGCGGGCGCGCTCGCTGCGTGCAGCAGCGGCTCCGGCAGCTCCGGCGCCGCTCCCTCTTTGGTCAGCCCCGACGCCGCGGCGGTCGCCGCCGCGGAGAAGAAGCGCAAGAGCACCGGCCGGGTCGAGAAGGTGACCCTGACCGCCGCGCGTGCCACGCTCGATCTCGGCGGCGGAGTCATGGCCAACACTTGGGCCTTCGGCGGCCGCACTCCGGGCAAGGAGTTGCGGCTGTCCGTCGGCGACACGATCGCCGCCGAACTCTCCAACCAGCTGCCGAACAAGGCCACGACCTCGATCCACTGGCACGGCCTCGCCCTGCGCGGCGACATGGACGGCGTGCCCCCGGTCACCCAGACCGCCGTCCGGGCGGGCGGCAACTTCACCTACCGCTTCATCGCCGATGCTCCCGGCACCTACTTCTTCCATCCGCACGTCGGCCTCCAGCTCGACCGCGGCCTGCACGCCCCGCTGATCGTCGAGGACCCCAAGGAGCCCCTGTCCTACGACGACGAGTGGGTCGTCGTCCTCGACGACTGGGTCGACGGAGTCACCGGCACCCCCGACGAGGTCTTCGCCGAACTCGAGCAGGGCATGGGCCACATGGACATGGGGGACTCGCACATGGGCTCCGGCTCCAGCTTGTCCTCCCACGACGTGGGGGACATGGGCGGGATGGACATGAGCGGCGGGAGCATGGACGGGATGAGTGCCTCTCCGTCCGCTTCCAGCCACGGTACGTCCATGAAATTCATGCTCATGAGCGCCGACAGTGAACTGCTCGGCGGTGACGCCGGCGACGTCAGGTACCCGTACCACCTGGTCAACGGCCGTGTCCCCGCCGACCCGGACGTCTACACCGGCAAGCCCGGCAAGCGCGTCCGGCTGCGGATCATCAACGCCGGTGGCGACACCGCGTACCGCGTGGCGCTCGGCGGTCACAAGATGACCATCACCCACACCGACGGGTTCCCGGTACGGCACCAGCAGGTCGACGCGCTGCTGGTCGGCATGGGGGAGCGGTATGACGTCCTGGTGACCCTGACCGACGGTGTGTTCCCGCTGGTCGCGCTGGCCGAGGGCAAGAACGCGACCGGCATGGCGCTGGTGCGCACCGGCTCCGGGAGTACGCCGAAGCCGACGGTACGACCGGCGGAGCTCAACGGCGTGATCATGACCGCCGCCCAGTTGAAGGCCGCGGACGACGTGCGGCTCGCCCCCAAGAAGGCGGACCGGGTGCACCGCATCGAACTGACCGGCGGGATGGACATGTACGACTGGGGGATCAACGGCAAGCGGTTCGACATGAACAACCCGACCGCGAACCCGATCGTCGTCGAGCAGGGGCAGCGGGTCCGGCTGGACTTCGTCAACAAGACCACCATGTGGCACCCGATGCACCTGCACGGTCACACGTACCAACTCGGCACGAACGGTCCGCGCAAGGACACCACGATCGTGCTGCCGAAGAAGACGGTGTCCGTCCATTTCGACGCCGACAACCCCGGCCGGTGGATGCTGCACTGCCACAACGCGTACCACCAGGAGTCCGGGATGATGGCGTTGGTGGCGTACCGGGCCTGACAGAGTGAGGGGGAGCGAGACGGTTCGTCCGCTCCCCCTCGGGCCGCGGAATTGGTCAAGGGAGGCCACCGACGAGCCCTGACGGCCGGCAGCGCCCGTGGTTCATCCGGCACGATCGAGGCCTCGGTTGCCGCTTCCCGCGCCCCGCCGGCGACCTTCGTCAGCGGCGGGGCGTCATGTCGTGAGCCGGCCGGCCCCACCTACGACCCTCTGGCGATGAGCTGTGGATCAGTGTGGGCCGGCGGGCGTCATGCGTTCGGGTGGCTCACAGCATCGATCTCGGAGGGAGCCAAGGTCATACGCGGACGCCGAACATGAACGGGCCGCCGATGGTGTTCATCGACTCGTATCGCACGCCCGTCCCGGGGCGCGGGGCGTGCAGCACCTGGCCGTTGCCCGCGTAGAGGCCGACGTGGTGCAGGTCGTTGAAGAAGAAGACCAGGTCGCCGACCTGGAGCTGGCTCTGCGAGTAGATTCGGGTGCCTATGTTCGCCTGCGACTCGGATGTGCGCGGTATGGAGACACCCGCCTGCGCGTATGCCCAGGAGGTCAGGCCCGAGCAGTCGAACGAGGACGGGCCGGTGGCGCCGTAGACGTACGGCGTGCCCAGCTTGGTCTGGGCGGCGGAGAACGCGGCGCCGGCCCGGCCGGATGCGGGGGTGGCGTTGCCGAGTTGCACGCGCTCGACGGAGGCCCGGCTGGCGCGGTCCTGCTCGGCGGCGAGCGCCGCCTTCTCCTGCGCCGTGAGGGTGTTGAGGAGCTTCTGTGCCTCGGCGAGCTTGCCCTGGACTTCCTTCTTCTTGTTGCCCAGCTCGGTGCGGGTGGCGGCGAGGTCCTTGAGCTTCGAGGAGGCTTCGGACCGCTCCTGGGCGAGCTCGCGCTGCTTGTCCAGGATCTTCTTCAGCGCCCTGGCCTGCTGGCCGCTCAACTGGTCGAGGGTGGAGGCCTTGTCGAGGTAGTCGTCCGGGTCGGAGGACAGGAAGAGCTGGAGCGAGGGGTCGATCCCGCCGGTGCGGTACTGGCCGGCGGCCATCGAACCGAGGCCGTCGCGCAGCTTGTTGAGCTCCTGCTGGCCGCGGGCGACGTTGTCCTGGATCGTGGAGATCTCCTTCTGGAGCTTCTCCTGCTTCTCCTTGGCCCCGTTGTACTTCTCGGTGGCCTGCTCCGCCAGCTCGTAAAGGTTGTCGACCTTCGACTTGACCTCGTCCTTGCTCGGCTTCGCGCTCGGGGCGGCGTTCGCGGCCTGGGCGCTGACGGCTACGGCCGCTGCTGCCACGGTGGTGAGCACGCTCACACGTGCACGGCTCGGCTGCTTGGGTCGACGGTGGGACGCCACGGGGGCGAGCTCCTTCTTCCTCCAGCCGCCTACCGACACACCGGCGGGCGGTGCCCTCCGCCGTCACTCACCCGCTGTGAGTGATCACCTGTGCGGAGTTCGAACTAGACCTTAGTGATTTTCATGTAGTCAGTTCAAACCCTGGAGCTAAAAGGCTTAGTAGCCAAGCGCTTTCTCTGTCGTGAAGTCACTGGAAGTGGGGGAGAGTTGACACTGCGTCGCATGACTGGTCGACTCGGGGCATCTCTGGCGAACAGCGCGCTCTGTCCGGTTGCTTACTAATCTCTTTCACAGCGCCGCCGTGCCGCCGCGTGTGACCGCCTGCTCCAGCGGCTGGACCGCGGTCCGGTCCTGGAAACAGTCCGCCTGCCTGGGAAGCTGGCCGACCTGGTGCGGCCGGGCCACTGCCGGATGTGATGCGGCGCAGTAGGAGACGTGTCCGCCACCAGCGACGTAGCCGATGGCCACGCTGCCGCCCTGAGCATGGGCGGAGAATCCGCCGGGCCAGGCGGATGCGGCAGGCCTCCCATCCTCGGGGCACCGTAGCGCTGCCTCCGTTCCCGCGCAGCTTCATACGTCCGTCCTCCCGGTCGTCGCCGTCGTCCGTGTGCGGCTGGAGAAGCGGGCGCACTCCCGGCCCCGGTGACCGGGTGAAGGCGTAGGGGCCGAGGAAGTCGATGTGGTCGTACCGGAACGGAGAGAGCCGACGACCTGCACGACCAGGCGAGCCGATGCCAGTGGCGACGTCGACCGCAACTGCCGGCGAGCCGAGGACGCCGTCGGCGATTCCGGATCGCGTCGCGAGCGTCGACGCGCTGTCGCGCGGCTTCCGGTGGCTGCGGATGTGAGCGAGGTGGCGCATGACGGCACCAGCCGACAGGGCTTTCTCTGTCTCAAGAAACATGTGTTGCGGCACAGTCACACAAATTGAGGCTCGGACGCCGCAGCAGGGATTGTGGACGTCGGTGATCAAGCCTTCTGTTCGGCGTAGGCGACGAGTACGGAGGCCGTATTCACGTGTCCGTGCGCTTTCCTGCCTGGCGCAGGGCCTTGCGCAGTGCGGCGAGTTCGGCGGGTGACATCTGGCCGACGAAGTGCGAGAGCGCCACGGGGCGGTCCTCGCTGGCGCTGAGGGCGTCCTCCATGAGGGCGGCGGAGTATTCCTCCCGGGTGCGGACCGGCTCGTACAGCCAGGCGCGCCCCTCTTTCTGCTCCCGCAGGAGCCAGCCCTTGGTGTGGAGGATGTTCGCCACGGTCATCACGGTGGTGTATGCGACGGGCCGCGTCCGGTTGATGTCGTCCACTATCTCGCGTACGGTCGCCGGGCGCCTCCACCGCCACAGGCGGTCCATGATCTCTGCCTCCAGATCACCCAGCCGTCGCATGCCCAGCGTCTCCCTCTGCACCGCGGTATTCGCAGTCATCGTAAGGGGTATTGGGCGACTGGCGGCGCGGTCCGCGCACGGACGGGACGCGCCGAGAGTTCCGGCCGGGTCCTCGGAGGTCGCTTGCACGGACGCACTCCGATTTCGGCTGTACGGATCCTCGACCCGTGGCGTCGAATGCCGCGCTGAATCAATCGGCACCAGAGTGAATCAACCGACGAAGCACGCCGATGATTACTGGCGCAGGAAACCCTCAAAACCACGCCCGTTTCTCGCCCCTGACGACCCGGAGCAGCACCGGAGTCACGTTGCTTCCCCGGCCGGGAGGCGGGCACAACAAGCGGAATTTTTTACCTCAGGTGTGCGGCCTTTGCTTCCAGGTCGCCGACAACTCCCCGCCTGCCTGCTGGGCGTTCAGCGGCGTAAAAGCCGGACCTGCCCCGGCCGGGCCGCCTGCCGGGGCCGCCTGCGTCGTGGGCGCCGTTTCAGGTATGTCGTCGCGTCCGGGCCGCAGGGGAGCGGGCACCTCGTTCTCGGCGTTCTCGGCGTTCTCGGCGTAACGGTCGGCATGAATCCCGATCATGCAGAAGGCGGTCAGCGTCGCTGCGACCGCGGCCGCCGCACCGCACACGAGGCAGGCGGTGCTGAAGCCGCTGCCCAGGGCGTCCGGAGCGACACCGTGGGCCGCGGATCCCGGGGCGCCGGGCGGCAGGCTTTTCACGGCGGTGGGCCCTCCGGTCCGGGCGATCTCGCGTGCCGCTGCCGCCTGACCGGCGGGCAGGCCGGTGTCGGGCAGGTTCTTCATGAACGCCGAGCCCGCGTTGCTGAGGGCGACCGCGCCGACGACGAGGGACCGACACGAACTCCTGGAAGGGAGGCAGTTCGCGGCGTGCACGCCGCCGTTGACGACGTTGAAGTGCGGCACCGGCAGGCGCGGGGGTGCCCGTGACCCAGGTGAGGTGCTGCCACACCTCCCGTCCGGCGAGGGAGACACCGACGACGGCGTCGGCGCCCGGCCGGGACTTGGTGCCGGGGCCGTCCAGCTCGATCATCCCGCGGGCGACGTCGGCGGCCGCCCGCGCCTGCCGGTGCCACACCTCCCATCCGGCGAGGGAGACACCGACGGCGGCGTCGGCGCCCGGCCGGGACTTGGTGCCGGGGCCGTCCAGCTCGATCATCCCGCGGGCGACGTCGGCGGCCGAGGCGAAGCCGCGGCCGGGCAGGGCCTGGGCGATCTCGCCGTTGACGTGCCCGACCGCTCCCACGCCCTGCCCGCCGTATCGGGACCGGTCGTCGTCGCGCAGTTCGGCGGCCTCCCGGGAGCCGGTGGACGCACCGGAGGGGACACCGGCCCGGACCCGGGTCCGTCGCTCGCGGTGAGGGTGACGGCGAGAGCGGGGCGGGCACGGGAGTCGAGGATCCCGACGGCACGCGGCGAGTGATCTGCAACGTCATGGGCTTCCTCCCCCGAACCGGTCCCGGAA
This sequence comes from Streptomyces sp. NPDC001292, assembly GCF_042896465.1. NCBI lineage: Bacteria > Bacillati > Actinomycetota > Actinomycetes > Kitasatosporales > Streptomycetaceae > Streptomyces > Streptomyces sp. NPDC001292. The sequence continues at coordinate 56,278 of NZ_JBIAXG010000008.1, forward strand.
CACCCCTCAGCCGTGGACAGGCGCATGCTCGCCGGTGGCACGGGCGCGGGAGGCGTCGATCTCCGCGTAGGCCCGCTCGCGGCCCTCCCAGTGCGAGCCTTCGACGGACTTGCCGGGTTCAAGGTCCTTGTACACCTCGAAGAAGTGGGTGATCTCCAGCCGGTCGAACACGGGGATGTCGTCGATGTCCTGCACGTCCGCGTAGCGCGGGTCGTGGGCGGGGACGCAGAGGATCTTCTCGTCGGGGCCGCGTTCGTCCTTCATGACGAACATGCCCACCGCCCGGCACTCGATGGTGCAGCCGGGAAACGTCGGCTCCCCGGTCAGTACGAGCGCGTCCAGCGGGTCACCGTCGCGGCCCAGCGTGCCGTCGATGTAGCCGTAGTCCGCCGGGTACTGGGTGGAGGTGAACAGCAGCCGGTCCAGCCGGATGCGATGCAGTTCGTGGTCCATCTCGTACTTGTTCCGGGAGCCCTGGGGGATCTCCACGATCACGTCGAACTCCATGGTGTCCTCCTGATGGCGGGAGCCGTCTCGCCGTGCGGCACCAGGGCGTGCGGCCGTACTTGCCGGGCGGGCATGGGCGGACCGGGCCGTGGCCGGGGGCGCGGGTCGGTCGGCATGGGCATCGTTCCTCCTGGTCACATTCGTTGGACCAGGGACCGTCGGCGGCATCATGCCGCGGTTGCGGTGAGCCCCGTCACCGACGCGCTCGGCGCGCTCATCATGTGCCCGGCGGATCGCCGTGGCAGGCATCCAGCGTACGCCGAAGGGGCCTGATCGACACGCGACCAGGTCGGCGCCGCGCACACCTCACGACCGGCGCCGAAGCCGGTGTCGAACCGGCCGAAGGCGGAGGCCCGCCGGTCCGGGCCGACCATGCCGGTGACGGCGGCCCTGACCACGGACTCCTGGACGGCCGCCCCCAGTCCCCACAGCACCACACCGATCACCGCCGGTACCGCGCCGTCGGGAAACACCAGCGGCGCGAAGCACGCCGTCAACGAGGTCGCCGCCACCACCGTCCGCAGACCCCACCGGACGAACGCGCGGCCGAGCGCGAGGGGCCACTGCCTCGGGGCCGCTCCCACTCCGGGCCCACAGGCCGGCCCGGTACGGGTGCGGCCGGGCAGGAGGGTGCGAGGCGGCGGCTTCGAGCCCCTGCCGTATGAGCCGGTGCGCTGCCCCTGGACCGGGTACTCGGACGGTCCTCCGGTGAAGGAGCGATGGGCTCATGGCAGGAGACGACGACTTCCACGCCCGGGACCGCCCGGAGAACCCCGACCTCGAGGAGGACCGCCCGCGTGGTGGCGGCCCAGAACGCGGGCCCGGCAGCACCCGTGCCCTCAGGTCGACCTGGATCTTCTACATCGTGGCGGCGGTGGTGATCGTGGTTCTGTTCCTGATCTTCCTCTGACGCGGGGTGGCCTGCTCAGGGACGACGTTCAGCGGCACTCACAAGGCCGTGGGTGACGAGTCCGTACAGCAGGTGGGGCACCGCGTCCGACCCCCGGTCCTTGGCCGGCCAGCTCGCCGGGTCACTCACTCCCAGCCGTGCCATCGGCAGGTCCGTGGCGGCCATGGCCAGTGCACCGGTGACCACGCCTCCCAGCCACCAGGGCATCCGGACCCCGGCACGACGGGCCAGGGCGACGGCCGCTCCTGTCCCGCAGAAAACGGCGATGCCGGACAGCGCACCGAGGCCGGAGAGCCGGTTGTCCCGGCTGCTGTCCGTGCCGGGGACCGGATGTCCCACGTCCTGTGCGATCTTGTCCACCATCTTGGGGGATCTCGCTGGACGGCCTTCCCCGCCACGCCATGTCGGCGTAGGTCACGGCGTTCAGCACGGTCGTTCCGGCTGCAACGGCGGCGCCACCGCGCACAAGGATCCCGATCATGTCGGGCCGGGTTCACCCGCCGGTTGGTACGAATCGCACGATCCGTGTGGGGCGGGAAAGGCCACCGCGGGTGGCCGGGGGTGGAATACCCCTTGCCGACCTTGGGCACTCGGGCCTCGTCATCGAGGGGCGGACGGCTGCGACCAGTGACCGCGCCACGAACCGTGACGATCACCGGCGGCTGCCCGGCTCCAGGGATTCCGACTGTGGGAGGAGAGCGTGATGACGAGCAACACCGAGACCGGCAAGGTCACCGGCACCCTCGACAAGGACTACAACCTGATCTGGTACGTCGAGGCATGCCTGGGCAACGCCCTGCGTCTGGAGACCTACATCGGCGACGCGGAGCGCGAGAACGACACCGAGCTGGTGGAACTCTTCCGCAAGGCGCAGGCCGACAGCCGCAAGGGTGCCGAGATGGGCAAGGAACTGCTCCGCAGCCGGCTCGCAGGCTGACGTCCCCCTGCCCTCCCGTGACTCCCGCACCTGTGCCACGTCCCGCCGCGTTGAACGTGGCCGGGCTGGAAGCCGCCCTGCTCGCCGAGGCCGACGCAGAAGTACGCTTCGACGCCGGCAGCAGGGGCGCGTACGCCACGGACGGGTCGAACTACCGGCAGGTCCCGATCGGGGTCGTGGTCCCGCGCGACGTCGAGGCCGGTGCCCGGGCCGTCGAGGTGTGCGCGCGGTTCGGCGCTCCGGTCCTGTCCCGTGGCGGCGGGACCAGCCTGGCGGGTCAGGCGACCAACGCGGCGGTGATCGTCGACTGGACGAAGTACTGCCACGGGCTCGTGTCGGTCGATCCCGGCGCCCGCACCTGCGTCGTGGAGCCGGGGATCGTCCTGGACGAGCTCAACCGTCAACTGTCCGGCCACCGTCTCCAGTTCGGTCCCAAACCGTCGACGCACACCCATTGCGCGCTGGGCGGCATGATCGGCAACAACTCCTGCGGGGCGTCCGCGCAGGCGTACGGCAAGACCGTGGACAACGTACGCCGCCTGGAGATCCTCACCTACGACGGCGCACGGATGTGGGTGGGGCCCACCTCGAGGGCCGAGCGGGCCCGGATCGCGGCGGAAGGCGGCCGCAGGGCCGAGATCTACGCCGGCCTCGACCGCATCGTCACCGAGTACCTCGCCGACGTGCGGCACGGCTACCCGGACATCCCGCGCCGCGTCTCCGGCTACAACCTGGACTCGCTGCTGCCGGAGAGGGGATTCGACGTCGCCAGGGCCCTGGTGGGCAGCGAGGGCACCCTCGTGACCGTGCTGCGCGCCGAGCTCGACCTCGTACCCGTGCCGCCGTTCCAGTCGCTGCTGGTCCTCGGATACGACGACATCTGCTCCGCCGCCGATGACGTCCCGCGCCTTCTGGAGCACAGCGAGCCCAGCCAACTGGAGGCCCTGGACGACCGGATGGCGCAGTTGATGCGGGAGGAGCACGCCTATCTCGACTCCCTCCGCGCCCTGCCCGGGGGGAACAGCTGGCTGCTGGTGCAGTTCAGCGGCGACAGCCAGGAGGCCGTCGACGACCAGGCGCGGGAGTTGCTGCGGGCGCTGGGCCGCAGCGAGAAGGACTCCGCCGTGGCCTTCTCCGACGACCCGGAGCGCGAACAGGAGATGCTCAAGGCGCGCGAGGCCGGGCTGGGGGTGACGGCCCGACCGCCGGACGGCCGGGAGACCTGGGAGGGCTGGGAGGACTCCGCCGTCCCGCCCGACCGCCTGGGGGACTATCTGCGCGACCTGAAGGGTCTGTTCGACGAGTTCGACTACGACCATCCGTCGCTCTACGGCCACTTCGGGCAGGGCTGTGTGCACACCCGTATCCCCTTCGCGTTGAAGACCGCAGAGGGCGTCGCCGAATTCCGCCGCTTCCTGGAGCGCGCCGCCGACCTCGTGACGTCCTACGGCGGATCCCTCTCCGGAGAGCACGGCGACGGACAGGCGCGGGGCGAACTGCTGACCCGCATGTTCGGCGAGCGACTCGTCACCGCCTTCGGCGAGATGAAGGCCCTCTTCGACCCCGGCGACCACATGAACCCGGGGAAGGTCGCCGAGCCGAACCCGGTCGACGGACAACTGCGGCTGGGTCCCGCGTGGCGGCCCGCCACCGTACGGCACCATTTCGGCTACCCCGAGGACGAACACTCCTTCACCCGCGCCGTGATGCGGTGCGTCGGCATCGGCAACTGCCGCAGCCACCACGGGGGCGTGATGTGTCCCTCCTACCGGGCCACCAAGGAGGAGGAGCACTCCACGCGCGGCCGGGCGCGGCTGCTGTTCGAGATGCTCGACGGCCATGCGGACTCCGCCGTCCAGAACGGCTGGCGCTCCACCGAGGTCCGTGATGCGCTGGACCTCTGCCTGGCCTGCAAGGGCTGCCGGTCGGACTGCCCGGTGGGCGTCGACATGGCCACGTACAAGGCCGAGTTCCTCGCCCACCACTACGCGGGCAGGCCGCGCCCGGCCGCCCACTACTCGATGGGCTGGCTGCCGCTCTGGGCCCGCCTCTCCCGCCTCGCCCCCTCCCTGGTCAACACCGTGCTGCACGCACCCGTCCTGTCCGGCGCCGGCAAACGGCTCGCCGGCGTCGACGGCGCGCGCCGGGCCCCGGTGTTCGCGCGGGAGTCCTTCCTGCAGTGGTGGCGGGCCCGGGGCAGCGAGGAGCCGGAGCCCGGCGACCCCCGGGCCGTGGTGCTGTGGCCCGACACCTTCAGCACCTACTTCCACCCCGCGATCGCCCGATCGGCCGTCCGCGTCCTGGAGGACGCCGGATTCCGTGTCGCCGTCCCCGGCGGGCCCGTGTGCTGCGGATTGACCTGGATCTCCACCGGGCAACTGCGCACGGCCGAGAAGGTGCTGCGGCACTCGCTCGACGTCCTGCGCCCCTGGATCGAGGCGGGCACCCCCGTCATCGGCCTCGAACCCTCCTGCACGGCCGTGTTCCGGGCGGACGCCCCCGAACTGCTGCCGGACGACCAGGACATGCGGCGCCTTGCCGGCCGGTTCCGCACCTTCGCCGAGCAGCTCGTCCACCACGCGCCGGAAAGCTGGCAGCCGCCCGCCCTGTCCCGGCAGGCGACGGTGCAGACCCACTGCCACCAGCACGCGATCCTGCACGACGACGCCGACCGCGAACTGATGCGCCGCGCCCACATCGACGCCGACGTCCTCGACGAGGGCTGCTGCGGCCTGGCCGGCAACTTCGGGTTCGAGCGCGGCCACCACGAGGTGTCCATGGCCGTCGCCGAACAGGGCGTCCTCCCGGCCGTCCGGGCGGCGCCCCCCTCCAGCCTGCTCCTCGCCGACGGCTTCAGCTGCCGCACCCAGATCGAACAGGCCGGCACCGGCCGCGAGGCCCTGCACCTGGCCGAGGCACTGGCACTCGGGCTCGACGGGGCACTCCCCGGCCACCTGCCCGAACGCCTCGCGCAGCGCCCCCCGAAGCCGTCACAGGCCGGCGGCCGGGCGGCCACGGCCGTCGCCGCCGCTCTCGCGGCCACCGCCGCGACAGCGGCCGGCCGCGGCGCGGTGCGCCGACTGCGCCGCACCCCCTAGCCCCCGCACCCTCTCCGCTCCACCGGAAAGGCTCCCCGCATGTCCATCAAGGTCTCCGACTACCTCCTCCAGCGCCTGCGCGAGTGGGAGGTGGAGCACGTCTTCGCCTACCCCGGCGACGGCATCAACGGCCTGCTCGCCGCCTGGGGCCGGGCCGACAACCAGCCGAGGTTCATCCAGGCCCGCCACGAGGAGATGGCCGCCTTCGAAGCCGTCGGCTACGCCAAGTTCTCCGGCAAGCCGGGCGTGTGCGCGGCCACCTCTGGACCCGGAGCCATCCACCTGCTCAACGGCCTGTACGACGCCAAACTGGACCACGTGCCCGTGGTCGCCGTCGTCGGCCAGACCAACCGCAGCGCCATGGGCGGCTCCTACCAGCAGGAGGTCGACCTGCTGACCCTCTACAAGGACGTCGCCTCCGACTTCTGCGAAATGGTCATCGTCCCAGAGCAACTGCCCAACGTGCTCGACCGCGCCATGCGCACCGCCATGGCCCGGCGTTCGGTGACGGCCGTCATCGTCCCCGCCGACGTGCAGGAACTCGACTACTCGCCGCCGGAGCACGCCTTCAAGATGGTGCCCTCCAGCCTGGGCATGCCCCACTACGCGCCGGTGCCCTCCGAGGAGGATCTCGCCCGGGCGACGGAGGTCCTCAACTCCGGGAACAAGCCCGCGATCCTCGTCGGTCAGGGAGCCCGCGGCGCGCGGCAGGAGGTCATGCAGGTCGCCGACCACCTCGGTGCCGGGGTCGCCAAGGCACTGCTGGGCAAGGACGCCTTCGACGACGACCTGCCCTACGTCACCGGCGCGATCGGACTGCTCGGCACCCGTCCCTCGTACGAGATGATGCGGGACTGCGACACCCTCCTGGTCATCGGCTCCAGCTTCCCGTACACACAGTTCCTGCCCGAGTTCGGCCAGGCGCGGGCGGTGCAGATCGACATCGACCCCCACATGATCGGCTTGCGCTACCCCTTCGAGGTCAACCTGGTCGGTGACGCCGCCCTGACGCTGCGCCGGCTGCTGCCGTCGCTCAAGGTGGCCAAGGAGCAGGGCTGGCGCCGGAAGATCGAGCAGGACACCGCGGGCTGGTGGGAGGTCATGCGGCGGCGAGCCGCGGTCGAGGCCGACCCCATCAACCCCGAGCACGTCACCCACGCACTGAACGACCTGCTCCCCGACAACGCCATCCTGGCCTCGGACTCCGGCTCCGCCGCCAACTGGTACGCCCGCCACCTCAAACTGCGTGGTGCCATGCGTGGCTCGCTCTCGGGCACCCTCGCCACCATGGGACCGGGCGTGCCGTACGCCATCGGCGCGAAGTTCGCGCACGGCGACCGGCCTGCGATCGCCCTGGTGGGCGACGGGGCCATGCAGATGAACGGCATGGCCGAGCTGATCACCATCGCCAAGTACTGGCAGGACTGGGCCGATCCGCGGCTGGTCGTCGCCGTCTTCAACAACCAGGACCTCAACCAGGTGACCTGGGAGATGCGCGCCATGGAGGGTGCTCCGCAGTTCCTGCCGTCGCAGTCGATCCCCGACGTCGCCTACGCCGACTTCGCCCGCTCGCTCGGGCTGGACGGCATGAGGATCGAGAAGCCCGGCGAGGTGACGGGCGCCTGGGAGCACGCCCTCGCGGCGGACCGGCCCTGCGTGCTGGACTTCATGACCGATCCGGCCGTGCCCCCCATTCCCCCGCACGCCACCCTCGACCAGATCGAAGCCGCCGCGACCTCCGTGCTCAAGGGCGACAGCGACCGCGCGGCCGTGGTCCGCCAGGGGTTCAAGGCCAAGGTGCAGGAGTTCCTGCCCAGTCACCGTGAGCGCGGGAACCGGCCCCGCACACAGGGCGGGCGCTGACCGCACCCGCGGGGGCGGCGCCACCCTCGTCGCCGTTCCCGCGCGGCAGTTCAGGCCACCGTCCGCCGCGGCGATGCCGGCGGCCGGTGACGGCCGCCGGCCATGCGCCCGGCCGTCAGCGCGTCGAATGCCGCCCCGCCGCCGTCCGGCCCGCCTCGGACAGCGACCAGTCCCACCACCGGTCCAGGACCCGTGGCGTCAGCGTGTCCGCCGCCACCAGCGCGGGCCACCCCGCGGCCCGTGCCTGGGCGCTGACCTTGGCACCTCCGGCGACGGGATCGACGGCGATCGCGGGCGTACCCGCGCGCAGGGCCAGCACCAGACCGTGCAGCCGCGTGGTGACCACCAGGTCGCAGCGGGAGACGAGCGCCAGGAACTGCTCACCCGTGGCGCACAGCCGCCAGTCGTCGGCGGCGAGTCGGGTCTCGGCCGGCACGCGCGCGCAGTCCTTGGCCACCAGCCAGCCGGTGAGGCACGCGTTCACCTCCGCGTGCCGGCGACGGCCGCCGTACTCGCCCTGACCCTCGGAGAGCACCACTCCCACGACGGGTGGCAGCGGGCCGACCGGCGCGGTCGCCGCCAGGTCGCGGCGGGCCGGGGCAGGTGTGCCGTCCCGCGCCAGCACCTCGCTGAAACCGGTGACCGCCGGGTCCGCCGGATCGACGACGGTGACACCGACCGCCAGCCTGCGACAGGACCCGAATCTGCGGTGCAGGAGGTCGAACTGCGGTCCGTGCACGGGACCGCACACGAAGACGAGGGTGTCGTAGCGCTGCGGATCCGCGGTCGTCAGCGACAGCGCGTCCGGCCGGAAGACGGGGCTCCACGCCGTGTCGTGCGGGATGCCCGCCCGGGCCAGCGCCGTTGACACGTGCTGCTGGGCGAGCACGTCACCGGCTGTCGCCTCGCCGTCGCGGAAGCTGAACCAGCCGGTGAGCAACAGCCGCCCGGGAGGCCGCCGCGGCGCGCGCAGGGCGGCTAGCAGCCCTGCCACGAGGTCGTCGGCCGTGGGCCTCCACCCTGCGTCCATGGTCTCTCTTCCGGCTGCGGTGACTCACAGGCGTCACGCGAGTACCCGGACGCCGAAGAAAGAACCAACGTGTGAAGCCAACCGCCAGGGGAACTTGGCTGTCGACGGCGGGCGACCACCAGGGCGGTCCTCCGGATCGGCGGAACCGAGCCCTTCCCGTCTTCCTTCTCAACGGGCCGAAGACACGGCCCGGCGACACAGAGGCGTCCCAAGCGCAGGCCAGAACGTTCCCAGAGCCCCACGTGGACGTACGCACGAAGGAGTGTCCCTGATGGTTGGTGACATCCTGCCGTTTCCCTGGAAACGGGCGGTCGTGACCGGTGGTGCCGGTTTCCTCGGCTCCCATCTGTGCGAGCGGCTGCTGGATTCAGGGGTCGAAGTCGACTGCGTGGACAACCTGGCCTGCGGGCGGCGCGAGAACGTCGCCCACCTGGAGGGCCGGCCCGGCTTCCGGTACCTGCACTGCGACGTGTCCGCGCCCGACTGCGTGGAGCCGCTGCTTGGCCCGTACGACCTCGTGCTGCACTTCGCCTGCCCCGCGTCACCCGCCGACTACCTCAGGCTGCCCCTGGAGACCCTCGACGTGGGCAGTCTCGGCACCCGCAACGCCCTCGCGATCGCCGAACGCTGCGACGCGCGCTTCCTGCTCGCCTCCACCTCGGAGGTGTACGGCGACCCCCTCGTCCATCCCCAGCACGAGGGCTACTGGGGCAACGTCAACCCGATCGGTCCGCGCAGCGTCTACGACGAGTCCAAACGGTTCGCGGAGGCGCTGGTCACCGCACATGCCGGAACCCGGGGAACCAACGCCGGGATCGTCCGGCTGTTCAACACCTACGGTCCGCGCATGCGCGCCCACGACGGCCGTGCCGTTCCGACCTTCATCAGCCAGGCCCTCGCGGGCGAGCCGCTCACCGTCACCGGCGACGGCAGTCAGACCCGCTCGCTGTGCTACGTGGACGACACGATCGACGGTGTACTGCGGGTGGCGGCGAGCCGGTCCGTGCGGCCCGTGAACATCGGGGGCTCCGACGAGATCACCATGGTCGACCTGGCCCGCCGCGTGGTCGCGCTGACCGGCTCCGACTCGCCCATCGACTTCATCGACCGGCCCGCCGACGACCCCTGCCGGCGCCGCCCGGACACCACCCTGGCGCGCGAACTGCTCGGCTGGTCGCCGCAGGTGCCGTGGGAGGAGGGCCTGAAGCAGACGATCGCCTACTTCACGTCCCCGCCCTCCGCCGCTTCTCCGGCCCGGCAGCCCTGACCACCGGCCCGGCAGCCCTGACCACCGGCCCGGCAGCCCTGACCACCGGCCCTCCGCCGCCGACCTGGAGACAGCGCATGCACGTCCTCGGTATCAACGCACTCTTCCACGACCCCGCCGCCGCTCTCCTCACGGACGGCAGGGTCGTGGCCGCAGCGGAAGAGGAACGGTTCTCCCGCCGGAAGCACGGCAAACGGCCCGTTCCCTTCGCCGCCTGGGAACTACCGGAACAGTCGGCCCGCTGGTGCCTGGAGCAGGCCGGACTCGCGCCGTCCGACCTGGACGCCGTCGCCTACTCCTACGACCCCTCCCTCGCCCGTCCCGCCGAGCGGATGGGGCTGCACGACCCCTGGGACCACCTGCGCCAGGAGTACGCCCGCCAGGCACCCGGCTTCCTCGCCGAGGCGCTGCCCGGCCTGGACCCGGCCAAGGTCCGGTTCGTCCCGCACCACGTGGCGCACGCGGCCTCCGCCGGGCCGGTCTCGCCCTACCCGGACTGCGCCGTGCTCGTGCTGGACGGCCGCGGCGAATGCGGCTCCCATCTGGCCGGCCGGTACACGGACGGACAGCTGACCGTCCTGGGCACGCAGGAACTGCCCGACTCACTGGGCCTGTTCTACGAGGACCTCACCGAGCACCTCGGATTCCTGCGCAGCAGCGACGAGTTCAAGGTGATGGCGCTCGCCTCCTACGGCACCCCGCGCTTCGCCCTCCGGCTGCGCGAGTACGTCCGGGCCGACGACCGCGGCGGCTTCCGGGCCCGTCCCGTGCCCTGGGCGTCCCTGGTGCCGCCGCGCCCGGCGGGCGGCGCCTGGAGCCAGGACCACGCCGACCTCGCGGCCAGCGCCCAGCTGTGCCTGGAGGAGGCCCTGCTCGCCCTCGCGCGCTCGCTGCGCGAACGCACCGGCGAGGACGCCCTCACCATGGCCGGCGGTGTCGCGCTCAACTGCGTCGCCAACACCCGCCTGTACCGGGAGAGCGGCTTCCGGCACGTGTGGGTGCAGCCCGCCGCCGGGGACGCCGGCACGGCGCTCGGCGCGGCCGCCCACGTGGCGGGGGAGAAGGACACGGTGGAGCCCATGCCCACCGCCGCGCTCGGCCGCGGCTGGAGCGACACCGAACTGCGTGACTGGCTGGAGCGGGCGGCGGTGCCGTACGAGGAACCCGCCGACATCGCCGAGACGGCTGCCGAGGCTCTGGCCGACGACGGGATCGTGGCCTGGTTCCAGGGACGCAGCGAGTACGGACCGCGCGCGCTCGGTCACCGCTCGCTGCTCGCTCACCCCGGTCACGCGCGCAACCTGGAACGGCTGAACGCGGTCAAGGGACGTGAGGAGTTCCGGCCCGTCGCGCCCATGGTCCTCGCGGAACGGGCGGCCGAGATCTTCGACGGCCCGCTGCCCAGTCCCCACATGCTGTTCGTGCACGACGTGTCGGCCGGCTGGAGGGACCGTATCCCCGCCGTCGTGCACATCGACGGCACGGCCCGCATCCAGACCGTGGACCGCGCGGACGAACCCCTCGTGGCCCGCGTGATCGACGGCTTCGAGCGGCGGACCGGACTGCCGGTGGTCGTCAACACCAGCCTGAACACCGCCGGCCGGCCCATGGTGGACGACCCCCGCGACGCCTTGGAGTGCTTCGGCTCGGCCCCCGTCGACCTGCTCGTCCTCGGGAACTTCGCCGTCCGGCGCGGAAAGGCCTTCGCATGACCGCCGCCCACTCCTACACCGTCGTCGTCCCGACGATCGGCCGCCCCTGCCTCGCCGCGTGCCTGCGCGCGCTCGCCGCGGCGGACGGGCCCCCGCCGCAGGAAGTGGTCGTCGTCGACGACCGTCCGGGACCCGGCCCCGAACTGCCGCTGGCGGCGGCCGGACGGCTCCGGGACCGGGTCCGCGCCCTGCGCACGGGCGGCCGGGGACCCGCCGCCGCCCGCAACGCCGGCTGGCGGACCGCCGCGACCGCCTGGACGGTCTTCCTCGACGACGACGTCCAGGTGCTGCCGGACTGGTCCCGGCTGCTCGCCCAGGACCTGCGCGAGGCCGGCGAGGACGTCGGCGGTGTCCAGGGACGGCTGCGGGTACCGCTGCCCGCGGACCGCCGTCCGACCGACTGGGAGCGCAACACCAAGGTGCTGGAGGGGGCGGCCTGGGCCACCGCCGACATGGCCTACCGAACCGCCGTGCTCGGCCACGTCGGCGGCTTCGACGAACGCTTTCCGCGGGCGTTCCGGGAGGACGCCGACCTCGCGCTGCGAGCGCTGCGGGCCGGCTGGTCCCTGCGGCGCGGCCGGCGCGTCACCCGCCATCCCGTCCGGCCGGCCCCCTGGTGGGCCTCGTTGCCCGCCCAGCGGGGCAACGCCGACGACGTCCTGATGAACCGGCTGCACGGACCCGACTGGTGGACCCGCGCCCAGGCGCCCAGGGGACGGCTGCGCCGCCACCTGGTGGTGACGGCCGCCGCGCTCGCCGCGGCCTCCTGCGTCCTGACGCGCCGTCACCGGGCCGCCGCCGCCTGTGCGGCCCTGTGGACACTGGGCACCGCCGAGTTCGCCCTCGCCCGCATCCTGCCGGGCCCCCGTACCGCGCGTGAGATCGCCGGGATGCTCGGCACCAGTGTGCTCATCCCGCCCCTCGCGGTCGGGCACCGGCTGCGCGGAGCCGTTCTCCACCGACACGCCGAACCTCTGCGAGGCACTTCATGAGCAGCCGCCGACCTCCTGTCCGCGCCGTCCTGTTCGACCGGGACGGAACCCTCGTGGTGGACGTGCCGTACAACGGCGATCCGGACCGCGTCCGTCTGCTGCCCGGTGCCGCGGAGGCCGTCGGGCTGGCATGCCGCGCGGGGCTGGCCACCGCGGTGGTCAGCAACCAGTCGGCGATCGGCCGCGGTCTGCTCACGGACGAGCAGGTCCGCCGCGTCAACGCACGCGCCGACGAACTGCTCGGTGGCGTCGACGTCTGGGCCGTCTGCCCGCACGCGCCGGACACCGGCTGCGCCTGCCGCAAGCCACGGCCGGGCCTCGTCCTCGCGGCCGCGGCCCGGCTCGGCGTCGCTCCCGCCGAATGCGTGGTGGTCGGTGACATCGCGGCGGACGTCCTGGCCGCGCGAGCGGCGGGCGCGCGGGGCCTGCTCGTGCCGAACGCGGCCACGGTGCCCGCCGAGGTGAAACGTTTCGCCGACGATTGCGCGCCGGACGTCCTCGGCGCGGTGCGCCTGGCGGTGGCGTCCGCCCGGGGCGGCGTCCCGGAGGGGAGGGGACCCCGATGAAGGTCCTCGTCGTCCGACTCGACAGCTTCGGGGACGTGCTGCTCGCCGGACCGGCGGTGCGTGCGGTGGCCGCTCACTGCGCCCACGTGACCATGCTGTGCGGTCCGCGTGGCGCCGACGCGGCCCGGCTGCTGCCCGGCGTCGACGAGGTCCTGGTGTGGGAGGCGCCCTGGGAGGGCTTCGACCCGCCTCCGGTGAGCGCCCCCGACATCGACGGCCTGCTCGCGCGCCTGCGGGCCCGGGACTTCGACACCGCGCTGATCCTCACCTCCTTCCACCAGAGCCCGCTGCCGACCGCGCTGCTGCTGCGGCTCGCGGGAATCGGCCGTATCGGCGCGGACAGCGTCGATCACGCCGGGCGGTTGCTGGACGTGCGCCACCGGCGGCGGCCGGGCCGCCACGAGGCGGAGGCCGCGCTCGACACCGCCGTCGCCCTGGGCTTCTCCCCACCGCCCGGGGACGACGCCCGGCTGCGGGTCCTCCCGCCGCCCGACACCAGCGCCCTGACCGGCTGCGGACCCTACGTCGTCCTGCATCCCGGCGCCAGCGCCCCCGCCCGTGCCTGGGGCCCCCATCGGTGCGAGGAAGCCGTCGCCCTGCTCGCGGACGCCGGGCACCGCGTGGTCGTCACCGGCGGCCCGCAGGAGCGGGCACTCACCCGCAGGGTGAGCGCGGACACCGCGGTCGACCTCGGCGGGCACACCACCCCGCGCACCCTCGCCGGGGTACTGAGCACGGCCGACGTCGTGATCAGCGCCAACACCGGGCCCGCCCACCTGGCCGCCGCGGTCGGCACGCCGGTCGTCTCACTGTTCGCCCCCGTCGTACCGGCCGGCCGCTGGGCGCCGTACGGCGTGCCCGTCATCCTCCTCGGCGACCAGGCGGCGCCGTGCGCGGACACCAGGGCCCGGGTCTGCCCGGTCCCGGGACACCCCTGTCTGAACGAGGTCACCGGACAGGACGTCGTGCGCGCGGTGCACAAGCTCATCCAGGAGCGGAACTCATGAACATCCTCGTCTGGCACGTGCACGGATCCTGGCTCACGGCCTTCGTCCAGGGTCCGCACACCTACCTGCTCCCGGTCACCGAGGACCGGGGCCCGGACGGCCTGGGCCGTGCGGTGACCTGGGACTGGCCGGCGAACGTGCGGGAGCGGACCCCGCGGGAGCTGCGGGACTGCGAGCTCGACCTGACGGTGCTGCAACGCCCGCACGAACTCGACCTGGCGCTGCGCTGGACCGGACGCCGGCCCGGGGTGGACGTGCCGGCCGTGTACGTCGAGCACAACAGCCCCGACGGCTCACCCGCGGACACCCTCCATCCGCTGGCGGGGCAGAGCATGATCCCCATCGTCCACGTCACCCACTTCAACCGGTTGATGTGGGACAACGGCAAGGCCCCGACGGAGGTCGTCGAGCACGGCATCGTCGACCCCGGCCACCTGTGGACCGGCACCGAGCCGCGGGCGGCCGTCGTGGTCAACGAACCCGTGCGCAGGGGCCGCACCACCGGAACGGACCTGCTGCCCCGCTTCGCCCGGTCGGCGCCGCTGGACGTGTTCGGGATGCGCACCGAAGGACTCGCCGACCACCTGGGACTGCAGCCCGAGCGGTGCCGTACCCGCGACCTGCCGCAGCACCGGCTGCACCACGAGATGGCCCGGTGCCGGCTGTACCTGCACCCGGTGCGCTGGACCTCGCTGGGCCTGTCCCTGCTGGAGGCCATGTTCCTCGGCATGCCGGTGGTCGCCCTGGACACCACCGAGGTCCGCGAAGCCGTACCGGAGGGAGCCGGAGTGGTCTCGAACCGCCTCGACGTGCTGGAGGACGCCGTGCGCGGGTTCCTCGCCGATCCGGAGCACGCGCGGCTGACGGGGGAGACGGCCCGGGCCGCGGCACTGGCCCGCTACGGAGGACGGCGCTTCATGGACGACTGGGAGCGCCTGATCAAGGAGGTCACCCGATGACTCGCACCCTGACACCGGCCGGGCACGTCGCCATGGTCTCCGAGCACGCCAGCCCGCTGGCGGCGCTCGGCGGACCCGACGCCGGCGGCCAGAACGTGTACGTGGCGCAGGTCGCCCGCCAACTGGCCGGAAAGGGATACCGGGTCACCGTCTACACCCGCCGTGACTCGACCGGTCTGCCGGACCGCGCGACCCTCACCGACGGGGTCCGCGTGGTCCATGTGCCCGCAGGACCGCCGGTACCCGTACCCAAGGACGAACTCCTGCCCTACATGGGCGAGTTCGGGGCCTTCCTCGCTCGGGAGTGGGCCGTCGCCCCACCGGACGTGGCGCACTCCCACTTCTGGATGTCCGGTCTGGCCGCCCTGTCCGGCGCCCGCGGCCTCGGCATCCCCGTCGTGCAGACGTACCACGCCCTCGGCACGGTCAAGAAGCGCCACCAGGGCGCCGACGACACCAGCCCGCCCCAGCGCGTCATCATCGAGAAGGCCGTCGGACACGCGTGCGCGCGGATCATCGCCACCTGCTCCGACGAGGTCGCCGAGCTCCGGGCGATGGGCCTGCCGCCGGACCGGACCGCGGTCGTCCCGTGCGGCGTGGACCCCGAGCAGTTCACCCCGCTCACCCGGACCCGCCCGGCCGACGGCCGCAGGCGGCTGCTCGCCGTCGGCCGGCTCGTGCCCCGCAAGGGCTTCGACCGGGCGATCCGCGCCCTGGCCGGCATACCGAACGCCGAACTCCTCGTCGCGGGCGGCCCCGAGGCCGACCTGCTCGGCGCCGAACCCGAGGCGGAACGGCTCCGCGCCATCGCCGCCGAGTACGGGGTCTCCGACCGCGTGACCCTGCTCGGCGGGGTCAGCCGCGCCCGGATGCCCGGGCTGATGGCCGGCGCCGACCTCGTCCTGTCGCTGCCCCGCTACGAGCCCTTCGGCATCGTGCCGCTGGAGGCCATGGCCTGCGCCAAACCCGTCGTCGCCAGCGCGGTCGGCGGCCAGCTCGACACGGTCGTCCACGACAGCACGGGCGTCCTGGTCCCGGCCGACGACGACCGCGACCTCGGCGCCGTCATCGGCGCGCTGCTCGACGACCCGCACCGGCTCGCCCGCTACGGCGACGCCGGACGTCAACGGGTCCTGGCCCACTACACCTGGGACCGCGTGACCGAGCTGATCGCCGGAGTCTACGGCGCCGTGTCCTCGACCGCCCCGCTCTCGGAGGTCGTCCGATGAAGACCGCCACCGGCACCGCGCACTGCGACGACCTCATCAAGGCCCTGGAGACGTTCCGCGACCGCGGCCCCGTCGTCGAGCGATGGGGACGGGAACTCGCCCGGCGCCTCGGCTCCGGTGCCCGGCTGCTCGTCGCCGGGAACGGCGGCAGCGCCGCGCAGGCGCAGCACCTCACCGCCGAACTCGTGGGCCGCTACCGGGACGACCGGCCGCCGTTCTCCGCCGTCGCCCTGCACGCCGACACCTCCTCCACCACCGCGATCGCCAACGACTACGGCGTCCAGGAGGTGTTCGCCCGTCAGACCGCGGCCCACGGCCGGCCCGGGGACATCCTGATGCTGCTGTCCACCAGCGGCGCGAGCGCCAACCTGCTGGCCGCCGCCGAGCGGGCCCGCCGCCTCGGCATGACGGTGTGGGCGCTGACCGGTCGGGCGCCGAACCCGCTGCAACTCGGAAGTGACGAGTCGCTGTGCGTCGACGCCCCCGTGGCCGCCACCGTGCAGGAGCTCCACCTGGTGGCCGTCCACATGCTCTGCGAGTTCTTCGACGCGGCGGTGCAGCGCGGCGAGGCGGGCCGGGCACGTCCCGCGAGCCGGTCCGTCGTCTCCCGGAAGGGCTGCACATGACTGCCTCCCCCACACCCCTGCTCGTGGTCGGCGACGCGCTGCTCGACCACGATCTGCGCGGCCGGGCCGAGCGGCTGGCCCCCGACGCGCCGGTGCCCGTCGTGCACGGCGCCCGGCGCAGCTCGCGCCCGGGCGGAGCGGCTCTCGCCGCCCTCCTCGCAGCCGCCGACGGCCGGCCCGTCACCCTGGTCTCCGCGCTCGGCGACGACGAGGCGAGTGGCACCCTGCGGGACCTGCTGGCCGGCCGCGTCGATCTGGTCGAGGTGCCGTTGGACGGCTCGCTGAGCAGCAAGACCCGTATCCTCGCGGGCGATCGGCCGCTGCTGCGCCTCGACGACGGCGAGGGACGCGCCCGCGAGGCGACCGCGGCCGCCGCGGAAGCGGTCGCGGCCGCCACCGGGATCCTGGTCGCCGACTACGGTCGGGGCACCGCCGAAGTCCTCCGGGACGCCCTCGCCACGGCCGCGGGGCACGCACCCCTCGTATGGGACCCGCACCCGCGGGGCAGGCCCCCGGTCCGCGGAGTGCGGCTGGCCACGCCGTCCGCGCGGGAAGCCCGCACGTTCGCCGGGCGGGCGGACGGGCACACCGAGCCCGCCGACGCGGACGGGCTGCGCTCGGCCGGCCGGGACGCCCGCGCCCTGATCCGGGCCTGGCGGGCGCAGAGCGTCGCCGTGACCCTGGGGGAGCGCGGTGCGCTGCTCTCGCACGGCGAGACACCGCTGCTGGTGCCGACCCCGACCACCGCGGCAGGCGACCCGTGCGGCGCCGGGGACCGGTTCGCCGCGACCGCGGCCGGACTCCTGGCCGACGGCGCCTTCACGGAGACCGCCGTGCAGGCCGCGGTCCACGCCGCCACCCACTACGTCGTCGAAGGCGGCGCCCGGTCGGTCGCCGTCGGGACCGAGCCGCAGGCCGGACCCCGGGAAACGCCCGCCGCGGCGGAGGGCACGGCCGATGCCGTGCGCACGGCTGCCCGGGTCCGGGCAGCCGGGGGCACCGTCGTCGCCGCGGGCGGCTGCTTCGACGTGCTGCACGCCGGTCACGTCGCCCTGCTCCAGGCGGCACGCCGCGTCGGCGACTGCCTGATCGTCTGCGTCAACTCGGACGACTCGGTGCGCCGGCGCAAGGGTGCGGGCCGCCCTCTCGTCCCGGCCGTCGACCGGGTACGCGTGCTGCGGGCCCTGGAGTGCGTCGACGCGGTCGTCGTCTTCGACGAGGACACCCCGGAACGGGTCCTGTCCGAACTGCGCCCGCACATCTGGGCCAAGGGCGGCGACTACGCCCTGACCAGCCTTCCCGAGCAGCCTCTGGTGGAGAGCTGGGGCGGACAGGTCCTCCTGCTGCCCTACCTCGACGGCCGCTCCACCACACGGCTCGCCCGCCGCGCCGCGCAGGCACCCGTCCGAGGAGGCGCCCGGTGACGCCTGCCGGCCACACCCCGCGGCCTCCGCGTGTCCTGGTGCTGCGCGCCCTGGGCCTCGGCGACCTCCTGGCCGGCGTGCCCGCGCTGCGAGGCATCCGCCGGGCCCACCCCGGCTGCCAGGTCGTCCTGGCCGTGCCGCCCGGCCTCGCCGAGGCCGCGCACGCCACCGGCGCGATCGACGCCGTCCTGCCCGCCGAGGCGCCCGGCAGGGCCGTGCCGTCGCTCGCGCACTGGCCCGGCCCACCTCCGGACCTGGCGATCGACCTGCACGGCAACGGCCCCGAAAGCCGCGACGCCCTGGCCGCCCTCCACCCGCGCCGGCTGCTCGCCCACGCCTGCCCGGACGGCCCGCCCTGGCGGCCCCACGTCCACGAACGGGAACGCTGGTGCGCCTTCCTGCACGCCTACGGCATCCCCTCCGACCCCGCCGACCTGCTCCTCGCCCGTCCGGCCAGGCCCTCCCCGGCGCCCGGCGCGGTCGTGGTGCACCCGGGTGCGGCGTCGGGCTCCCGCCGCTGGCCGCCCGAGCGGTTCGCCGCCGTCGTGCGGTGCCTGCGCGCCGCGGGACACCGCGTGGTGGTCACCGCCGGCCCCGGTGAGGACGACCTGGCGCGCTCGGTCGCCGCGCGCGGCGGCCTGCGCGCGGCCGACGTACTGGCCGGGGGACTGCCCTTCGGAGAGCTGTCCGCGCTGGTGGCGCAGGCGTCCCTGGTCCTCAGCGGGGACACCGGGCTCGCCCATCTCGCGGTGGCGCACGGCACGCGCTCCGTCACCCTGTTCGGGCCGGTCTCCCCGTGCCTATGGGGTCCGCCGCCCGGCTCCGGCCATCTCGCGCTGTGGAGGCCCGGGCCGCCCGGCGACCCGCACGGCTGCACGGTCGACGCCCGGTTGCGGCGCATCGGCCCCGGAGAGGTAGCCGCCGCCTGTCTGGCATCGCTGCTGCAGGCGGACCCCCGCTCGCGGCGCCGAGGAGCGGAGGCGGCCCGTGTCCACTGACCCGGTCACCGCCACGACCCCCGGCACCGCTCCCGGACCCGATCCCAGGATCACGGTGGCGGTGATCACGCGCGACCGGTGCGCCAGTCTGCTGCGCACCCTCGACGCGCTGGCCGCACTGCCCGAGCGGCCGCCGGTCGTCGTCGTCGACAACTCCCGCGGCGACAGCACATCGAAGGCCGCGCGGGGCCACCCGGCGGTCACCCGCCTCCTGCGCCCCGCCGAGAACACCGGCGCCCTCGGCCGGAACCTCGCCGCCCGTCACGCCCGCACCCCCTACGTCGCCTTCAGCGACGACGACTCCTGGTGGACGGCCGGGTCCCTGCGGCACGCGGCCGACCTCCTGGACCGCCATCCACGCCTGGGCCTGCTCGCCGCCCGCACCCTGGTGGGTCACGAGGCCGCCGACGATCCGCTGAACGCCGTCCTCGCCGACTCGCCCCTGCCCAGCGAGCCGGATCTCCCAGGCCGCCCGGTGCTCGGTTTCCTCGGCTGCGCCTGCGTGGTGCGCCGGGAGGCCTTCCTGCGCGTCGGCGGCTACCACCCGCTGCTGTTCTTCGGGGGCGAGGAGACCCTGCTCGCCTACGACCTCGCCGCCGACGGCTGGGGCGTCGTCTACGAGCCGGACCTGCGCGCCTGCCACCACCCGGATCAGGGAGAGCGCGGCGGCCGCTCGGCGGTCGTCCGCCGGAACCATGTGCTGACGACCTGCCTGCGCCGCCCCTGGCCCGTTGTCCTTCGGGCCGGCGCCGACCTGGCCCTCGCCGCTGCCATGGGTCGGCCCGGCGCCCGCCCGGCCTTGAAGGAGGCCGTCGCCCGGCTGCCCGCCGCCGTCGCCCGGCGCCGCACCCTGCCGCCGCACGTCGAACGGGCCGCCCGCCTGCTGGACGGGCGGGCGGACGGTGGAGGCGCCCGATGACCGAGCACGACCGGGACCGGGCCGACGGCCGGACCACCGTCGTCCTGATCACCCGTGACCGCAGGGACGAACTGCTGCGCACGCTCGGGCAGTTGCGGCGGCTGCCCGAACACCCTCGGGTGATCGTCACCGACAACGCCTCGACCGACGGCACCGCCGAAGCGGTCCGCCGCCACTTCCCGGAGATGACCCTGCTGAGTCCCGGACGCAATCTGGGCGCGGTCGGCCGCAATCTGGCGGTACGGCAGGTCCGGACGCCCTATGTCGCCTTCTGCGACGACGACAGCTGGTGGGAGCCGGGCAGCCTGCGCCGGGCAGCCGACCTGCTCGACGGGCGGCCACGGCTCGCCGCGGTCACCGCGCGGATCGTCGTCGAACCGGACGGCACCGAGGATCCCGTGGTGCGCGAGTTGCGCGAGTCGCCCCTGACCGGACCCGACTGGCTTCCCGGCCCCGCCCTCGGGTCGTTCCTCGCCGCCGCCACCGTGCTGCGCACCGAGGCGTTCCGGTCCGGCGGCGGCTTCCACCCCGGTCTGTGGCTGGGCGGTGAGGAGGAACTGCTCGCCTGCGACCTGCTGCGCCAGGGCTGGTGGCTGAGCTACGCCGAGGAACTCACGGTCCACCATCAGGCGTCCTTGCTGCGCGACAGCACCGAGCGCCGGGTCCTCGGGTTGCGCAACACGCTGTGGTTCACCTGGCTGCGCCGCCCCCTGCTGCCGGCCCTGCGGCGGACCGGCCACCTGCTGCGCACCGTGCCCCGGGACACCGCTTCCGTCCGCGCGTTCGCGCACGCGGCGGCCGGGATGCCCTGGGTGCTGCGCGAGCGCGAGCCCGTGCCCAGAGAGCTGGAACTCCGCCTGAACCGACTGGAGATGGCCCGCAGGACCTCGCCCGCGCGACGGTACGTCGGCTGAGGGGCCGGGCCCGCCGCCGTCGGGCGGCTCGGTCCGGCACGGGTGCCGGACCGAGCCGACCGACGTGGCCGTCGAGCGCCTCCGCCGTCCCGCCGCAGGTCAGCGGGCGGCTCCGAACTCCTGGGTCCAGTAGTTGCCGGGCTGGGCGAGACCGACGCCGATCTCCTTGAAGGAGCAGTTGAGGATGTTCGCCTTGTGGCCGGCGCTGGACATCCAGCCCGCCATGACCTGCTCCGGAGTGGCGTAGCCGTAGGCGACGTTCTCGCCGTAGCTCTGCCAGGTGTAGCCGGCACGTGTGATCCGGTCGCCCGGGGCGGACCCGTCGGACCCGGTGTGCGACATGTTCCGGTGGGCGGCCATGTCCTCGCTGTGCGCCTGGGCGGCCTTGGTCAGCTTCGCGTTCACGGTCAGGGCGGAGCAACCGGCCTTGGACCGCTCGGCGTTGACGAGTTCCACGACGCGAGCCGTGGGCCCGGACGACGTGGCGGTGTCCTTGGACCCACTCGGCTGGGCGGGCGCGGCGGCGTCCGGCGCACTCGGTTGGGCGGGCGCGGCGGCGTCCGGCGCACTCGGTTGGGCGGGCGCGCCGGCGTCCGGCGCACTCGGTTGGCCCGGGGCGGACGGCTCGGCCGGGGACATCGGCGAAACGGGGCTCATCGGGGAGAAGGGGTTGCCCGGCCGGCTCCCGCCGGGGTGGCCCGGCTGGTGCCCGGCGCCGTAGGAGGGACGTTCTCGGTGGGCGGGCGGCCAGCCGTTGCAGGCCAGGGCGGTGGAAGGTATGGCGACGGCGCCCGTGGCGACGGCGGCGACGACTATGCGCCGGTAGTGCTGCTTCTTGCGGTGCGTGCCCATGCGTGACCTCGCTCGGGGTGGGGGGTCGTCATTGTCTGGACGGCTCCGCAAAGGGCGCAAAGGGCCCCTGGTACTAGGCCACCTCGTAGGTTCGCGAGGCCCTTGCGAAAGCGAATACGGGCGTGCTGCTCCCGGATTCCGCGGCCTCCGGTTTCCTGGCGTGCCGTCAGATGTCCCTGGACCGCGCGGGACGGGCGGGAGAGGCGGGGGAGCGCAACGCTGTCGACCCCACCGTGAAGCGCGCTTGCACGAAGACGGACATATCCCATATGTCATCGGAGCGGCATCTACTATGCGGCATGCTTAGTTACCAGATTCACGTGATGGATGTCACGAATTTGTGGTTTCAGGGCACGTCCCGCGTGATGATCGACGGGTCCCGCGTGCTGCGAGGGGCGCGGAGACACGCCAGACTTTTCACTCTTCGTTTTCTTGAGTCGTTCGTGTTTACCGCGTAGGTTCGGCGCATGACCGGACCTCGGACCGAGGCCGCCGCCCGGGAGCTTCGTGGCGCCGGCCTGCGCGTGACCGCCGTGCGGGTGGCGCTGCTCGAGACCGTGCGGGCAGGTGATCACCTCGATGTCGAGGCGATCGCCTCCGGGGTGCGCGAACGCGTGGGTCACGTCTCCCTGCAAGCCGTCTACGAGGCGCTGCGCGCGCTCACCGCGGCCCGGCTCGTGCGCCGTATCGAACCGGCCGGCAGCCCGGCCCGGTTCGAGGGGCGCGTCGGGGACAACCACCACCACGTCGTGTGCCGCTCGTGCGGTGCCGTCGCCGACGTCGACTGCGCCGTCGGGGACGCGCCCTGTCTGACCGCGTCCGAGGACCACGGCTTCTCGATCCACGAGGCCGAGGTCATCTACTGGGGCCTGTGCCCCGCCTGTTCCACCTCCGGCAGTACCTGAGCTCGCGATCCGCCCAGTCCGGAAGGAAGACCATGTCCGAGAACCCCGATGCAATCGTCACCGACGCGAAGACGGAGGGAGCGGGCGGCTGCCCGGTCGCACACGGTCGTGCGGCGCACCCCACCCAGGGCGGTGGAAACCGCCAGTGGTGGCCGGAGCGCCTCAACCTGAAGATCCTCGCCAAGAACCCCGCAGTGGCCAACCCTCTCGGCGAGGACTTCGACTACGCCGAGGCGTTCCAGAGCCTCGACCTCCCTGCCGTCAAACGGGACATCGCCGAGGTGCTGACCACCTCGCAGGACTGGTGGCCCGCGGACTTCGGCCACTACGGCCCCTTCATCATCCGGATGGCGTGGCACAGCGCCGGCACCTACCGGATCAGCGACGGCCGGGGCGGCGCCGGCGCCGGCCAGCAGCGCTTCGCACCGCTCAACAGCTGGCCGGACAACGGGAACCTGGACAAGGCACGCCGTCTGCTGTGGCCGGTGAAGAAGAAGTACGGCCGGAACCTCTCCTGGGCCGACCTCATGATCCTCGCCGGCAACGTCGCCCTGGAGTCGATGGGCTTCAAGACCTTCGGATACGCCGGCGGCCGTGAGGACGTGTGGGAGCCCGAGGAGGACGTCTACTGGGGTCCCGAGACCACCTGGCTCGGCGACGAGCGCTACACCGGCGACCGCGAGCTGGAGAACCCCCTGGGCGCGGTCCAGATGGGCCTGATCTACGTCAACCCCGAGGGCCCGAACGGCAACCCGGACCCCCTCGCCGCGGCCCGCGACATCCGTGAGACGTTCCGCCGCATGGCGATGAACGACGAGGAGACGGTCGCCCTGATCGCGGGCGGTCACACCTTCGGCAAGACCCACGGCGCGGGTCCCGCCGACCACGTCGGCCCCGCCCCCGAGGGCGCCTCGATGGAGGAGCAGGGCCTGGGTTGGCGGAACACCTACGGCACCGGGAAGGGCGGCGACGCGATCACCAGCGGCCTGGAGGGCATCTGGACGGACACGCCGACCACCTGGGACAACAGCTTCTTCCAGATCCTGTTCGGCTACGAGTGGGAGCTGTTCAAGAGCCCGGCAGGCGCCTACCAGTGGCGGCCGAAGGACGGCGCCGGCGCGGGGACCGTCCCCGACGCCCACGACCCGTCCGAGCGGCACGCGCCCACGATGCTGACGACGGACCTCTCGCTGCGGGTCGACCCGGCCTACGAGCCGATCTCGCGGCGCTTCATGGAGAACCCCGAGGAGTTCGCGGACGCCTTCGCGCGCGCGTGGTTCAAGCTGACCCACCGCGACATGGGCCCGGCCGTGCGCTACCTCGGCCCGGAGGTTCCGGCGGAGACGCTGCTGTGGCAGGACCCGCTGCCCGAGGCGGCGTATGAGCAGATCGACGCCGAGGACGCCACCCGGCTCAAGGCCGAGGTCCTCGACTCGGGTCTGTCGGTGCGGCAGCTGGTGTCCACCGCGTGGGCGTCGGCCTCGACCTTCCGCGGCAGCGACAAGCGCGGCGGTGCCAACGGCGCCCGCATCCGGCTTCAGCCGCAGAGCGGCTGGGAGGCCAACGACCCCGACGAGCTGGCGAAGGTGCTGCGCACCCTGGAGCAGGTCCAGGAGTCCTTCAACGCCGCCCAGAGCGGCGGCAAGCGGGTCTCGCTGGCCGACCTGATCGTGCTCGCCGGTGGTGCGGCCGTCGAGCGGGCCGCCAAGGAGGCCGGCTTCGACGTCGAGGTGCCCTTCACCCCGGGCCGCGTGGACGCCTCGCAGGAGCAGACCGACGCGGAGTCCTTCGCCGCGCTGGAGCCCACCGCCGACGGGTTCCGCAACTACCTCGGGAAGGGCCACCGGCTGCCGGCCGAGTACCTGCTGCTCGACCGGGCGAACCTGCTGACCCTGAGCGCCCCCGAGATGACGGTCCTCGTCGGTGGCCTGCGTGCCCTGGGCGCCACTTACCGGGGCTCGCAGCTCGGCGTCCTCACCGCGACGCCCGGCGTGCTGACCAACGACTTCTTCGTCAACCTGCTCGACCTGGGCACGACGTGGCGGGCGACGTCCGAGGGCGCCGGCACCTTCGAGGGCCGCGACGCCGCCACCGGCGAGGTCAAGTGGACGGGCAGCCGTGCCGACCTCGTCTTCGGGTCCAACTCCGAGCTGCGCGCGCTCGCGGAGGTCTACGCGAGCGACGACGCGAAGGAGAAGTTCGTCGAGGACTTCGTCGCGGCATGGGTCAAGGTCATGAACCTCGACCGGTTCGACCTCGCCTGATCGCGGGTGACCACAACCGAACACGCCTGATCACGCCCGACATCGGCTGATCATGACATCGAGGCCGGCCGGCCCGCTCCGGCCGGCCTCGACGTGCTCCCGCTTCCCGCGTCCCGAGGGATTGTTTCGTCCTACACATAAGTGCATAATGCACTTATGCATAAGCGGGTTATGGACCCAGCGGGCCCCGAGGTGTCGCCCGAGGACCTCATGATCGCCGTCGAGCAGATGGTCCGTTACGTACGCCGCAGCGCCACCGCCGGCGGACTGAGCACCGCCGCCTCCTCGGCGCTGTCCCGGCTGGGCCGCGAGGGCCCGCACCGGCTGACCGAGCTGGCGCGGGCGGAAAGCGTGTCCCAGCCCAACATGACCCAGCTCGTGACCCGGCTGGAGCGGGCGGGCCTGGTACGGCGCTCCGCGGACCACAGCGACGGCCGGGGCGTGCTGGTGGAGGCCACCGACGCCGGCCTGGACCTCTTCCAGCGGCGCCGCGCCGAACGCGCCCGGGCCCTCCAGCAGCTCGTCGAGGAACTGCCCGAGGCCGAGCAGCGCGCGGTGCGGGTCGCGCTGCCGGCCCTGGCCCGCGTCATCGAGGACCGCCGGGCGCGCTCCTGACCCGCCAGGCCACCACCGCCCACCTCACAGGAGAGGCGCACATGAGTGCACCGCACGGAAAGGCCGCCGGTCACGGAAAGGCCGCCGGTCACGGAAAGGCCGCCAGTCCTTTCAAACAACCCAAGGCCGTCTGGGCCGTCGCGTTCGCCTGCGTCATCTCGTTCATGGGCATCGGCCTTGTCGACCCGATCCTGCCCGCCCTGGCCGAGAGCCTGCACGCCTCACCCAGCCAGGTCTCCCTGCTGTTCAGCAGCTATCTGATCGTCACCGCGGTCGCGATGCTGATCGTCGGCTGGTTCTCCAGCCGCTTCGGAGCCAAGCGCACCCTCGTCACCGGCCTGGCCGTCATCGTCGTCTTCGCCGCCCTGGCCGGCTCATCGGCATCCATCAACGGCATCGTCGGCTTCCGCGCCGGCTGGGGACTGGGCAACGCCCTGTTCATCGCCACCTCGCTGGCCGTTATCGTCGCCTCGGCCAGTGGCGGCTTCGGCGGCGCGATCATCCTCTACGAGACCGCGCTCGGCCTCGGCATCGCCGTGGGCCCGCTGCTCGGCGGCGAACTGGGCGCCATCAGCTGGCGCGGCCCCTTCTTCGGCGTCGCCGTCCTCATGGCCATCGCCCTCGTGGCCACCCTGGCCTTCGTCCCGAACCTGCCGAAGCCCGAACGCCGCACCTCGCCCCTCGCCCCCCTCAAGGCGCTGCGCCACCGCGGCCTGCTGACCATGGGCATCATGGCCCTGCTGTACAACTGGGGCTTCTTCACCATGCTCGGCTACGCGCCGTACCCGATGGAGCTGGGCGCCCACCAGCTCGGGCTGGTCTTCACCGGCTGGGGCCTGCTCGTGGCCGCCTTCAGCGTCTTCTTCGCCCCGCGCCTCCAGGCCCGCTACGGCACCGCCCCGGTGCTCTACGCCAACCTGCTCGGCCTGAGCATCGTGATGGCCGTCATAGCGGCCGGCGTCGCCACCCCGACGGTCGTCATCGTGGCGGTCATCGTCAGCGGCGCGTTCATCGGCATCAACAACACCCTGACCACCCAGGCCGTCATGCTCGTCTCCCCGGCCGAGCGGCCCGTCGCCTCTTCCGCGTACGGCTTCCTGCGGTTCATCGGCGGCGGCCTGGCCCCCTACGTCGCCGGCAAGCTCGCCGACGCCACCGACCTCAGCGTCCCGTTCTACCTCGGCGCCGCCACCTTCCTCCTGGCCATTCCGGTGCTGGCCTGCGGCCACCCGCTGCTGCGGCAGGCCGAGTCGCGCGCCGGCGAAGGGGAACCCGTCACTGCGACCTTCACGCCCGTCGGCCCCGTGCCGTCCACCGGCACGCCGCCCGTGGTCGTCGCCGTCGGCGCCCACGAAGGGGCCGCCGTGATCGTCGACGCCGCGGCACGGCTCGCCCGCGACACCGGCAGCCCCCTGGAGGTCGTGCACGTCCAGCAGACCGCCGTCGTCGAGGAACAGGCGGCCGACGCCGAGGACTTCGAGCAGGCCCGCGCCACCGTCACCGCCCACCTCGACCGGCTCGCCGCGCGCGGCGTCGTCGCGCGCGGCCAGATCCTCGGCAGCGTCGGCGACCACGCGGCGGCTGGCCGCGCCCTGGCCCGGCACGCCGCCGAGGTGGGCGCGCGTGCCGTGGCGGTGGGCCGTTCGCCGCGCGGCCCGCTCGCCCAGTTCGCCGACGGCAGTTTCACCGCGGCCCTGACCCACGCCGCCACCTGCTCGGTGGTCCTGGTCGACCCCGGCAGCGCGCCTCGGACGTTGACCGCGGCCAATTTGTCCGAACTCCGCGGCGCGGCGAGCTGACCGGCGCCGGGCGCACTGACGGGGACCGCGGGGCGGCCGTCCGCCGCGCGGTCCCGGCCGCGCGGCGAGCGCTACCGGTCGCGGGGCCCGCCGTGCCTGTGGGTGCGGGGGTCGACGGTCAGGGAGCCCGCGGTGACCTCCTCGGGGTCGAGCTCCTTCTGTCCGGGCCGGTCGCCGAGGACCAGGTCCCCGTACAGGTCCTCGAGCCAGGAGGCCTGGTAGATCGTGTCGAGGTAGCGCTCTCCGAGGTCCGGGGCGATGGCCACGGCGGTCAGGTCGCGTGCGTCGTTGCGCGACAGCCACTCCATCGCGCCGCTGACCACCGTTCCGGTGGAACCGCCGAAGAGGAAGCCGCGCCGGGCCAGCCGATGACAGGCGCGGATGGTGTCCGCCTCCTCGACCCGGATCACCTCGTCGACGAAGGACTCGTCGAGGAGCGGTGGGCGCATGCTCATGCCCAGTCCGGGGATCATCCGCCGGCCCGGCTTGCCGCCGAAGGCCACCGAGCCGACGGTGTCCACCGCGACGATCCGCACCGGCCGGTGCCACTCGCGGAAGAAGCGGGCGCAGCCCATCAGCGTGCCCGTGGTGCCCGAGCCGACGAACAGCACGTCGAGACGGGGGAACTGGCGGGCGATCTCCGGCGCGGTTCTGCGGTAGTGGGCCCCCCAGTTGTTCGGGTTGGTGTACTGGCTGAGCCAGACGTACCGCTCGTCGGAGGCGCACAGCGCGCGGACGTAGTCGATCCGCGCGCCGAGGAACCCGCCGTTGGCGTCCAGGTCGGCGATGACGTGCACCTCGCTGCCCAGCGCCTCCATCAGCAGCCGGGCCGACAGATTGCAGCGGGAGTCCGTCACGCAGAGGAACCGGTAGCCCTTGCTGGCCGCGATCATGCTGAGCGCCACACCGAGGTTGCCCGACGAGGACTCGATGAGGATCGAGCGGGGCGTCAGGAGGCCGTCCCGCTCCGCGGCCTCCACCATCTCTGTCGCGGCCTTCATCTTGATCGAGCCGGCGAAGTTGAAGCCCTCGCACTTCAGGTAGAGCGAGCGCCCGAATATCGACCGGAGATCAACATAGAGTTGGCCTTCGTTGAAGGCGTGGGGGGCGGATATGACGGGCACGCTGGCCTCCTGATGCCTGGGCCGAGGGAAGAGACGTTCAGCCGTACCGGCGCAGCTCATGGAAGAAGTCGTCGATGACGTGCAGGTTTCCGGCGCGGGCCACCTCGTCGTAGACGTACTTTCCGACGGCGAGGTCGAGGACCCCCAGGCCGAACGGCGAGAAGATCACCGGCCGGTCGGTGGGCGGATCCACCCGCCCGGTCATGACGTCGTCGAGGGTGCCGTTCAGGAAGTCCCGCCCGCCGGTGAGCTGCTCGGTCAGGTGCGGCGAGGTGCCGGCCTTGAGGCAGTGCTCGACGTCGTCGACGAAGTTGGCCGCCGAGAGCAGCACCTGGGGGGCGAGATCGCGCAGCGACACGTGCAGGACGACCGGATGGTGGGTGAACCAGGCCGGGTCGGTGACGTGCGGTTCGCCGGCGATCGTCGCGAAGACCACCAGGTCGCTGGAGCGGATCAGGTCTTCGGCGCTCTCGTGGACGGTGACCTCCGGGGCGTGCCCGGCGGCACCGGTCTGGCGCAGATAGCCGCAGAACCCGGCGGCGCTGTCGGCGGACACGTCGTACACGCCGACGCTGTCGAAGCTGAAGCCGGTGCCGGTCAGGAAGGTGTGGACGTAGCGCGCGATCAGGCCGGTGCCGAAGAAGCCGACCCGGGTGGGGCGGGGCCGGTTGCGGGTGAGCCAGTCGGCGGCCAGTGCCGCGGACGCGGCGGTCCTGGTGGCGCTGATGATGGAGCTCTCCAGACAGGCGAAGGGGTAGCCGGTGTCGTGGTCGTTGAGGACCAGGACCGCCGAGGCCCGGGGCAGGCCGGCGCCGACGTTGGCCGGGAAGCTGGAGATCCACTTCAGTCCGTCCACGCCCACCGGCCCGCCGACGGAGGCCGGCAGCGCGATGATCCGCGCCGCGGGACGGTCGGGGAAGCGCAGGAAGTACGACGGCGGGTTCACCGTGCTGCCGGAGCCGTGCAGCCGGTAGGTCGCCTCGACCAGCTCCGTGAGCTCCTTCTCGCGCCCGTCGAGCGCTTGTTGGACCTGGGCGCCGGAGATCACGGCGAAGGTCGGCACCGGGGCCGGCCGGGAGGCGGTCGGGTCGGTGGCGGGGGAGGTCACGGGAGTCATCGCCGGCTTCCTTTCGGGGTCGGGCCGTACTCGGCCAGGCGCTGTGGCTCGGCCATGGCGACGAGCACCTGCCGGTCGCCGGTGAAGGCCTCTCTGCTGTGCGCGGTGCGGATGTTGTCGACCACCATCAGGTCGCCGGACTGCCAGGGCTCGCGCCGGGTGTGCGCCTCGTAGGTCTCGTTGAGCAGCTGGACGACGTCCTCGCCGATCGGTGCGCCGTCGCCGAAGCGGGTGTTGAACGGCAGCCCGTCCGTGCCGTACTCGTCCACCAGGTACTCGCGCACCTCCGGGGCCAGCGTCCACTCGTTGAGGAAGGCGATCTGATTGAACCAGCAGCGCCGGCCGGTGACCGGGTGCCGTACCACGGCGCAGCGCCGCTGCCGGGTGCGCAGGCCGCCGTCGGGCTGCCAGGCGAAGTCGATGGCGTGGGCGCGGCAGTAGTTCTCGACGGTCTCGCGGTCGTCGGTGCCGAACGACTCCGCCAGGGACGCCCCGATCTCGTCGTTGTAGCTGCGCGTGAGCAGCCAGCCCTCGCGCTCGAAGCGCTCGGTCAGCTCCGCGGGCAGCGCGTTCAGCACGGCCTCCGCGTCGGCCACCGCGGTCGCCCCGCCCTCGGCGGGCGCGGTCGGGCACGCGAACAGCATCAGCCCTGGCACCTTCAGCGCGTAACTCAGCTCGTGGTGCATGCACATGGGCTGGTTGGCGGGCCAGGCGGTGGAGGAGTACAGCCCGGGGCCGTAGGACTCGCGGGGGGCGAAGGCCTCCCGTTCCGGCATCAGCGGGCCGGCCAGTTCCGTGAAGACGGAGGAGATCTGCTCGGGCTCCCGCAGTCCGAGACCGCGCACGAGCAGTGCTCCGTGCTCGGCGACCCGTGCCCGCAATCCCTCGCGGTGCTCGGCCGCCCATCCGGTCGCGTCCGCAGGGGGCTCGACGCGCAGTACGGGCGGTCTGCCCGGTCGCAGCTCCACCTCCAGGACCGAAGCCGGGGACGAGAACGACATCTCGGATTCCTTTCGTTCGTCACCAACGAGGCCAGGGCGGGCCTCAGCGGTGTTCAGGAGGAGGTCAGCAGTTCGGCGGCGTCCAGTACGGCCGCCGCCGCCGCGGCCGGGCGGGTGCGTGGGAAGTAGTGGCCGCCGTCGGCGAGTTCACGCAGGTCCACCTGTTCGGCCAGGAGCTCCCAGTCCCGCCAGTGGTCACGGAAGCCCGCGGTGCTCGGGTCGTCGGCGGCGACGACCACGGTGACGGGGGCGGCCAGTCTCACCGCCGGAGGGCTGTCCAGGGCGTCGGCGAAGCAGCGGTGCGCCGACACGCAGTCGTGCCGGTAGGCGGCCCCGACGCGCTCGGCGTGCTCCGTGTTCAGCTCGCCCAGCTCCAGGTAGCCGCCGTCCGCACCGAGCCGGGCGGCGATCTGGGCGTCGCCGAGCTGTGTCAACTCGGCGGCGGCGGCGCGTCGTTCGGCGGCCGTGCCGAGCAGTTGGGCGCCGAGGAACACCCGCGTCACCTCCACACCGAGCGCGGAGAGTCTCCGGGCGGTCAGCAGGGCGGGCGCGGCGCCGGAGGAGTGGCCCCACAGCATGACCCGCTTCGGACCGCGCCCGGCGATCTCGGCGGCGACCCGCTCCACCACCTGTTCCAGCGGAGCGAACGGCTCCTCGCCGGCGGCCAGGTCGTGGCCGGGCAGGTCCACGGCGTGGACGGCGACGCCGCTGCCGGCCAGGGCGCTCGCCAGCGGCTGGAAGTTGACCGCGTTGCCGCCCGCGTGGGGGAAGCACACCAGCGCGCACTCGGGGGAAGCCGCGCCCGCCGACAGTGGCTGGAGCAGCTCCGGCCGCTGCCGGGCCGTGCCGTCGAGGCACGCGGCGAGCTCGGCGAGCACCGGGTGCCGGGTGATGTCCTTGAGGGACACCTCGCGGTTCAGGGCGATGGTGAGCTTCACCGCCGACAGGGAGGTGCCGCCGAGGTCGAAGAAGTGGTCCCGCCGGCCGATCGTCTGCCGGGACAGCCCCAGCAGTTCCGCCCACGAGGCCGCCAGCCGCTGCTCGGTCGGGGTGCGCGGGGTGTCGTCGGACTCCCCGGAACCGGCTTGCTCCGCAGCCGGCGCGCTCCGTTCGGCCAGCGCGGTCAGCGCCTTGCGGTCGATCTTGCCGTTGGCGGTCAGCGGCAGCCCGTCCTGCCAGTGGAAGGCCGACGGGACCATGTATGCGGGAAGCGCGGCACCGAGCGCCTCGCGCAACTCCTCCGGCTCAAGTCGCCGGCCGGTGTAGAAGGCGATCAGATGCGTGCTGCGGCCCGCGAGTTCGGCGACGACCACCGCGCCGTCCCGGACCCCGGGAACGCCCAGCAGGGTGTTCTCGATCTCCCCGATCTCGATGCGGAACCCGCGGATCTTGACCTGGCCGTCCCGGCGGCCGAGGAACTCCAGCTTCCCGCCGGGGTGCCAGCGGCCCCAGTCGCCCGCCAGATACAGCCGCTCGCCCGGCCGGTGCGGATCCTCACGGTAGGCCTCACGGGTCCGCTCGGGATCGTTGACGTATCCGCGTCCCACGCACACGCCGGAGAAGGCGATCAGCCCGGGGGCACCGAGCGGTACCGGGGAAAGGTGCTCGTCGACCACGTAGACGCGCACGTTGCCGACCGGGCGTCCCAGCAGCACCCGTTCCGGAACCGCGTCCATGACCTCGTGGTTGGTGTCGTCCGAAGTCTCCGTCAGCCCGTAGGCGTTGACCAGCTTGATGCACGGCTGGAGGGCGAACCAGCGCTGGACGAGCTCCCGCTTCAGCGCCTCGCCGGTCACCGACACACAGGCCAGGTCGGGCAGTTCGCGGGGGTGCCGCTCCAGGTACGAGACCACCACCTCCAGATAGGAGGGAACGACCTGCGCCACGGCGACCCGGCCGCGCACGAGCGTGTCGACGAACCGTTCCACGTCCACGACGGCGTCCTGCTCGACCAGCAGGGTCCGCCCGCCCACCAGCAGCGCGGCCAGCAACTGCCACAGCGAGATGTCGAAGCACTGCGGAGCTGTCTGCGCCACCACCCGCCCGGGACCGATCCCCAGATCGTCGATCTTGGCGTACAGGTGGTTGAGCATGCCCGCGTGCTCGCACATCGCCCCCTTGGGCTCACCGGTGGAGCCGGAGGTGAAGTAGATGTACGCCAGCTGGCCGGGGGAGACCTCCACCCCGAGGTCGTCGTCCGCGTGCGTCTCCGCGTACGCCGTTTCGATCAGCAGCTTCTCGGTTCCCGGCGGCAGCGCGGCCAGCGCGGCGTCCAGAGTGCCGGTGCTGCCCGGTTCGGTCAGCACCAGCCGGCAGCCGGCCCGTGCGAGCGTCGCCTCGATGCGCCCGGCCGGGAAGTGCGGCTCGATCGGCAGGTAGGCACCGCCGGCCTTGAACACCGCCAGCACCGCCGCCAGCCAGTCGAGATTGCGCTCGGTGACCACGGCCACCACGTCCTCCCGGCTCAGACCGCGCGCCAGCAGCGCCCGGGCCAGCCGGTTGGCCCGAGCGTTCAGCTCTCCGTACGTCCACGAGCGCTCGCCGTGCACCGCGGCCACCGCGTCGGGGTGGGCCTGTACGCGCTCCTCGAAGAGCTCGTGCGCCCGCGCGGACGGCAGTTCCCGGCGGGGTCCGGCCAGTCCCTCCAGCTGGTCGCGCGTCTCCTCGGGCGACAGCAGGCTCTGCCGGGTGTGCTCGGCATCCACGTCGGCGGTCATCAGCCGCAGCGCGGTCAGGTGGTAGCCGCAGACCCGGGCCGCGGCCTCGGCGTCCAGTGCGTCCGTGCGGTACCGCAACCGTGCCGTCAGCAGCCCGTCCGGCTCGCCGAAGGCCACCCGCAGCACCGCCTCGGCGGGCAGGGCGCCGCCCCCGGTGTCCGCCAGGTCGAGGACGGCCTCGAACGACGGTCCCGCGAGCCCCAGCTCCCGGCGCAGCTCGTCCACGGGGAAGTCCTGGTGCGTGAGCAGGTCCGCCGCGACACGGTGGGCGTCGAGCACCAGCCGGCGCCAGGACTGCGGCGCGACGGACAGCCGGCAGGGCAGCGGGCCGGAGTCGCGGTTCGTGACGCAGCCCGTCATCACCTCCGGCTCACCGGACAGCGCGGCCAGCACCTTGGCGTGCGCGGCCAGCAGGACCGCGCTGGACGGCACCTTCAGCTCCGCCGCCAGGGCGCGCACCGCCCGCGCCGTCCCGGCCGGCACGGTCTCCTCGTGCTCGGCCTCACCAGCCACCGGCTCGTGTGCCCACCGCGGTACGGCGGTGAAGCCGCCGGCGGTCAGCACCTCGCTCCAGAACTCCCTGTCCGCTGCCTCGAGCGCTCCCATTGAATGGCCTTTCCTCACTTAGCCGTCGGCGCGGCGGGGTTTCCGCCCCATTCCGCGTTCGCTGGGACTTCCTCGCCTTTCATGAGGAAGGAATCGGGCGCCAGTACGGCCCCGTCGCCCAACGTCACGCCGTAGTGCACGTGCGCGCCGACCCCGAGCGTGCAGTCGGAGCCGAGCGTGATGTGGTCCGACTTGAAGGTGCCGTCCTCCTGCGAGTGGCACTGGATCTTGCTGCCCGCGTTCAGCGTGCAGTCGTCCCCGATGGCGGTGAGCGTCCGCTCCGTGATGTAGCAGCCGTCGTCGAAGACCCTGCGGCCGATGCGCACGCCCATCAGGCGCCAGACCAGGCTCTTGAACGGGGTCCCGTTGAAAACCTCGAGCCATTCGTCCGGCACCTTCCACAGCCGCTCGTGCCACCAGAAGTACGGGTCGTAGATGGAGCACAGGCGGGGGCGCAGGGCGCGGAAGGCGGCGACGGCCCGCTCCACCAGGATGAAGTAGCCGGCGGTGACGGCGAGTGTGAGGGCCAGATAGCCGGCGATCACCGCGTGGCCCAGCGTGCCGTACAGGTCGACACAGGCCAGACCGAGTCCCGTGAGCATGGCGGCGAGCACCCAGCGCAGCAGCAGGAAGAGCGCCATGGAGCGGAGGTTGTAACGATTCTTCGCGGTGATGTTACGGCGCAGGGCATCGCCCGTCCTGAGGTGGTCGAAGCGGGTGTCGCGCTCCACCGAGCGGGGGATCTCGAAGCACGGCGAGCCGAGCAGCCCGACGCCCTCGCGCAGTTCGCCGTCGAGGGGGACCATCACCTTCGTCGCGAGCAGGCAGTTGTCGCCCGTCCTGGCTCCCGCCGGATAGGCGATGTTGTTGCCGACGAAGTTGTGCGCGCCGATCGACGCCCGGCTCACCTTGAAGGAGGTGCTGGAGTAGTCGGCGTTGAGGATGGAGAGCCCGTCGGCCACCATCGTCCCGCTGCCGACGGACACCAGGAACGGCGTCTCGTGCTGCACCTCGGTGCCGAAGTTCGAGCCGGTCTGCTCCACCCGGGACAGGTCGTACCCGAGCCGGCGCAGGTAGGGGACGATGTACGAGCTGTCGCCGAAGAGCCAGAGGAAGAACTTGATGTTCGTCAGGCCGGCCACCGTCCGGTGCACCGCGTACTGGAAGCTGTAGAGCGGGTAGACCCGGTCGGGCTTGACGGCCAGGCTCAGCAGCCGGGGCACCATGAACAGCAGGGCCAGGCCCACGACGACCGCGCCGAAGAACAGCACGGCGGACACGGCCAGGGTGTCGGTGAGGAGCTCCGGCACCGTGGACAGGGTCGTCCCCGCGTCCAGCCGGCCGCGCAGCGCCGGCACCTCCGAGAACAGCATGTAGACGCCGCCGACGCCGAACGGCAGGTACAGCAGGAACAGCTGGAGCAGGGAGGTCACCCCGAAGGCGGCCCGCCGCAGCGTGCTGCACCGGGTCGGCTCGACCCTGATGTGGTCGACCGACGTGGGCTGTGCCGGGGAGCCGTGCCGGCGTTCACCGGCCGGTACGTGCTGGCCCCGGTACAGGGCGGAGGCGTGGCCGAGCTGTGAGCGGTCGCCCATCGAGGTGTCGATGTCGAGCACCGACTTCTCGCCGATGAAGACGTCCCGGCCGATGTCGATCCGGCCGGTCTGGATGTGCCCGGCGTGCGCGCGGTAGCACAGGAAGAAGGAGTCCTTGCGGATCACCGTGCCCGCGCCGATGGTGAGCAGGTCGGTGCAGACCGGCACGGAGTGGGAGAGGATCGTGACGTCCTTGCCGATCCGCGCGCCCAGGGCCCGCAGGTACATCACGTACACGGGATTTCCGATGAAGAGAATCATCGGGTTCGCGTGCAGAAGCGCCTTGACGATCCAGAAGCGGAGATAGGCCGCACTCCACACCGGGAACTCGGCCGGCTTCCAGCGGCCGACGAGGATCCACTTGGCCGCGATCGGGAAGACGCACACGAGGAGAAATCCGCCGGTCCCGAACACGAGTGACCGGAGATAGATGTCGACGAAGCCCGATGCCGAGGCGATCCACTCGTAGGCCCGGACGGTGGCCATTCCGACGACGACTGAATATCCGAGGAAAATGAGCAATTGGGCTGTTCCGCACAGCACGTAGCGCGTCGTGCTCGGTGCCGTCCCGGCCGGTGCCGACGTCCCGCTCGCGGGTGCCGCCGGGGCCGCAGGTACCGGTGAGTCCTCCACGGGGGGTGGAGTGGTGTCCGCGAGGGCCGCCGCCAGGCTGCGGACCGTGGGGTTGCGGTAGATGTCCTTCATGGACACCGACGGCAGATCGGGTCTTTTCCGGACCCGTGCGCAGAATTGTGCCATGACCAGGGAGTTGGCGCCCAGGTCGTCGAAGAAATTGCTGTCGGGTGGAACGTGTTCGGCGTGTACGACGTCCGCCAGCATTCCTGCGAGTTCCCTCTCGGTCTCTGCCGTCGCCGGGATGGTGCCTGCATGCCCGGCGATCACCGGTTCGTCCGGCCCGGGCATCACGATGTCGGCAGACTTCTCCACCATGCGAGCTCCCTGAAAGAAAGGTCGAAAACCATCGGCCAGCGGTGCCCGGTCTCCGGGACCGTGCGTTTTCGCCTGATCACGAAACCATGGATCAGTCTTGTTCGGTCACCGCGGGGGTGCCACTCGGATTCGGTGGCGCGGAGGCGGCCGGAGCGTTCGGTGAGCCGCCATTCCTCGGTTCTTCGCACTGACGGGATGAGTAATGTCACCCGTATGGGGGTTCACCCTCCAGGGGGATCCGGCACCCGTGCAGGGTGTGTGCCGGGTGCCGGGGACGTCGCAGCCGGTGTCCCGCACCGGGCCGAGTGGCCTCGGTCCGGACCGGCGCGCAGACTGGGCAGTGAGGCCGCCGCCCGGGACTGGGCGGTAACGCGAGGCCGCCTTGTGCAGGGCTGTGCAGGCCGTTCGCCGGACTGTTCGTTGAGGGGGCCGATATGGCCGTGGAAATCCCGCCCCTGCTGAGACCGTCACGGCTCAGGCGCCGTGGTGGGATCTGGGGCGAATGCATGGCAGAGTTCCTGGGGACGCTGGTCCTCATCGCCTTCGGATGCGGCTCGGTGGCCATGGCGGTCGCGGCGCTGCCCGGCTCGGGACGCACCGCGGGGCCCACGACGTTCTTCATCAGCGCCGGTGACTGGCTGCTGATCGGCTGGGGCTGGGCCCTTGGGGTTGCCTTCGGCGTGTACGTCGCCGGAGGCGTCAGCGGGGCGCACATCAACCCGGCGGTGACGCTGGCGTTCGCGGTGCGCCGCAAGTTCCCCTGGGCGAAGGTGGTTCCGTACTGGATCTCGCAGGTGGCGGGTGCCTTCGTCGGCGCGGCGCTGGTGTACGCCGTCTATCACGACGCGATCAACACCTTCGACAACGCGATGAAGGGACCGAAGACGCACGGGCACACGGTTGCCTCGTTCTCGATCTTCGGCACCTTCCCTGCGGCCTACTTCCACGGCGGTTACTGGGGGCCGCTCGTGGACCAGATCGTCGGTACCGCGTTCCTGGTCATGCTGATCGTGGCGGTCATCGACCTGCGCAACACCGGCGTGAAGGCCAACCTCGGACCGCTGGTCATCGGCTTCGTGGTGGCCGCCATCGGCTTCTCCTACGGAGCGAACGCCGGGTACGCCATCAACCCTGCCCGTGACTTCGGGCCGCGCCTGTTCACCTTCTTCGCCGGGTGGGGAGACCTGGCTCTACCCGGCAGTCTGGCCGGGTCGTTCAGCCACTACTGGTGGATCCCGATCGTCGGACCGCTCGTCGGCGGGGTCGTCGGTGTCCTGGTGTACGACCTGTTCATCGGCGACGTACTGCACATCCGTGCCCAGCAGGGCGAGCTCCCGGAGCCGGGACGCACCCGCCCGAGTGAGGAGAGCGACACATAGCCGTCGCCGTCGCCGGACGGGTGCGCGCAGGCCGCCGTCCGGCGAAGGGCCGGTTGCTGACGCGCCATCAGGAGCAGTGCCCCCGGGAGGCGTTGGAACGGCACGAGCACGTGATCGGCGTGCGGGGCCGGTACGAGGGCAGGCCGCCGTGAGCTTCGCGGCGGCTGGCCTGCCGGATCGGCGCGGGCTCAGCCGTGGTAGCGGATGTAGCCGTCGCCGTCGCGGTCGTCGCGGGCCTTGTTGGTGTAGGAGTGGACGTCGGCGCGGGCACCGGAGGGCTTGAGCAGGTAAATGGTGTCCTTGTCGTTGTTCCAGACGAAGTTGCAGTTCTGGCGGTAGACGACGTTCTTGGCGTCGGAGCCCGTGCCCTTGCCCCCGCGCAGCTTCACGTAGTCGCCAGCGGAACGTGAACCGGTTGCCGGAGGCGTCCTTGACCGCGTAGCCCTTGAGGCTGACGGTCGCGGTGCGCGAGTAGTTCTTGATCGTCAGGTACTCGTTCTTGGTGTTGCCGGTACGGCAGTTGTTGGAGTCCCGTCCGGGCGCGTCGTACTGGACGCCCTTGATCTTCAGCGCGGACGAGTATTCGGCGGCCTGCGCCGGAGCGGCGACGACGACGGCGACGGTCCCGGCCGTGACGGCCACGGCCAGAGCGGTGCGTATACGCGTGGCCGAACTCCTGGAGCGGGCCGGGCTGGTCGTCACGGCCCGGTTGGTGCAGGAGCCCGCCGGGCGGCTGACGCGGCAGCACGCCTGCCTTCTGGCCCGGAAGGCCTGAAGCCCCACTTGGTGCAGGGGCCGGGCCAACCGGCCGTGGTCCTGCGCCGGTTGGTCATCCGGTCGTGAGCACCATGCGGAACCGAGCGGCACCGGCGAGCATCTTCCGGTAGGCCTCGCCGGCCTGGTCCAAAGGCACGACCTCGGTCATCGGACGGATCCCGTGCAGGGCGCTGAACGCCATGGTGTCCCGCACGTCCTGCGCGGTGCCCGACGGGTGGCCACGGACGATCCGGGCAGCCGTGATCAGCTGGAGCGGGCTGATCCCCAGCGGCTCGGGCGCCGCCCCGACGACCACCAGCTCACCCCGGTGCGACAGGCCGTCGACGGTCGCCGCGATCGCCTCGGAGCTGCCGGCCGTGGCCAGTACGACCTTGGCACCGCCCAGCGATTGCAGCGCGTCGGCGACGGGGGTGTCCGTCGTGCTGTCGACGTAGTGGTGCGCGCCGAGCCGCTTGGCGAAGTCGGCCTTGTCGGCCCCGCGTGCGATCGCCACCGTCTCGAAGCCCATGGCCACCGCGTACTGCACCCCCAGGTGCCCCAGGCCTCCGATGCCGAGCACGGCCACCAGATCACCCGGCTGCGCGGAGCTGCGCCGCAGTCCGTTGAACGTGGTCACACCCGCGCACGCCATCGGCCCGGCGTCGCTCGCCGCCAGCGCGTCGGGGATCCGGGCCGGCGCGTCGACCGGCACGATCACCCGCTCGGCGAAGCCGCCGTCGTAGGTCCAGCCTGGGACCTTCAGATTCGGGCACACGATGAAGTCGCCCTGCCGGCACGGGGTGCAATGGTGGCAGCTGCCGCCGAACCAGCCCACCGCCACCCGGTCGCCCACCTGCCAGTCCTGGTCCTGCGCCCCCTCGCCGAGCTGCTCGATCCGCCCGGCGATCTCGTGCCCGGGAACCACCGGGAAACTGATCCCGGGCAGCGCGGCGTCCACGAAGAAGCTGTCGCTGTGGCAGACTCCGCAGGCCTCAACGGCGATCGCGACCTGGCCGGGGCCCGCATCCGCCGCCTCACGCTCGACGATCTCGAACGGACCGCCGGCGGCGGTCGCCTGCGCGACTTTGCAGGTGCTCATCTGTATCTCCCGGAAAGCGGGTACGACGGACCCCCGCAACCAGGACATCAGCTATGCCCCGATCGCGCGCGCCGTACGGGACGGGGGCCGTACGGGACGGGCGGCGGGCCCGCGACCGCGCCCGGCCGCGGTCAGCCGCCCGGCATGGGACGCACGGTCAGGATCTGCTGGGCGTGCCCGACCGGGCCGTACAGGTCGTGCAGGACCGTGCTGGTCAGGCCCACGCCGGTCGGGCCGAAGGCCACGGTGGTGTCCAGACCAGTCCAGCGGCCCTCCGGGCGGCGGTGCAGATGCACGGTCAGGTCGACGTTGGGGAACATCCACGCGGTGGGCGGCTGGCGTGCGGCGATGCCGTTCGCCGTGTCGACGAGGGAGAGGTAGGAGGCGAGCGGGCTGCTGGGCTCGCCGGCGACCAGGGTGAGCGGGGTGGAGACCCAGGCGGTGGTGCGGCCGGGGCTCGGCGGGACCAGCGGACGGACGTCCAGGGACGCGATGTAACCGCCCGGCCAGAGCTCGCTCATTGCCCAGGGCTTGAGCCCGTCGGGCGGGGTGAGCCGGTCGCCGGCGCCCCCGGCGACGGCCGCGGTGTCCTGGGCCGACAGCAGCCAGACGCGGGCCCGGACCACCGGACGGCCGGCGATGCGCACGACGGCTTCCAGGAGTTCGACGGTGCGGCCGGGACGGAGGGTCTCCACCTCGATCTCGCACTCGTCCAGGGCCGGGCGGCCCAGGATGTCGTAGCTGATCCGGGCCGGTATCAGGGCGCTGCCCCCACGCGCGGCCAGATGGTCCTCGACCGCGTGGACGACCAGTCCGCCCAGCGGGCTGAAGTGCTGCTCGCGCGCGTCCCAGGCGCCACTGGCGTGTGCGGTGGGCTTGAAACGGTGCTCGTCGATGCGTTCGTAGTAGCTGCCGGGAACCGGGGCGCCGGTATTCAACGCGTGCTTCTCCTCGGGCTGTTCACAGGAAGCCGAGCCGGCACGGGTTTCTCGCGCCGGCTCGGCCGGGCAGCCCCATCATGACCCAGCCGATGCTTGGCACGTACACCCACCTCCCGCCAGGAGGCCCCGTGCTCTTGCGCGACGTCACCGCCGACGACGTGGACGCGTACATCCGGATGCGCTGCGACCCGGTCATGATGGCCGAGCTCGGCGGTCCCCTGCCAGCCGGCGGCATGCCGGACAAGGTGCGCCGCGACGCCCGGCAGGCGGCGGCCGACGCCGCCTGGATCAAGATGATCGTCCCCGACCCGGAGAACCCCGAGGAGGTGGCCGGGACGGTGACCAGCTGGACCCACGACGGCGACGACGGCCCGATGTCGGAGACCGGCTGGATGGTGCTGCCGCGCCACCAGGGCCGCGGCCTCGACGGCGGGCGGCCCGCGCGCTGCTGGAACGGGCGCGGGACGAGAACCGCCGGGGAGTGGTGCACGCATTCCCGGCCACGACCAACGCGGCCTCGAACGGCATCTGCCGCTCGCTCGGCTTCCGGTTCGTCGGCCAGCGCGAGGTGGCGTTCGCAGGCCGGGTGCTGCGTGCCAACCACTGGGCGATCAGCCCGCGTACGGGCCTGGCGCCAGGATGAGGCGGTGCGGGTCAGCCGAGGGGCATCCACGTGTGGTCCTCGGCGGAGCGGGTCATCGCGTCCAGGGCCACCGCGGCGGCCACGGCGTCGTCGAGGGTGGCGCCGTGGGTGCCGCCCTCCGTGACCGAGCGCAGGAAGTGGTACGCCTCGATGACCTTGAGGTCGTCGTAGCCCATGGCGTTGGCCGCACCCGGCTGGAAGGCCTCGTACTCGCCGTGGCCGGGGCCCACGTAGACCGTGCTGACGGGCTGGTCCTGGTACGCGGTGCCGCGGCTGACACCGAGCTCGCCCATGCGCCGGAAGTCCCACCAGAGCGCGCCCCTGGTGCCGTGGATCTCGAAGCCGTAGTTGTTCTGCTCGCCGACCGAGACCCGGCACGCCTCCAGCACGCCGCGCGCGCCGGAGGCGAAACGCAGCAGACAGCTGACGTAATCGTCGTTCTCGACCGGACCCAGCTCGCCGCCCGCCGCCCGGGTGTGACCGGCGGTGGCACCGGCGGGCCGGGCCCGTTCGGGCACGAACACGGCGGTGTCGGCGGCCAGCGACTCGATCTCGCCGAGCAGATGGCGGGCCAGGTCGACCCCGTGCGAGGCCAGGTCGCCCAGCACCCCGCTGCCGCCGCGTCCACGCTCGTAGCGCCAGGTCAGGGCACCCTCCGGATGGGCCGCGTAGTCGCTGAACAGCCGGATGCGGACATGGGTGACCCTGCCGATCTCGCCGGCCGTGATCATCTCGCGTGCGGCGGCGACGGCGGGGGCGTTGCGGTAGTTGAAGCCGACCGTGCCCCGCACACCGGCCCCGGCGGCGGCGACGGCGACCGCGCGGGCGTCGTCGGCGCTCAGGCCCACCGGCTTCTCGATCCAGATGTGCTTGCCCGCCTCGGCCATGGCGAGACCGATCTCGCGGTGCAGGAAGTTCGGGGCGGTGATGCTGACCGCCTCCACCCGGGGGTCGGCGGCGACCTCCCGCCAGTCGCGGACGGCGGAGTCGAAGCCGTACCGCTCGGCCGCCTCCTCGGCCCGGCCGGGCACCTCGTCGGCGACGGCGACCAGGTGCGGACGTACCGCGAGCCGGGGGAAGTGGTGCGGCACCCGGGCGTACGCCTGTGTGTGCACCCGTCCCATCCAGCCGAATCCGACGACGGCGACGCCGAGCGTAGGCACCATGACAGCCCCTTTATGGACCGATCCAAAACCTGGTGGCTCACGATGAGGCCGTCTCCCGTCAGGTGTCAAGCCACCGTGTGACGCACCCAGCCCCGACTCTCCGGACAGCTTCCGGCCTCTTTACAAGGCCCTCGCTCTCATGGAACGGTCCACACCGTGCGACCGCCCACCATCCGCGACGTCGCCGCACGCGCTGGTGTGTCCAAGTCCCTGGTCTCACTGGTGCTGCGCGGCTCCGGCAGTGTGCGCCCCGAGAAGCGGCAGGCGGTCCTCGCCGCGGTCGAGGAACTCGGCTACCGGCCCAACGCCGCCGCCCGCAGCCTCAGCGAGCGCCGCACCCGCACCGTCGGCGTGCTGCTGAACGACATGCGCAACCCCTGGTTCGTGGAACTCCTCGACGGGCTGAACTCCCGCCTGTACGACTCCGGCCTGCACATGCTGCTCGCCGACGGCCACCTGAACCGGCGCCTGGGGGAGGACCTCACCCGCACCTTCACCGAACTGCGCGTCGACGGCCTGGTCGCCGTCGGCACCCTGCGGGACCCGCGGGCGCTGCGCGTCGCGGCCGGCCGCGTGCCCACCGTCGCCGCCGGCACCCGCGAACCCGAACTGCCGGAGGTGGACGTCGTCGCGGGCGACGACGAGCAGGGTGCCCGGCTGGCCACCGAGCACCTCATCTCCCTCGGCCACCGGCACATCGCCCACATCGCCGGCCGGGGCGCGGTCGGTGACCTGCGCCGCCGCGGCTTCGAGGACACCATGCGCGCACACGGGCTGGCCGGCACGGCGGTCGTCGAACAGGGCGACCTCACCGAGGAGGGCGGCTACCGGGCCACCGTACGGCTGCTCAGCCGCGCCCCACGGCCCACCGCCGTGTTCGCGGTCAACGACATGGCCTGCGTCGGCGCGCTGTCCGCCGCTGAGGAGAGCGGCCTTCGGGTCCCC
Organism: Streptomyces sp. NPDC001292; assembly: GCF_042896465.1. Taxonomy (NCBI): domain Bacteria; kingdom Bacillati; phylum Actinomycetota; class Actinomycetes; order Kitasatosporales; family Streptomycetaceae; genus Streptomyces; species Streptomyces sp. NPDC001292. The sequence continues at coordinate 99,711 of NZ_JBIAXG010000008.1, forward strand.
CGGGACCTCTCCCTGGCCGGCTACGACAACACCTATCTGTCGCGCCTGCGCCACCTGTGGCTGACCACCGTGGACAACGCCAGTCACGACGTGGGACGGCGCGCCGCCCAGCGGCTGCTCGACCGCATCGACAACCCGGACCTGCCCCGGACGGTGGATCTGACCAGCCCGGTCCTGGAGGTGCGCGGCACGACCGCACCACCCGCCGGAACCGGCTTATGAGCACCCGCCCGGCGCCCCGGGGGTCCTGGGCCGACGCCGGCCGGGTGGATCCGGGAGCCGGAGTGGGGGGCCGGCCCGCCGGGTTCCACGGGCGGGACGGCCCCGGCGCATCGGCCCGGGGCCGCTGGTTACCCGGACACCGGGGTTCGGAAGTGAGCCCCCGGGGTCCTCCGCGCCTCGCGCGTCGCGGAGGGCCCGCGCCCCGGCACCGTCCACCGCCCCGAGCCCCCGCCCCCGGCCTGCGGGAAACAGTGGCCTCGCCGGGCGGGCCCCGGGGGTGAGAACATGACGTGTGTCGCTACTGGACCTACGGCGCTCACCATCGGGACGGGTACTGATCGTCATCCCCCTGGTACTGATCGCTGTGGTGGGCGTCGTGGACGGCCTGAGCCCGCCGGACGTGCACCTCGGCCCGCTGCTGGTCGCGGCTCCCGCGTTCACCGCCGCGTTCTCCGGGCCCTGGCTCACCGCCCTGATCGGTGCGCTGGCCGCCGGGACCGAGCTCTTCATCGGGGGCGTCCAAGGAACGCTGGGCACACAGCACCTCCAGGCGCAGGTCGCGTCGCTGATCATAGTCTCGGGTCTGATCGTGGTGTACTGCCTGTTCCGGGACCGGCGCGAGCACCAGCTGACGCAGAGCCGGGTCGTGGCACAGGCCGTCCAGGACGTGCTCTTCCCACCCCTGCCCGAGCGCAGCGGCCCGCTGCGGATCGCCTGCCTGTACCTCGCCGCCCAGGACGAGGCCACCATGGGAGGAGACCTCTACGCCGCGGCCCGCACCGGACACAGCACCCGGCTGCTCATCGCCGACGTGCGGGGCAAGGGACTGCCGGCGATCAGCCATGCCGCACTGCTGCTCGGCGCCTTCCGCGCGGCCGCGCACGGCCGGCCCTCGCTGCCGCGTCTGGCCGTGCACCTGGACGGCGCCATGCGCTGGGAGTTCCGGCAGTGGCAGACCGCGCAGATGCTCGACATCGACGAGTCCTTCGCCACCGCCCTGCTCGTGGACATCCCCGACAGCGAGCCCGTGCTGCACCTCCTCAACTGCGGCCACCCGTCCCCGCTGCTCATCGGCGCGGAAACCGCCGTCCCCCTGACCGCGCAGCTCGTCGCACCACCACTGGGCCTGGGTGAACTGTCCGACGCGGTGGACTACGTGGTCGCCTCGTTCCCCTTCCTGCCCGGCGACACACTGCTCCTGCACACCGACGGCGTCCTGGAGGCGCGCAACGCGCGGGGCGACTTCTACCCCCTCGCCGACCGGGCCGGCGCCTGGGTCGCCGAACCGCCGGAACTCGTGCTGCGCCGGCTCCACGACGACCTCGTCGCCCACACCAACGGCCGCTTGGGCGACGACGCCGCGGCCGTCGCGATCCGCCGCGGCCCGTCGTGACACCGGCGCCGCCTCGGCGACCACCGGTCAAGGCCGTCGGCCGGACGGCTCGTGGAATCTCCCGGCGCCTGGTGATTGCGCCGTGTGCGATCGGGTACGCGAGCAGAACCCATGCCCGGCCGGTCAGCTCCCGGGCGGGCCGCTCGACTGCCGCGACCAGGGAAAACCGTCATGCAGACACCAGCGAACGACAACACCCCGACGCCCGCCCAGCAAGCGCTGGACGTGCTTGCCGAGAACGCCGAGGACACGGTGGCACTGGAGACGCTCGCGAGCAGCGACGTGCTGGTCCCCGTGCCCGACGACGCGAGCGAGGAGGACGCCACCAACCCCACGGCGGTGGCCCTGCCCGTCCTCGAACAGCCGGGAGGGGTGCCGGTGGTGCCCGTCTTCACCTCCGAACTGGAGATGTCCGACCTCCTGCCCTTCGTCTCCCGTTACCGCCTCGTTCCGCTCGGCGCGCTCGCGTCCCAGTGGCCGGCCGACGACCTGTCGCTGACCATAGACGCCAGTTCGCCGCACGGGCTGACGCTCACCTCGGAGGGAGTGCGCAACCTGCTCGCCCGGCCGCAGGGCTGAGCGGCGCCGCGAGGACCAGTCCGACCGGTCTGGCCGTCCGCGGTGCGCGGTACCACCGCGGCGGCCGGCTCAGGCGTCCTGGAGAAGGCCGATGAGGTTGCCGTCGGCGTCCTTCGCCGAGGCGATCAGCCTGCCGCCGCCGACGTCCTGCACGTCCTGAAGCACCTCGGCGCCCGCGGACACCAGCGCCGCCAGCCGGGCCCTGATGTCGTCCACGTGCCAGTACGGCACCGGCCCGGTCATGCCCTTGGCGTGCCCGTTCGGGTCGAGCCCGACGTCCTGCCCGGCGTCCTTGAACCCGACGTAGTAGGGCGCGTCGGCGTACGGCTCGACCTCCAGCAGCGCGCTGAACAGGGCCTTCGCCTGTTCGAGGTCCTTGACGGGGTAGATGATCGTCTTCAGTCCGGCGGTCATGGCGTACTCCTTCGTATGCGGCTCTGCATGTATGCGGCCCTGTACCCGGCAGGGGAAAGGGCCGACGTGTGCGTCGGTGGTTCCACGCTAGGGCGGCCGGGCGTCGTGCGGCTTCTCCGATCCTGACCGGTTGCCGGGAGGCGTCACCCGCCTTGCCGTACACACCCCGGTCGGTGCGTGCGGTGCGGATCCGGTGGGGGTTAGCCTGTAGCCCGGCCGCGATGGGTTCGCGGCGCGGCGGTGGGGCCCGCCGTACCGAAACCGTGGCACTGGTGCCGCCAACGGTCCCTACTCGCGTCGTAGGAGCGCTCCGGGATGTCCGGGCGCCGGCGAGCAGGAGACGTAGGAGCATGACAGCCCCGGAAACCGAGAGCCTTCGGACGCGGACCAGTCCCGTGCGGCGGCGTGCCTGGCGGGCGCAGACGCCGGTGGTCGCGGTGGTGGCGCTCGGGGGAGCGTTCGGGGCCACGGCCCGGTACGCGGTCTCGCAATGGCTGCCGGCGCCGGCCGGGGGCTTTCCCTGGGCGATCTTCTGGATCAACGTCTTCGGCTGCGCGGTGATCGGTGTCTTCATGGTGGTGATCACCGACGTGTGGGGCGCCCACCGCCTGGTCCGCCCGTTCTTCGGCACCGGCGTGCTCGGTGGTTTCACCACCTTCTCCACCTACGCCGTCGACATCCAGCGGCTGGTGGACTCCGGCCACGCCCGCACCGGGCTGGCGTACCTCGCCGCGACCCCGTGCGCGGCGCTCGCGGCGGTGTGGCTGGCCATGACGGCGGCCCGCCGTGTTCTGAAGTGGAGGCAGCGATGACCAGGCTCACCGGCAGCGCGCTGCGCGTGACCGTCTTCATCGGAGAGAACGACACCTGGCACCACCGGCCCCTGTACTCGGAGATCGTCCACCGGGCCCATGCGGCGGGCCTCGCGGGCGCCAGCGTCTTCCGCGGTATCGAGGGGTTCGGCGCGAGCTCCCTGATCCACACCTCACGGCTGCTGTCGATGAGCGAGGACCTGCCGGTGGCGGTGGTGATCGTGGACACCGAGGAGCGGGTGCGGGCGTTCCTTCCGCAACTGGACGAACTGGTCGCCGAGGGTCTGGTGATACTCGACGACTGCGACGTCATCCGGTACGTCGGCCGCGCGGCCGGCTTCGGAGGCGCGGGCGCGAAGGGCGGGAAGCCGTCGTGAACTGGCTGCTGGTGGTCGTCGGGGCCGCGGTCGGGGCGCCCCTGCGCTACCTCACCGACCGTACGGTGCAGTCCCGGCACGACTCGGTGTTCCCCTGGGGCACCTTCGTGGTGAACGTCACCGGGTGTCTGATACTCGGCCTGCTGACCGGCGCGGCAGCGGCGGGCGTCGCCGGACCGCACCTGCAACTGCTCCTGGGCACCGGTCTGTGCGGGGCCCTGACCACGTACTCGACCTTCTCCTACGAGACGCTGCGGCTCACCGAGACCGGTGCCGGCTCCTACGCCCTCGCCAACGTCGTCGCCAGCGTCGCCGCAGGCCTCGGCGCGGCTTTCGCCGGGGCTTGGATCGCCGGAAGCCTCTGACGGTTGCCGCAGGATTCCGCTGCCCGTCACCGGGCCGTCACCTCGGCACCGTAAGTGTGTGACCACCACTGTCGATCGCCATCCCCAGAACTGGATCCCATGAGCGCCATCTCCGTCGGTCAGGCCGTCGTCCTCGGAGTCGTCGAGGGGGTGACCGAGTTCCTCCCCGTGTCCTCCACCGGCCACCTGAAGATCGCCGAGGGGCTCATGGGCATCCCCGTCGACGACAAGTCGGTCGTCGCGTTCTCCGCCGTCATCCAGGTCGGCGCCATCGCCGCCGTGCTGGTGTACTTCTTCAAGGACATCGTGCGGATCATGTCCGCCTGGTTCCGCGGGCTGGCCAACCGGGAGGAGCGCTACCACCACGACTACAAGTTCGCCTGGTGGGTCATCTTCGCGACGATCCCGATCGTGGTGGTGGGCCTGGCAGCCAAACCCTTCATCGAAGGGCCGCTCGGCTCCCTGTGGGTGGTCGCCGGTTCGCTGATCGTGGGCAGTGGTGTGATGTGGTGCGCGGACCAGATGGGCCGGCACAAGCGCGGTGAGGACGACACCTCCTTCAAGGACGCGATGCTGGTCGGCAGCTCGCAGATCCTCGCCCTGCTCTTCCCCGGCTTCTCCCGCTCCGGCGCCACCATGTCGACCGCGCTCATCCTGGACCTGGACCGCGTCGCCGCCACCCGCCTGTCCTTCTTCCTCGGCCTCCCGGCCCTGACCGGCGCCGGCATCTACGAGCTCAAGGACGCTCTCGGCGCGAGTGTGGGCGCCGTCCCGCTGGCCGTCGGCACCGTCGTGTCCTTCGTGGTGGCCTACGCCTCCATCGCCTGGCTGCTGAAGTTCGTCGCCAAGCACTCCTTCAACGCGTTCGTCGTCTATCGGATCCTGGTCGGCCTGCTGCTGTTCGGCCTGCTCGGCACGGGTGTTCTCAGCAGCTGAGCACCGGCTGGCGGCCGAGGCCCGCCGCCCTGCCGCACCCGCCCCCCGATCCACCTCCGCAGCGCACCGGGACCGGCCCGGAGGCAGAATGGCGATCATGACATCGTCCCCGACCTACCTGCCGGTCCTGGAGCGCATCGCCGAGGAGATCGAGCACACGCCCGGCCGCGGGCGTGCGGCCGACTACATCCCGGCGCTCGCGGCCCGCGACGCCCGCGCCTTCGGCATGGCCGTCGCGGAGCTGGACAGCACGGTGTACGGGGTGGGGGACTGGCGGGAGCCGTTCTCCGCGCAGTCCATCACCAAGGTGTTCACCCTCGCCCTCGATCTGGCGCGCGAGGGCGACGAACTGTGGGAGCACGTGGGCCGCGAGCCCTCCGGCAACCCCTTCAACTCCCTGGTGCAGCTGGAGTACGAGAACGGCATCCCGCGCAACCCGTTCATCAACGCCGGCGCCCTGGTGGTCACCGACCGGCTCCAGACCCGTACCGGCGACGCGGCGGGCGAGCTGCTGCGCTTCCTGCGCGCCGAGAGCGGCAACGCGGAGCTGGACTTCGACGAGGAGGTCGCCGCGTCCGAGACCGCGCACGGTGACCGCAACGCCGCCCTCGCCCACTTCATGGCGTCCTACGGCAATGTCGACAATCCGGTGCCGGTCCTGCTGGACCAGTACTTCCGCCAGTGCTCGATCGCGGCCTCCTGCGCCGACCTGGCGCTGGCCGCCACGTTCCTCGCCCGGCACGGCATACGGGCGGACGGCACCCGGCTGCTCGCCAGCAGCCAGGCCAAGCAGGTCAACGCGGTCATGCTGACCTGCGGGACGTACGACGCGGCCGGCGACTTCGCCTACCGTGTCGGCCTGCCCGGCAAGAGCGGCGTGGGCGGCGGCATCATCGCCGTGGTACCGGGCCGGTGCGCGCTGTGCGTGTGGAGCCCCGGCCTGGACGAGCGGGGCAACTCGGTGGCCGGCGTGGCGGCCCTGGACCGCTTCACGACCCTCACCGGCCTGTCGGTGTTCTGAAAGGCGCCCCCGGCGACGTCGTCCGGACCATGCCCGGGTCGGCGGCCGGTCAGATGCGCGAGGCACGCTTGTACTTGAACCACAGGCCGAGCAGGAGGACCCCCGCGCCCAGCCCGACGGCGCCCGCGATGGTTCCCGTGTCCGGCCAGTCCGACTCGGCCGGCCGGGACGCCCTCGCGGATGCCACGACCGCAGCTCCGGGCTTCGTCCCGGGCTTCGCCCCGGTCGCCGTCTCGTGCGAGACGGGCCGCAGGGCGTCGAGCGAGCCGACCGGATCGACGTGCCCGGCGGCGTCGAATCCCCAGTCCAGCAGCGCGCGCGCCTCCTCGTAGACAGCGTGGCCGGCGCTCTCCTGAGGGTTCATCACCGTCACCACGAGGGTGCGCCCGTCCCGGTGGGCCGCGGCGACGAGCGTGTTGCCCGCCTTGGTGGTGTAGCCGTTCTTGATGCCGATCAGACCCGGATACGGCTGCACGCCGTCCGCGCCGGTCAGCAGGCGGTTGGTGTTCGCGATCCGGTACGTGCCGTCGTTGCCGGGGAAGGCGGCGTAGGCGGTGGAGCAGTACCGCGCGAAGTCCGGGTCGTGCAGCCCGGCCCGCCCGAACACGGCCAGGTCGTACGCCGAGGAGTCCTGCCCGTCGGCGTCGTAGCCGTCGGGGGAGACGACCGTGGTGTCCAGGGCACCCAGGGAGCGGGCCTTGGCCTCCATCTGCCGGGCCGTGTGCTCCCAGCCGCCGTTGAGCGCGGCGAGCACGTGCACGGCGTCGTTGCCGGAGTTGAGGAACACCCCGCGCCACAGATCGGCCACCTGGTACGTGTGGCCCTCGACAACCCCCACCAGGCTGCTGCCCTCGCCGACGCCCTGCAGTTCCTCGGCGCTGACGGTGTGCCGGATGCCTCCGGGGAAGGCCGGCAGCACGGTCAGGGCGAAGAGCGTCTTGAGCGTGCTCGCGGGCGGCAGCCTGCGGTGCGCGTCGTGCGCGGCCAGCACCTCGCCGGATTCGGCGTCGGCCACCACCCAGGACAGCGCGGAGACGTCCGGAACCGCGGGCGCCCCGCTGCGGAGCCGGACCTGTGTGCCCTCGCGGTCCAGCACGCCTGGCTGCGGCACCGTCGCCTTCGGCTGCACTATCGTTCCCGGTCCCCCGACGGTTGGGCCGACCGCCGCGACCGGAGAGGTCAGCGTCAGGGCGGTCGCGGCGCAGAGTGCGCAGGCCGATGCGATGGTGCGCATAGAAAATCTGATCTTCATATCGCAAACCTAGGGATAAATCGGCGCAGGCGGGACGCTGCCGGAGCCGAACGGGATCCGCGAGCACCCGGATGTCCTAGCGCATGACCTGACGGGCGCACAGCGGGCGCGAAGGTGAGGGTGCGTCGAGCGCTCGGCCGGCTAGCCGGTGGGCAGGGTCGGCTGGACGCGCCGCAGGAACGTGGCGTTGTCGGGTGTGTCGCGCAGCCGTTCCAGGAGTGTTTCCAGGCCGGCCATGCCCTCGCGGCTGCGCAGGGCGCGTCGCAGACCGCGAACCGCCGCCAACTCGTCCGGGCTGCAGAGGAGTTCCTCACGGCGGGTGCCCGAGGAGTCGATGTCGACGGCCGGGAAGACGCGGCGGGCGGCGAGTTCGCGGCTGAGCCGCAGCTCCATGTTGCCGGTGCTTTTCAGCTCCTCGAAGAAGAAGTCGTCGGCGCGGGATCCGGTCTCCACCAGCGCGGTGGCGAGGATGGTGAGCGAGCCGCCCTCCTCGGCCGACCGCGCCGCTCCGAAGAACCGCTTGGGCCCCTGGAGCGCGCCCGCGTCGACACCGCCGCTGAGGGTGCGGCCGCCCGCCGCGGCCGCGTTGTTGTGGGCCCGGCACAGCCGGGTGAGGGAGTCGAGGAGGACGACCACGTCCTCGCCGGCCTCGACGAGCCGTTTGGCCCGCTCGACGACGAGTTCGGCGAGCGCGATGTGCTGCCTCGGGGACCGGTCGAAGGTGGAGGCGTACACCTCGCCGCGCACGCGGCGCCGCATGTCGGTGACCTCCTCGGGGCGTTCGTCGAGCAGCACCACCATCAGCCGGCACTCGGGGTGGTTGCCGGCGACGGCGGCGGCGATCTGCTGGATCAGCACGGTCTTCCCGGTCTTCGGCGGCGCCACGACGAGCCCGCGCTGGCCCCTGCCGACGGGCGCGATCAGGTCGGCGACACGGCCGGTGAGCCCGGCGGCGGGGTGTTCGAGGCGCAGCCGCTCGCGCGGGTGCAGCGGAGTGAGGTCGTGGAAGCGGCGCCGGGCCCGGGCCTCGTCCGGCGAGCGGCCGCCCACGGTCGTGATCTCGGTGACGGTGTGCTGCTGACCGAGTACGCCGGCGACGGCATCGCCCTTGCGCAGGCCGTGGCGGCGGATCAACGCCGGGGAGATTCGGGGGTCGGCGGGGGTGGGCAGGCAGTCCTCGCCGCGCAGATGCCCCTTGCCGGTCGCGTCGATGTCCAGGACACCGGTGACGGACCGGGGGGCAGCGGACGGCTGCCGCGGTGCGGCGGGGCGTTCGAGTGTGGTGGTCATGGGTGAAAGTCCTTTCACGGACGGACGGCACGGGGCGTGCGAGGGGAAGGGGAAACCGCGACGGGGAGGCGTGGAGCACGGCCTCCGGCGGAAGACACCGCCTCGGCCGCCGCGCGCTGCCCGAGAAGGGCAGAGATCGCCGCTCACGGAGAGGGTGAGGAGAAGCAGATCGCGCCGGCCGCAACAGGTGCGGCGACCCGGCGAGCTGATGAAGAACCGCACCGGCGCCCACAACGGGGCGTACACAGGTGCTTACCCGAGGGTACCACCCAGCTCGCGTCCGGTGGCGGTTCTGCCGGAAGGAGAGCACACCGCCACGCGTCGGCGGTAGTGATCTGCGCCACTGTCGCCCGTCTTTCCGTGACGTTCGCCGACCGCGAAGCGCTGAAAGAACTGGCCACCCCAGTGACGGGTGTGCCTCCCGACTTTCTTCTCTGGGCCGTTTTGGGCCCTGTGGGGGTGGATTCACCGTGAGCCGCCGTACGTCGCACGCGTACCGACCGCTGAGCATGAAGAGACGGGCGTGGCTGACGCTCGGTGCCGTCGTCCTCGGGGGCGGGGGCATCGTGACGTATGCCGTCGCCAGCCCTTCGGGCGACGACGGCGCCACGGGCCGGGCCAAGCGTCCGCTGAAGATCTACGACCTCGCGCTGAAGGGCGACACGGACGCCCGGCGTGAGCTGCCGCGCACGGACACCCAGGAGTTCTCGCTGCTCGGCGTCACCTGGACGGGTGCCACCCAGCGGTTGCACGGCACGGCGCAGGTGCGCACCCGGAGCAAGGCGACCGGCGAGTGGAGCGCCTGGCACGACCTCGAGGACGCCGACCCGCTGGAGAAGCCCGGCCCCCGTGTGCGCGGCGCTTCCCAGCCGCTGTGGGTCGGGCCCTCCGACGGCGTCCAGGTGCAGGTCGTCCGCAAGGACGGCACCACCGGCCCGCTGCCCAAGGGGCTCAAGGTCAACCTGGTGGATCCGGGCGTGGTGACCGACGCCGAGGCCAAGGCGACCACTGGCAGCGAGCCGGCCGCCTTCGTCGCCGCGGAGACTTCCGGCGCCACGAGCGACGCGCCCACCGACTCCACCACGCCCAGCGACGGCACCACCGCCACGCCGACGGACGGCGCGACCACCACGTCCCCGGCTCCTACCGACACCACTCCCGAGGCCACCCCCACGTCCGGGTCCGCCTCCCCCTCGACGAGCGCGTCCGCCAGCGCGTCGGCCACCGCGCCGTCCGCGCCGCCGTCCACCGTGCCGCAACCGCCGATCGTCTCGCGCGCCGGCTGGGGCGCGGACGAGTCGATCAGCCCGGAGGCGCCGGAGTACAACGCGGACGTGAAGGCCGTGTTCGTGCACCACACCGACGGGGCCAACGACTACTCCTGCACCGACTCACCCGCGATCGTGCGCGGCATCTACGCCTACCACGTGCAGGCCAGCGGCTGGAAGGACATCGGCTACAACTTCCTCGTCGACAAGTGCGGCACCGTCTTCGAGGGCCGCAAGGGCGGTGTCGACCAGCCGGTCCTCGGCGCCCACACCTACGGCTGGAACCGCGAGTCCGCGGGCATCGCCGTACTCGGCACCTACACCTCCACCAGTGCCTCCAACGCCGCGCTGACCTCGATCGCCCGCGTGGCGGCCTGGAAGCTCGGTCAGTACGGCGCCGACCCCGCCGGCACCGTCCAGCTCACCGCGGGTGCCACCCAGAAGAACTACTTCGCCAACAGCTTCGTCGCGGGCAGCAAGTACACCTTCAACCGCATCTCCGCCCACCGCGACGGCTTCAACACCGTCTGCCCCGGCAACTCCCTCTACGCCCAGCTGCCCACCATCCGCTCCTGGGCGGCCGGCCCGGTGCAGGGCCTGAAGGTCAGCTCGGTCACCGGCGCGACCCTGTCGGGCTCGACGTACTACACCAAGGGCGCCCTCACCGTGAAGTGGACGGCGACCACGCCAAGCTCGCTCATCAAGAACTTCCAGCTGCTGGTGGACGGCAAGACGGTCGCCACCACGTCCGGCACCGCCACCTCCGCCTCCGCCACGCTGGCAGCGGGCAACCACACCGTCGCCGTGCGGGCCGTGCACCAGTCCGGGAAGACCACGACCAGTGCCGCGCTGAACGTCACGGCGGAGACGACCGCCCCGACGTTCACCACCACGCCGAAGCTCGCCCTGCGCGGCGGCACCGTCAACACCGCCGCCGTCCCGGTCACTCTCAGCTGGAAGGCCACGGACGACACGGCCCTGCGCTCCGTGCAGCTGCTGTCCCCGACCACGGCCACCTTCGGCCCGACCACCACCAGCTCCAGCCGCACCGCCACGTCCGGCACCGCCTCCACCTGGTCGATGCGCGCCAACGACTACGCGGGCAACTACCGCACGTCGTCCCCGTCGTACACGCCCGTGATCCTCCAGGAGAGCTCCGCCGTCAAGTCCGGCAGCTGGACCACCCGCTCCTCGAGCAGCTACCTCGGCGGCAAGTCGTACTCCAGCGGCTCCAAGGGCGCCAGTCTCACCTGGACCTTCACCGGCCGCTCCGCCGCCTGGGTGGTCTCCCGCGCCTCGACCTCCGGCCAGGCCTACGTCTACGTCGACGGCACCAAGGTCGCCACGGTCGACCTGAAGTCCTCCACCACGCAGTACCGGCAGGCCATCTGGACCAAGACCTGGTCCAGCAGCGCCAAGCACACCGTCAAGATCGTCGTCGTCGGCACCTCCGGCCGTCCCACGATCACCACGGACGGCCTCGTCTACATCAAGTAGCCCGTCCCCCGCACCCAGTGCGGGCAACACCCCGAGCCCGGCAGCCGCCACCAGCGGCTGCCGGGCTCGCGGGCATCTCGGGAGTGCCCCGGGGCGTCAGGCGTACGACCGCAGCCAGCGGAGCTTGGCCGCGTCCTGGTAGGGGCCGCCGCCCTCGTGGTCGTTGAAGTCGTACACCTCGATCTGCTTGTCCCGGTGCGCCCAGGCGTTGAACGCGGCGAACACCGTGGAGGGCGGGCAGGTCTGGTCCTCCAGGGCCGCGGAGAAGAGCGCGGGCGCGCGGCCGCGGACGGCGAAGTGCACGCCGTCGAAGTACGACAGCGTGCGCAGGGCGCCCTCGGTGCGGCCGCGGTGGGTCTTGAGGTAGAGGCCGATCTCCCGGTACGGGTGGCGGTCGGTCAGCGTCGTCCCGCGCGGGTAGTCGCACAGGAACGGCACGTCCGGGGCGATCGCGACCAGGTCCGGCACCAGACCTCCCACCGCGATCGTGATGCCGCCGCCCTGGCTCTCGCCGATCGCCACGGTCCGTCCCGCGTCGGTCAGCGGGTGTGAGCGCGCCGCCTCGATCGCCCGCACCGCGTCGGTGAACACCCGGCGGTAGTAGTAGTTCTCCGGCGCGTCCAGACCGCGGGTCATGAAGCCGGGGTACGCCGGCGCGCCGCCGACCGGGTCGGGGGTGCCGCCCCCGCCGCCCCAGGCGCTGCCCTGCCCGCGCGTGTCCATCACGAAGTGCGCGCGGCCCGTCGACGCCCACAGCAGGTGTTCGTGCGGCAGGCCGCGCCCGCCGCCGTAGCCGACGAACTCCACGACCAGCGGCAGCGGCGCGTCGACCCGCGCGGGCAGCGTCAGCCAGCCCTTGACCGGGTGCCCGCCGAAGCCGGCGAAGGTCACGTCGTACACCTTCACCGTCGTCAGTCCCGCGTCCACCAGGTCGAACCGGGCGTCCAGGTCGTGCTCGCGCGCCTCCTGGAGCGTCTTGGACCAGAAGGCGTCGAAGTCCTCGGGCTCGACGGACGAACTGCGGTACTCGCGGAGTTCGTCGAGGGGAAGGTCGAACAGGGCCATCAGCAACCGCCTTTGCGAAGAGACTGTGGAGGCCACACGGTACGGCGTCGGCTCGGCCCGCCGTCATCCGAGGTGTTCGGACCCGGATGCGCTGCACGGGCAGCGCCGGGCGCGTCAGGTGCCGTCCTCGTCCCGGCCGTACCAGGCGTTGTAACGGGTGAGGTAGCCCGCGAACCGCTCGAGGTCGTCCTCCGGCCAGCCGGCCAGGCGTTCGTGGAAGGCCGCACGGCGGCTCTCGGTGACCCGGGCGAGGATCCGGCGGCCGGCGGCCGTCAGGTGGAGGACCTGGACGCGGTGGTCGCCGGGATCGGTACGGCGCTCGACGAGGCCTGCGCGCTCCAGGGCGGACACCTGCCGGCTGACGGTGGACTTGTCCAGCGCGTAGTGCGCGGCCAGGTCGGTGGCCCGGCAGCCGCCGCTCTCCTCCAGGTGCCCGAGCAGCGTGTACGACACCAGCGACAGTTCGGGGTGCATGCGACCCGCCGAGGCCCGGGCCCGGCGGGCGAAGACCGTCATCTCGCGGTGGATGGTCTCGACGGCCGTCTCCCCGGCGGGCGTCCGCCGCGTGACGCCGCGCTCGTCCGGTTCTGCAGCTGCGCTCACCGAATGCCTCCCCTGCTGCTCCAGTTGCATACTACAACTGACCTGGGAGGGTGCGGCCCGGCCACCGGAGGGGCCGGAGAGGGGGGTCGGCCTCCGAGTGTTGGGGTAGGGTGACCTGCGGCCGCGGAGGGTCCCGGTCGCAGGAAGCCGAGGGGGTGAGACCCATTACCGCTGTGTCAGCTCGGGTGCTCTCCCCTCGCAACGGCGCGGATCACCGTCAGTAGGTGGCCGCGGGAGCGCCCTTCGGCTCCCGAAAGGTTTCGGCATTCCATGCCCGTACTTCCTCCCCCCTCCGCCTCGTCCTCCTCTTCCGCTTTCCCGCCCCCGCGTGCCGGGGTGGTCGCCGCTCTGCGAGCCGCCGGCTGCGTGTTCGCCGAGGAGGAGGCGGAGCTGATCCTCGCCGGTGCGCGCACGCCACGGGAACTCGCCGCGCTGGTGGACCGGCGCGTCGCCGGCTTCCCCCTCGAACAGGTCCTCGGCTGGGCCGGGTTCCACGGTCTGCGGATCGCCGTGGAACCGGGCGTCTTCGTACCGCGGCGCCGTACCGAGTTCATGGTCGACCAGGCGGTGGCCCGGTTCCCGGGGGCGTCGGTCGTCGTGGACCTGTGCTGCGGCTCGGGCGCGGTGGGCGTGGCGCTGGCCGCCGCGCTCGGCCCGGTCGAACTGCACGCCGCCGACATCGACCCGGCCGCGGTGCGCTGCGCCCGGCGCAACGTCGTCCCCAGGGGCGGCACGGTCCACGAGGGAGACCTGTTCGACGCGCTCCCCGGCAGTCTGCGGGGCCGCGTCGACATCCTCGCCGCCAACGTGCCCTACGTCCCCACGGAGGAGGTCGGCCTTCTGCCGCCCGAGGCCCGTGACCACGAACCGCTCGTCGCCCTGGACGGCGGCGCCGACGGCCTCGACGTCCTGCGCCGTGTCACCGCCGAGGCCCCCGACTGGCTCGCCCCCGGCGGCTGCCTCCTCGTCGAGACCGGCGAACGCCAGGCCCCGCAAGCACTCGCCGCCTTCACCCGAGCCGGCCTGACCGCACACTTCGCCGTGTCGGAAGACCTCTGCGCGAACGTGGTGACAGGGATCAAGTGACGGGTTCCTGGTGAGTGTGCGGTCCGTGCCGAGCGCGTTGCGCGACCGGGCCGCTGCTTCGCCGGTGGCCGGGTGGGCGTTACGGCAGTTCCTGGGCGCGGGCGACGAGCAGGGCCACGTCGTCGTGGTTGTCCGGCTGGTGGAGGGTGCGCAGCAGGAGGTCGCAGAGTTCCTCCAGGGGCCGGGCCGGGCCGCCCAGCAACGTCAGCAGCGTCGCCAGGCGCTGGTCCAGGGACTCCCGGCGCGTCTCGACGAGCCCGTCGGTGTAGAACACCAGCTGGTCGCCCGGCTCCAGGTGCACCGTCGTGGTGGAGAACGGGATGCCGCCGACGCCCAGCGGAACCCCGGTGGGCAGGTCGAGCAGCTCCGGGGGACGGCCCACCGGGATCCGGGCCGGGGGCAGGTGCCCGGCGTTGGCGATCCGGCACCGCCGCAGGTGCGGGTCGTGGACGGCGTAGAGGCAGGTGGCGATGGAGAGGTCCAGGCCCTCGGTGATCCGGTCCAGGTGTTCCAGCAGCCGCGCGGGATCGAGATCGAGCGAGGCCAGCGCCTTCGTCGCGGTGCGCAGCCGCCCCATCGTGGCCGCCGCGTTGATGCCGCTGCCCATGACGTCGCCGACGACGAGTGCCGTCCTGTCGCGCTCCAGCGGGATCACGTCGAACCAGTCGCCGCCCACCTCGACGGTGGCGCCCGCCGGCTGGTAGCGGGAGGCGACCTCCAGCCCGCCCGTGACCGACGGGTGCCGGGGCAGCAGGCTGCGCTGGAGGGTGAGGGCGGCGTCGCGGGCGTTCTGGTACCAGCGGGCGTTGTCGATCTGCACGGCCGCGCGGGCGGCCAGCTCCCCGGCCAGCAACACGTCGTCCGCGCTGAACGGCTCCGGATTGCGGGTGCGCTTGAGGTCCAGCGCGCCCAGCACCTCGCCACGCGCGATCAGTGGCACGGCCAGATACGAGTGCACGCCCGCGCGGCCCAGCAGCACGGCCGCCTCCGGGGACCGGGCGATCCTGGGCAGGTCCTCGTCCCTGACCCGCGCGACCAGGACTGGGCGCCCGGTACGCACACACAGTGTGACCAGGCGTTCGGGGGCGTAGCGGGCGATCCGCCCGGGCGGATCGGCTGCCGCCAGGGCGTCCGCGGCGCGGTCCGCCCGTACGGCCAGGGCCCGGATCACCGCCGGTTCGGCCGGCCCGAGGCTGCTGCGGCGCCCCTCGACCACGGCCTCCAGCAGGTCCACCGCAGCCACGTCGGCCAGCTCCGGCACGGCGACGTCGGCCAGTTCCCGGGCCGTGCGCTCCAGTTCCAGGGTGGTGCCGATGCGGGCCGAGGCATCCGCGATGAGGGCCAGGCGGCGGCGCGCGGCCTCCGCCTCGACGCCCGCCCGGTACTGCTCGGTGATGTCGACGACCGACATGGCCACGCCCAGCACGGTGCCGGCGGCGTCCTCCAGCCGGTACAGCGAGAACGACCAGGCGTGGTCCTCGTCGGGATCGGCCGGGGTCCGGCCGACCGTGGACAGGTCGACGAGCGGTTGCCCGGTCTCCAGCACTCGGCGCGCCGCGGACTCCAGGGCTTCCGCGCCCCACTCGGGCAGCAGCTCGCGGGCCGTGCGGCCCACGTGCTCCTCGGCGGGCAGGCCGTTGATCCGCTCCAGGGCCGGGTTGACCGAGACGTACCGCAGCCGGTTGTCCAGCACGGCCAGGCCGATCGGGGACTGCGAGACGATCCGCTCCGACAGCGCCACGTCCCGCTCCAGCCGCCGTACGGTCGACTGGTCGGCGGCGAGCCCGAGCGCGTAGACCTTCCCGCGGTCGTCCAGCAGCCGCATGTTGCGGAACTCCACCAGGCGGGTGCTGCCGTCCTTGTGCCGGACGGGAAAGGAGCCGGCCCAGCCCCGGCCGGTCCGCAGTACGTCCGAGAACAGCTTGATCACCAGGTCGAGGTGCTGCTCGTGGACCATGAGCCGGGCCGCGTACCGCCCCAGTGCCTCCTGCGCCGAGTAGCCGAAGAGCTCCGCGGCCTGTGGGCTCCACAGCACGATGCGTCCCTGGGCGTCGAGGACCACCGAGGCGACGCCCAGCACGTCGAGCAGTCCGCTCGGCCGTGCCGGGCGGCCCGCCGGCTCCTCGCCCTCGGCCGAGGGAGCCCCGGAAGCAGTCATCCACGCACCGCCTTCGCCTGTCCGCATGGCCCGTCGTCCCGGTGCGGGCCCCCCTGTCGTACCGCGCCCGCACGTCTTCGAGGCGGTCCGTCGCTTCCCTCCACCATCCCCTACGGCAAGGGCTCCTTCGCGCCGAATCGGCCGGAAGACCGATGCCCGGGCAGACCGGCAAGCGACAAGAGGGCAAGCGCAAGCGGGCAGACGGCGGTGGTGTTCTGCCGGGAAACGGTGCTTTGCTGGTTTTTGCGAGTGGAGGGCCGTGCGGAGGGAACTTTGTGCGGTACCCCGGCCACGAGAGGAGTGATCGTGATGGCGAGCGAGCCGGAGCACCACGAATCCGTCTCGGTGGAACTGAGCGGATGCACCAAGGAAGACGCCCGGACCGTGTTCGACGCCCTGTGTGCCTGCTTCTCCTCCGACCGGTGCGCGGACGACGTGCCCCGGGACTACCACGAAGTGCGCCCGACCGTGTGGCTCGGCACGTTCGACGTGGCCGAGGAACGCGGGACGGACCGCGGGTCCACCCGGCTCGGTGCGTCCGTCACGGCCGACGTGCAGGGCGGCTACTGGGCGATCGACCGTTTCCGCACCACCCTGGACTCCCTGTTCACCGTCCAGGACCTGTGCATGGCCTCCGGCGACCAGGAACGTGAACTCCACGTCCGTCTGGAAAGCCGCTGACCCCGGACGCCGAGGAGACGCCGAGGGGTTTATGCAACTAGTTGCATAAACCCCTCGGCGTCCTCTACAACTACAGACATGAGCCGTTACCCCCATCTGCTGCGCCCGCTCGACCTGGGCTTCACCACGCTGCCGAACCGCGTTCTCATGGGCTCGATGCACGTCGGCCTCGAGGAGGCCGAGCGTGGATTCGAGCGGATGGCGGCGTTCTACGCCGCCCGGGCCCGCGGCGGAGTGGGGCTCATCGTCACCGGCGGCATCGCCCCCAACGAGGAGGGGCGCCCGTACGAGGGCGGCGCGAAGCTCACCACCGAACAGGAGGCCGAGCAGCACGCGACCGTCACCGCGGCCGTGCACCGCGAGGGCGGCCGGATCGCCCTGCAGATCCTGCACTTCGGCCGCTACGCCTATCACCGCGACCTGGTCGCCCCCAGCCCCCTCAAGGCTCCCATCAGCCCGTTCGCGCCCCGCGAGCTCACCGACGCCGACATCGAGCGGACCATCGACGACTACACCCGCACCGCCCTCCTCGCCCGCCGGGCCGGCTACGACGGCGTCGAGATCATGGGCTCCGAGGGCTACCTCGTCAACGAGTTCATCGCCGTGCGGACCAACCACCGCACCGACCGTTGGGGCGGCTCCTACGAGAACCGGATGCGCTTCCCGGTCGAGATCGTGGGCCGGGTGCGCGAGGCCGTCGGCGAGGACTTCGTCATCATCTACCGGCTGTCCATGCTGGACCTCGTGCCCGACGGCTCGACCCTGGACGAGGTCGTCACGCTCGCCGGGGCAGTCGAGGCCGCCGGGGCGACCCTCATCAACACCGGCATCGGCTGGCACGAGGCCCGCATCCCCACCATCGCCGCCTCCGTACCGCGCGGCGCCTACGCGTTCGCCACCAAGAAGCTGATGGGCCGGGTCTCCGTCCCCCTCGTCACCACCAACCGCATCAACACCCCGGAAGTCGCCGAGCAGTTGCTCGCCGACGGATACGCCGACATGGTCTCCGTGGCCCGCCCGATGCTCGCCGACCCCGACTTCGTCGCCAAGGCCGCAGCCGGCCGCCCCGAGGCCATCAACACCTGCATCGGCTGCAACCAGGCCTGCCTCGACCACACCTTCAGCGGGCAGATCACCTCCTGCCTGGTCAACCCGCGCGCCTGCCACGAGACCGAGCTGGTCCTGTCCCCGACCCTGCGGCGCAAGCGGGTCGCCGTGGTCGGCGCCGGACCCGCCGGGCTCGCCTGCGCGGTCTCCGCCGCCGAACGCGGCCACCTGGTCACCCTGTTCGACGCGGCGAGCGAGATCGGCGGACAGCTCAACGTGGCCCGCAAAGTCCCCGGCAAGCAGGAGTTCGACGAGACGCTGCGCTACTTCCGCCACCAGCTCGACGCGCACGGCGTGGACGTACGGCTGAGCACCTGGGTGAACGCCGGCGACCTCACGGACTACGACGAGACCGTCGTCGCCACCGGCGTCACCCCGCGCACCCCCGACATCCCCGGCGTCGGCCACCCGAGCGTCCTCGGCTACCTCGACGTACTGCGGGACGGCGCACCGGTCGGCGAGAGGGTGGCGATCCTCGGCGCCGGCGGCATCGGCTTCGACGTGGCCGAGTACCTCACCGACGGCGGTGACAAGACGAGCGAGGACCCGGCGGCGTACTTCAGGCTCTGGGGAGTCGACATGGACCAGCGCGAGTCCGGCGGACTCACCGCGCCGCAGCGGCCCGCGCCGCCGCGCACGGTGCACCTGCTCCAGCGCAAGACCACCAAGGTCGGCGCCGGGCTGGGCAGGACGACCGGCTGGATTCACCGCACCGAGCTCAGGCACCGCGGGGTCACCATGGTGCCCGGCGTGCGCTACGACCGGATCGACGACCGGGGCCTGCACATCACCGTCGACGGCACGAGCTCGGTCCTCGAGGTCGACACGATCGTGCTGTGCACCGGACAGGAGCCGCGGCGCGACCTGTACGAGGAGCTGGTCGCCGCCGGGCGCCGCGCACACCTGATCGGCGGCGCGGAGGAGGCCGCCGAGCTCGACGCCAAGCGCGCCGTCAAGCAGGGCACGGAACTGGCGGCGGCCCTGTAGGAGGCGACCGGCGGCCGTCCCGCGGGGCCGCCCCGCGGGACCGCGGCGGGCGTGCGGTCCGTCCCTAGGATGATCCCATGTCACTTCCGCACGCGATCCTCACCGCCCTGCTGGAAAAGCCGTCGTCGGGGCTCGAGCTGACGCGCCGCTTCGACAAGTCCATCGGCTACTTCTGGTCGGCGACGCATCAGCAGATCTATCGCGAGCTGGGAAGACTGGAGGCCGACGGCCTCATTCGCAGCCTGCCGGCGAAGGAGCCGGCCCGCGGGCAGAAGAAGGACTACGAGGTGCTGCCCGCGGGCCGCGCGGAACTGGCCCGCTGGACCGCCGCCTCCCAGGAGCCGAAGCCGTACCGCGACGCCCTGCTGCTGCGGCTGCGCGCGGCGGCCGTGGTGGGCACCGCGGGCCTCCGGGTCGAGCTGGGGCGTCATCTGGATCTGCACCAAAGGCAGTTGGCGGAGTACCGGGAGATCGAGGAGCGTGACTTCCCGCCCGGCAGGGACAGTCCCGAGGACCGGCTGCGGCACCTGGTCCTGCGAGGCGGTATCGACCTGGAGACCTTCTGGACGCAATGGCTCCGGCATGCGCTGGAGGAGTTCACCGAGCTGCCCGGCCAGGAATCGGAGTGAGGCCGGCCGGGCCCGATGGGGCGGTCGGAGCCGGTGCGGCTTCGCGGGGCCGTCAGAGCCGGTGCGGCTTCGAACGGCGGCGCAGCACCCACACGGTGGCGACCAGCGCCGCCCCGACCAGGGTCCCGCCGACCGCGAGCGTGAGGGTCCCGTAGTCCTTGACGCCCCCGCCCAGGCCGCCCAGCACACCCCGGGTCGGCACGGCCGTGGGCGCGACATTCGGTGCGTACGTGGGCGCGACATTCGGCGCGTACGTCGGCCTGTACGTGGGCGCGGCCGTCGTGGTGGCGCGGCCGCCGGAGACGACGACGGACTGCGTGCCCGCAGTGACGTTGTTCGCGCAGACGACGGCCACGGTGTAGGTGCCCGGGCTCACGCTCTGCCAGGCGGCGGACTGACCGCTGGCCGTCCCGGTGAGCGCCACCTGGCGTCCCTGGGTGAAGTTCGTCTGGTTGCCGGTGAGCAGCGAGGCCGTGCCCCAACGGCCGTTGACCTGGCTGCACACGCTGGTCGTGACGGACACCGTCGAGCCGTTGGCGGAGACGGATATCCCGGTGCCGCCGGCGTCGGCGGGGCCGGCGGCGAGACCGAGTGCGAGTACGGCGGCCGCCGTGGCGACGGCTGCGGAGCGGGAGGTTGGCTGAGTGTGGCGCATGGGACTGTCCTCCGGCGGCACGGTCGGCGGACCATCCCATGTGCCGCCGGAGATAGGGGAATCGCCCGTGCTGCCTCGTGGCCAGCCAACGTCTCCCGGCCGCCGCCCGCATGCGGGGCGCGTCCGTACGGGTGGGCGCCGCCCGGCCGGTCGACGCCCGGTCGGGTGCTCGGGGCTGCCCTCACGGAGCGGTCGGGTGCTCGGGGCTGTCCGGTCGTCACCGTCCGGTCGGGTGCTCGGGGCTGTCCGGTCGTCACCGTCCGGTCGGGTGCTCGGGGCTGCCCGCGTCACCGCCCGGACGGGTGCTCAGGGGCATCCCGGTCGTCACCGAGCGCTCGGGTGAGAAGCCGCCCCAGGTGCCGTCCGGGAGCATCGCCCGGATCCGCACCCGGTGGCCGGCCCCGGCCTCGCGCCCCAGGTAGAAGCTGTACGAGGCCTTCCCACGCGGTGCCGTGCCGCCCCAGACGAGGGAGGTGGCCGGCTTTCCGTCCAGCTGGATCTGGTACTGCGTCACCGCACCGTCGGTGCGCGGCGGGATCCAGCTCAGGTCGAGGTAGTACGCCCCGTCCGTACGGTGGGTGCCGGCGCGGAAGGAGGACGGCGCGGTGGCCCGGCCGTCGTCGGAGCCCGGCGCGGTGGTGAGCCGGACGGCGGCGCCGGCGGCGGAGAGGTTGTCGGCCGCGTCACGGGCCCGCACGGTGAACGCGTAGGAGGTGCCCGGCCGCAGGCCGGTGACCACGGCGGCGGTCTGGCTGCCGCCGACACTGTGGACCTTCGTTCCGCCCTGGTGGACGTCGTAGGACACCACGCCCCGGTCGTCCGTCGAGCGGGACCAGGACAGCTGGACGGCCCGGCTGCCCACCGCCCGGCCGCGCACGTCGAGCGGGCGGCTGGGAGCCGAGTGGTCGGCCGCGACGGCGGTCGGTGTCGTCGCCCGCACCTGCCGGCTGCGCGGGCCGAGCCGGCCGTCGGTGCCCCGCGCCCGGACGGTGAAGGCGTACGTGGTCGACGGGCTGAGCCGGGTGATGTCCACCATGTGCTCCCGGGCCGGTACGGCCTTCACCTTCGTGGTGCCGCGGTACACCTCGTACCCGCCGACGTCCGAGGCCGCGGGCAGCGCGTTCCACATCACGTGCACGCTGGTGGCGCTCCCCGCGGCGGCGGTGACGCCGGTCGGCACGCCGGGCAGCCGGCCGCCCTCCCCGTCGTCCGCGACACTCCGGCCGCAGGCGGCGAGCAGTGCCAGCGCACCGCACAGCGCCACGACACGCCCGGGCGCGCGGGTACGGCGGGAAGTGGGGGCGGGAACGCGTCGCACGGGTCTGCCTCCCCAGAAACGGCGGCGTGGACGGCCCGCACGCCGCACGGATAATGGTCCGGACCAATATGGCGCGTTGGCGGGAGCGCATCAAGGGGGCCGGGGTTGGTGGGAGTCGCGGGGCGTTACGTATGCTGAAGCTCCTTCCGGGCTGAACCTCCCTGCAATGCAGGGGAGTTCATGCTGTGGCGCGGACAGCTGTCGTCGCTGCCTTCCCGCGTCGTCGCGGGCGGCCGGGGGTCGGGTCGGCATGGATCCGGACCCCCGGCCGTCCGACGGATGGTGCGGGCCATGTGCCGTCCGGTCCCCTAACGTGGGCCGCGCGACCGATTACTCCGCAATTCATCCCTCGTGGGGTGAATGCCCGTAATGTCCCCGAGGAGAGGGGCCTTCATCGTGCGTGCCCAGTCGCTGACGCTCGTCGCGGCGAGCGCCGCCCTGCTCGCCCCCACGACGCTGCCGACGCCCACCGTGCCGTACGCGTACCGCACCCGAGGGGAGCCCGCGGCGCACGGCGACGGCGGTGTCCAGGCCGCCGATCTGCTGGCCAGGGTGCGTGACTGCACACCGGTCTCCCGCGGCCGCTACCGCCTCGACGCCGGGCAGCCCGCCACCGTCCCGGTGTGCGGACTGCCCGGCGCCGTCTTCTGGAAGGCCGACATGGACATCGACTGCGACGGACGGCCCACCGTGCGCTGCAACCGCCGCACCGACCCGCAGTTCTCCCCGGCCGCGGCCTACGAGCAGTCCAACGGCCGCCGTCTGGACGCCGCACGACTGCCGTACATCGTCCTGCCCGCCCCGAGCCGCATCTGGGACCACCGCGCCCACGGTGTGGACGGGGGATCGGTCGCGGCCGTCGTCTACCGGGGCCGCGTGCAGTACGCGGTCGTCGGCGACATCGGGCCCCGAGAGGTGATCGGCGAGGCCTCCTACGCCACCGCCCTGCGCCTCGGCATCCCCGCCGACCCCCACGGCGGCGGTGTCCGCTCCGGCGTGACCTACATCGTCTTCCGGCATTCCCGGATCAGCGCCATCGAGGACCACGCGGACGCCGTGGCCACCGGCGAGCGGCTGGCGCGCCGACTGGTGAACGGCGGGACGGCGACGGCACAGGCGGACGAGCCGCCGCGTCCACCCGGCGCCGTCCCGGCCGCTCCTCACACCTTCCGGTAGCCGTACGCCTCCGAGGCCGCTGCCTCCACGGCGTCCAGGTCGGCTCCCGCCGCCGCCGTGACCACCGCGGCGACCGCGCCCTCGACGAACGGGGCGTCCAGCAGCCGTGTGTTCCCGGGTAGTTCGTCACCCTCGGCGAGCAGCGCCTTCACGGTGAGCACCGCGCTGCCGAGGTCGGTGAGCACGGCGACCCCGGCACCCCGGTCCACGGACGCGGCCGCTGCGGAGACCAGTTCGGCACTGGTGCCCAGCCCACCGTCCTCCCGGCCGCCGGCCGCGGCCACCGGTACGCCCGCCGCCCCGCCCGCCAGCCCCTTCGCGAGCTCGACCACCGAGGACGCCACCTCGGCGCTGTGCGACACCAGCACGATCCCGACCACCTTCTCGCCGCTCACGTCACGCCTCCGCCGCGGCGGCTTCGGCCAGGGCCGCGATCAGCAGGGCGGACGAGGTGGCTCCCGGGTCCTGGTGCCCGATGCTGCGCTCGCCCAGATAACTCGCCCGGCCCTTGCGGGCCAGCAGGGGCGTGGTCGCCTCGGCGCCCGCCTCGGCGGCGGCGCGGGCCGCCGGGAAGCCGTCACCGAGCGCGTCCACCGCCGGGACCAGCGCGTCGATCATGGTCTTGTCGCCCGGTGCGGCCCCGCCCAGCGTCATGACCCCGTCCACCCCGGCCCGCAGGGCCTCGGCGAGCTGCTTCTCGCTCACGTCGGCGGCGTCCCCGAGCGCCTTGCCGGTGCGCCGCAGCAGTGTCCCGTACAGCGGCCCCGACGCGCCGCCGACCGTCGAGATCAGCTGCCGCCCGGCGAGGACGAGGATCGCGCCGGGCGTCTGTGGAGCCTCCTTCTCCAGCGCGGCCCGCACGGCCGTGAACCCGCGCTGAAGATTGGTGCCGTGGTCGGCGTCCCCGATGGGCGAGTCGAGGGCGGTGAGCCATTCCGCCTCGCGGGCCACGGACGCGGCGGTCGCCGTCATCCAGCGGCGGAAGAAGTCGGCGTCGAGCACTGGATCTCCCTTGCGTGGTAGGTACGGTCGAGACGCTCGCGAACTCACCTGCCCCAGCGCAGGCCCGGTGTGCTCACCGGCGCGTCCCACAGCCGCAGCAGTTCCTCGTCGATCTGGCACAGGGTGACCGAGGCGCCCGCCATGTCCAAAGAGGTGACGTAGTCGCCCACCAGAGTGCGGGCGACGGCCACACCCCGCTCGGCGAGCACCCGGTGCACCTCCGCACCGAAGCCGTACAGCTCCAGCAGCGGGGTCGCGCCCATGCCGTTGACCAGCAGCAACACCGGGTTGCGCGGGCTCATGTCCTCCAGGATGGCGTGCACCGCGAAGTCGGCGATCTCACCTGAGGTCATCATCGGCCGCCGCTCCCGGCCCGGCTCCCCGTGGATGCCGATGCCGAGCTCCAGCTCACCGGCCGGCAGGTCGAAAGTGGGGCTGCCCTTGGCCGGGGTGGTGCAGGCGCTCAGCGCTACGCCGAAGCTGCGGGAGTTCTCGTTGACCTGCCGGCCGATCGACTCCACCCGCTCCAGCGGTTGCCCCTCGTCGGCCGCGGCGCCCGCGATCTTCTCCACGAACAGGGTCGCGCCGGTGCCGCGCCGCCCGGCCGTGTACAGGCTGTCGGTCACCGCCACGTCATCGTTGACCAGCACCTTCGCGATCTGGATGCCCTCGTCCTCGGCGAGTTCGGCCGCCATGTCGAAGTTGAGCACATCGCCGGTGTAGTTCTTCACGATGAACAGCACGCCCGCCCCGCTGTCCACGGCCGCCGCGGCCCGCAGCATCTGGTCCGGCACCGGCGAGGTGAAGACCTCCCCCGGACAGGCCGCCGAGAGCATCCCGGGCCCGACGAATCCGCCGTGCAGCGGCTCGTGCCCCGACCCGCCGCCGGAGACCAGGGCGACCTTCCCCGCCACCGGGGCGTCCCGCCGCACGATCACCCGGTTCTCCACGTCGACCGTCAGCTCGGGGTGGGCCGCCGCCATACCCCGCAGCGCGTCCGCCACGACGGTCTCGGCGACATTGATGAGCATCCTCATGGGTACCTCCCGGTGATCTTAGCAGGTGTGGCCGCGACCTGCGTCTTTGCTGGTCAGGGCACATAACGGCTGTTGTTGATCTTGGCGGTCCGTGACGGTCGAACGCGGTGCCCGGCGGTACTGGCGCTGGCCTAACGCTGACTTTACTGACGGGGCATCAGGAAGCTCGGACCGGCGGACACGGGGAAGCCTGAGCGTTCCTACCGGCAGTATCGACCTTGCGGCAGCGAAGGTCACCTGTGGCGACCAGTCAGGCGAACGAGGGAATGGGCGCCTACGGGCTTACCGGCCGTTTCTCAGGGGCGGCCTGCACCCGTCAGCCCGGGCAGGCGGAGCCTGGTCGAGCGATGAATCTCGGCGCAGCGGAGGGGCTCCTCCTGCGGGTGGCGTCCGAGTCGTGGTCTCTCGCCGGCTTCGTTGGCCCGCGAACGGTCCCGATCTTGGCTTCTCTCATCCACCAGTGAGGGTGAGAACTCCGGGCCTACAGCCGTGTCGCTCGCGGGTAGGCGGTTCGTCCCTGGCCGGACCACCAGCGGCGGCGACGGTGTCCGCACTGACCTTGTGCCCGGCCCGGGCCAGCTCCTCGGCGAGGGTGCGGGTCGATTTTCACCGTCCACCGCAGCGGCGACATCGGATCACCCCGCTCGTCCGGCTCGACCAGCGCCAGCAGCGCGGGCCGCAGTCCCGGATCGAGATCCACGACTCGCTTGCGGCCCCCGCCCGGTCGCCGCACCCGGCCCAACGGCTCCTCGCCAGCCTCCAACTCCAACACGCCCTTGCGGACCGTCGTCTCACTCACCGCGGCCGCCCGCGCGACGGCCCGAACCACGCCATGCCCCAGCACCGAGCCTCCGCTCCCATCATCAGCCGCCGCTGCCGCTCGTCCAGATGTGGAAACAACGCGGCGAACTTCACAGCGAGTTGAGCTTGAGTCTCGTGGTGCCCCGTAACCGCTGGTCACGGGTGAGAGGATCTCGCCGTGGCCGGTGTGATCACGGCGTCGGCGCCGTCTTGGATGGCCCCATTCACCGGGCTGAGCCCACGTCAGTTCGGCAGGCTGATCACCGCGCTGCGGCGCGAGGGCGCCGACCCGGTCCGCCAGGGCCGGCCGTGGAGCCTGCCGCTGGAGGACCGGGTGCTGCTGGTCGCCGCGTACTGCGCCGTCCGCGAGGAGGCACGGCGCCCTTTTGGTGCGGACCGGCGGCTCGAGTGACGTCGGTGGTCCCCCGGGATACTGCGGACCGGTGTCGGCGCCCTTCCGCAACTGGAAGGGCGCCGCAACTGGAAGGGGCTCCGTCGGGGAGCCTGACGGCGCGGCGGGCTGGGTCAGACGTCCAGCATCCCCGAGGTGTCGATGACCTGACGGACGGCCCGGCCCGAGGCCAGCTCCTCCATCGCTGTGTTGATGCCTGTCAGCGGCAGGGTGCCGGTGTGCATCCGCTCCACCGGCATCAGGCCCGCCCGCCAGAGGTCCAGGAACCGGGGAATGTCGCGGCGCGGTACCGCGCCGCCCATGTATGAGCCCAAGAGGGACTTGCCCTCGCCCGCGAACGCCAGCGCCGGGACCTCGAGCACCCGGTCGGGGGCGGGCAGGCCCACCGAGACGACCGTGCCGCCCCGGGCCACGGCCGTCAGGCACTCGGCCATCACCTTCGGGCTGCCCACTGCCTCGACCGCCAGCTCGACGCCACCGGAAGTGAGTTCACGAATCGCCTCGACCGCCTCGCCGGGGGCGTACGCGTGGGTCGCGCCCAGCCGGAGAGCCAGCTCGCGCTTCGCCGGCACCGGGTCGACCGCGATGACCGGGTACGCCCCCGCCGCGCGGGCACCCAGCACCGCGGAGAGGCCCACGCCGCCCAGGCCGTAGACCACCGTCGACTGGCCGGGGCGCAGGGCGGCCGTGTTGATGACGGCTCCGGCACCGGTCAGGACCGCGCAGCCGAACATCGACGCCACCGTGAACGGGATGTCCTCCGGGATCGGCACCACCGACTCCTGGGCCAGCACCGCGTGTTCGGAGAACGCGGAGACGCCCAGCTGGTGGTGGACGCGGGCGCCGGAGGCGTCGGTCAGCAGCGACGGGCCGTGCAGCAGCGCCCCTGAGCCGTTCGCCGCGGCGGCCTGTGCGCACAGGGCGGGCCGGCCGGCCGCGCAGTCGGCGCAGAAGCCGCAGCTCGGCACGAAGACCAGGGCCACATGGTCACCGCGACGGACTCGGCTGACGCCCGGCCCTGTCTCCTGCACGACGCCCACCGCTTCGTGCCCCAGCGCCATCGGCAGCGGGCGGACCCGGTCGCCGTTGACCACCGACAGGTCCGAGTGGCAGAGCGAGGCGGCCGCGATCCGAACCAGTACCTCGCCCTCGCGCGGGGCGCCCAGCTCCAGCTCCTCCACCTCGACCGGGCGGGTCTCGCAGTAGGGGCGGGCGGTCGACACGCCGCGCAGCACCACCGCACGGGTCTTCATGCCCGCACCTCCGGACGCAGGGTGCAGCGCAGCACGTCACGGCTCTCCAGCAGTGGGACGACCTTGCCGAGCACGATCTCCCGAAAGTGCGGGGTGGCGCAGTGCGCGGTGAAGTCGGCCTCGGAGACGTACTCCTCGTACAGAACGATCGCCCGCGGGTCCTCGGTGCCCTGGTGGACGCGGTAGGCGAGGTTGCCCGGCTCCTGGCGGGACGCGGCGGCCATGGTGTCGAGCAGGGGGAGGACGGTGTCCTCCTCGCCCTCCTTGGTGTGGTAGCGGGCGACGACGACGTATGACATGGGGGCTTACTCCTGGGATGGTGCGGCGGGCCTCTTCAGCGCGGCGGGCGGAACCGGCGGCAGCTGGTTCCGGCGCAGGTGCCAGAGGCGGGGGTCGGACGTGGCGGCGGCAACGGACCCGAGGGCCAGTGCGAGCGCCACGTCCGAGGGGGTCTCCACGAAGCCCGCGGCGACCGACGGGGACATCGCGCGCAGTGCCTGCTCGCTCATCCGGGCGGCGATCGGGGCGGGCATGATCTCGACCAGGTCCGGTGCCCCGCGCGAGACCGCGTCCGTGGAGCGGCGGAGATTGGACCGGTCGGTGACGAACACCTTCATCATCGTCAGCAGGCCGAGCGGTCGGCCCTTCTCTATCAGCGAGAGCCGGGTGCTGACCACGCCGTGCGCGCCCAGGTTCTTGATGAACTCCAGCGCGCCCCGGTCCTGGGCCAGGCCGGGGCTGCTGTCCACGTTCACGAACACGGTCTTCCCCGCCCGGCACAGCGCCGGCACGACCTGGGGCAGCTGCCCCACCGCGAGCGACGCGACGATGCACGCCTTGGCCGGTGCGGTCAGGAACTGCCGCAGCGGCTGGGTGCCGACTACCGACGCTACGACCGGGACCTCGGCCAGTGCGGAGGCCAGCCGGGCGTCGAGTGCGGCACTGGACCGGGACGGGAAAGAGGTCATGGCAAAGGCCTACCTGGGGATCAAGGGTCCGTGGCTGCTGAGGTCAGCTCAGCGGAGACGTACCGAAGCGGCTGCGGAGGCCCAGCTTGCCAGGGTTGAGGATGCCGGCCGGGTCCAGGGCGTTCTTCACCGCGACGAACGTCGCGAAGCCCGCCCCGAGGGATTCCTCCAGGTAGGGGCCGCGCAGCAGGCCGCAGCCGTGGTGGTGGCTGAGCGCCGCGCCGTGCTTGATGAGCACGGCGTTGGCCGCGTCCCACACCTTGCGGTACCAGCCGCGGCGCCACTCGGGCGCCACGTTTCCGCGGAGCGAGAAGTAGACGCAGGCGCCGTCGGTGTACGCGTGGGACTGGTGGGCCGAGGCGGCCAGGGTGCCGTCCACTGCCTGGATCGCGGCGACCACCTCGTCGTAGATCACCGGGAGGTCGGTCCAGGACGCGGCCATCTCCAGGGTGTCGGCGACGAAGCCCGGACCCGGCTCGAAGCCTTCGGCGGACTTGCCGACCAGCATCCGCTCGTCCAGCCAGCGCTCGAAGACGGCCTGGCTGTCCAGCTCGGGGCCGTACTCCTCGCAGACCTCCTTCGCGACCTTGATCGACGCGTCGACGATGGCCGGGTCGCCCTCGTCGGCGATGAGCAGGAGGTTGGTCTCAGGGTGGCCGAAGTGGGTTCCCGACTCCAGGGTGTCGTACAGGCGCAGGACGGCCGGGGCGGCACCGCGCTGCATGATCCTGCGGCAGGCGTCCAGGCCCTCCGCGAAGGTCTCGAAGCCGTACGCGGCGGCGCTCGCGTACTCCGGCAGCGGGTGGACCCGCAGCCGGGCCGAGACGATCACGCCGAGGGTGCCCTCGGAGCCGACGAACAGCTGGCGCAGGTCCGGGCCGACCGCGGCGCGGGCGTAGTCGCCGTACGTGGCTCGGGTGCCGTCCGCGTGCACGACGTCGACGCCGACGACCATGTCCTCGATCTTGCCGTAACGCGTGGAGAGCTGACCGGCGCCGCGGCAGGCGATCCAGCCGCCCACGGTGGAGACGGCGAACGCGGACGGCCAGTGGCCGGTGGTGACGCCGTACTCCTCCTGGAGCTGCTTCTCGAAGAGGTCGCCGAACATGCCGGCCTGGACGTCCACGACGTTCGACCCGGCGTCGAAGCCGATGATCCGGTTCAGTCCGCACACGTCCAGGACGACGCCGCCGAAGACGGGGAGCGCAGCGCCGGTGACGTTGGAGCGGCCCGCGGACGGGGTGACCGGGATGCCGGCCTCGTGGCAGATCCGCAGCACGGCCGCGACCTGGTCTGCGTCGGCGGCCTCGACGATCACGGCGTTCGGAGTCGCGGGACGGCCCTCGGTCTCGCCGATCATCGAACCGGCCCACCAGTCACGCGTTCGGGTGACGACCTCGTCGCGGGAGGTGTGCACCGCGTGCGCGGCCTCGCGCAGCGCCTCGACCACGGGCTCGGGGACCTCGACCGGGTTCGCCTGGAGCGCGGCCTCGCCGTCGCCGATCGGGGTGTTCTGCGCCCACTTGGCGAAGCTGGGGGCGCCGACGGTGTAGTTGCCCCGGTTGAACGGGTGGGTGATGGTCTGGCGGCTGATCATGATGCTGCCCCTTCGAGGAGTACGGACTTTTCGTGACGGACGGCTGCGAGGTACTCGGCGACCGAGCGCTCGACCTCCGCGTCCGTGAGGTTCAGTTCCTGGCCGAGGATCGTGCCGACGGCCTCGGCGGCGTCGGCGGAGGCGTCCCGGGCGAACAGCCGGGCGCGCGTGCGGCGGGAGAGGACGTCGTCGACCGACCGGGCCAGCTCGGCGCGGGCCGCGTACACGACCTCCGCCTTCGTGTACGGAAGTCCCGCGACGATCGGCTCGGCCAGCGACGGGTCGTCCTGGATGAGGTCGCCGACGAAGCGGGCCTCGGTGCCGAAGCGTTCGCCCAGGTGCGCGGCGATGCCGCCGGACGCGGCGACGGCCTCGGAGTCGTAACCGGCGCCGCCGAGGAGCGGGAGGTCGGTGGTGCGGCTCTTCCCCTTGCGGCCGAGGACCGTCATCACCTTGTCGATGACGAGCTCGCCCATGTGCCGGCTGGTGGTCAGCTTCCCGCCGGTCACCGTCACCATGCCGGTGCGGCCGACGGTGATGCGGTGGTCGCGGCGCACGTCGAGGGTGGCGCCCTCCTTGCCGCCGACCAGCGGGCGCAGACCGCCTATGGAGCCGACCACGTCGTCCGGGGTGAGCTTCCCCTCGAAGGCGGTATTGGCGCCCTCCAGCAGGAAGTCCATCTCCTCACGGGTGCAGTGCACGTCGTCCAGGGAGCCCTGGTAGTCCTCGTCGGTGGTGCCCAGCACGACGTTGTTGCCCCAGCGGGTGCAGGTCGCGCGGCGGGCCCGGCCGGGGATCGGCACGGTGACCGTGCAGTTGATCCGCACCTTGTCCCACGGCACCACGATGTGGACGCCCTTGGCGGGGCGGACCTGCGGCCTGTGACCTTCGTCCGCCTTCGCGTCCAACTCGTCGGTCCACACCCCGGTGGCGTTGACGACGGCCCGCGCACGGATGTCGATGGTGTCGCCGTCCGCCGAGACCCGGGCACCGGACACCTTGCCCATCTGGATCAGCAGGCTTTGCGCCCTGGCCCCGTTGAGGACCGTCGCGCCGAGTGCGGCGGCGGTGCGGACGATGGTGAGGACGAGGCGGGCGTCGTCGGTGCGGGCGTCGAAGTACATCAGCCCGCCTTTGAGGTTCTCGGCGCGCAGCGTCGGCGCCTGGGCGAGCACCTCGGGAACGGTGAGCCGCTGGTGGAGCTTGCCGATGCGCCATCCGCCGACCAGGTCGTACGTCCACAGCAGGCCCTCGAAGCCCTTGGCGAGGCGGGCGTCGAAGACACCCTCCTTCTCCAGGATCGGGAAGAGGAACGGCAGCCGGTGCACGAGATGCGGGGCGTTCTTCCGGAAGCGGTGGCGCTCCAGGAGCGAGTGCCGGACCAGATTGACATTGCCCTGCTCGATGTAGCGCAGGCCGCCGTGCACCATCTTCGACGACTTCGACGAGGTGCCGGAGGCGAAGTCGTCCTTCTCGACCAGGGCTGCGCGCAGACCGCGCGAGGCGGCGTCGAGCACGGCGTACGCCCCGGTGATGCCCCCACCGATGACGAGCACGTCGTACATGTCGTCGGCCAGTCGGCGCTTGAGGGCGGCCCGGCCGAGCAGCAGAGGCGTCCGGCGGGTCGCCGCGGCGTTGCGCCGCGGTTTCCGGGCGGGCATGGTGATCACAACATCAACTCCTGGTGTTTCGGTTCGGCGGCCCGTCATCGTGTGCGGGCCGCCAGTGCGACGGCCGGGGGCCGTCAGTGGGGGGTGTGAGATTCGGGCGTGCCCTCCCGCAGGGCGAGCAGCGCGGAGTCGTTCAGATGGGCGATCAGTACGTCGCGCCAGGCGGCCCGCAGTTCGGTGCGCTCGGCCGCCGTGATCGACGGCTCGAAGACCCGGCCCTGCGGCTGCGCCTCGACGATCTCTTCGAGCGAGGGCCACAGGCCCTGGGCGACCCCGGCCAGATACGCGGTGCCGCGCAGGCTCGCGGTGGCGGAGTCGGAGACCCGTTCCAGCGGCAGGCCGGTCAGGTCGGCCTGGACCTGCATCAGCGGATCGCTGCCGGAGACGCCGCCGCCGACCCGGAGCCGGGTGAACGGGGTGCCCATGGTGTCGGCGACCCCGTCGATCAGGTCGCACACCGAGTGCGCGATCCCGTCGAGCACGGCGCGGGCGAGGTCGGCGCGAGTGGTGGCCAGGGTGAGCCCGGTGAGGGACGCGGTGGTCTCCGGGTGCCAGACCGGCGTACGGACCCCGGCGAGCGCCGGGACGAAACACGGGGTGCGGCCCGGTCGGGTGGGGACCCGGCCCGCTTCCTCACCGAGCTCCTTCGGCGACGCGAACAGACCCAGATCGTCGCAGAGCCAGCGCAGCGCCGAACCCGCAGTGGAGGTGTACGCCTCCAGGCTGTAGTGGCTGATGTCGCCCTGCCGTCGGCCGGGCTGGGCGAGCACCCCGGAGATGTACGGCCGGGGCAGGGCGGGCGTGGTGCCGGTCGCCGCGTCGACGAACGCGCCAGTCCCGTACATGCACATGCCCTGCCCGGCGGCGAGACCGCCGAGCGCGACCAGTGCGGCGTGCTGGTCGCCCATGGATGCGGCCAGCGGGACGGCGATGCCGAGGGCGGCCGGATCGGTCGTGCCGAAACCCGTGTCGTCGGAGCGGAGCTCCGGCAGTAGGTCGAGGGGGAAGCCGAGGTGCCCGATCCATTCCTCGTCCCAGGCGTGCCGCTCCAGCAGGTAGCCACCAGTGGACGCGGCGTTGGTCGGGGTGGTGGCATGCACGGCGCCACCGGTGAGGTGCCAGATCAGCCATGTGTCGACCGTGCCGAAGAGCAACCGTCCCGCCCGGTGCGCCTCGGCCACCTCCGGGTGCGCGGCGATCTGCCGGGCGGCCCAGAGGAACGGGGCGCGGGCGCCGACCGGGCGGCCCTGCCGGGCCAGCAGAACGGCGTCCCACTCCGCCTCATAGTCGGCGAGCTCGTGCGCATACCGCCGGTCCTGCCACACCACCGCGGGCAGCAGCGGTCGCCCCGTGACCCGGTCCCACAGCAGCGCCGTGGCCCGCTGGGTGGACAGCGCGACCGAGGCGATCTCGATGCCCTCCTCGCATGCCCGGCCGACGGCCTGGCGCGCCACCTCGGCGGTGGCGGTCCAGATCTCCATCGGGTCCTGCTCGACCGAGAGGTCATTCGGATGGCTGACCTTGATCGGCCGGTAGAACACCTCGTGGGTTGCGCCCGAGTCGAGCACGACTCCGGCCCGGGTGCCCGTGGTGCCCTCGTCGATGGACAGCACACCGCGCCGTGGGGAAACGCCAGGGAACGTCTGCGTCATGGCAGCCCTTTCATTCGAGCATCGCGAGCGAGCCGTGCGGAGGGATACGGAGAGGACGGATGCGGAGGGGACCGGACCAATGTGTGGTGCGCCAGGTCCGGCGGCGGATCAGCGCGCAGTCACGGAGAGCGCCGCGACGGTGTCGCGGTCCTGTCCGGCGACCTCGTCGGGCGAGGCGGCCTTCGTCGGGTCCCACTTGATCAGCAGGCACGTGACCAGGCCGATCAGCGGCACGACGGACAGCACCAGGAAGGTGTCGGCGAGTCCGAGCGAGTCCTTGATCTGCGGAAACACGTACAGGCCGGCGACACTGCCGAAGCTGCCGACCATCCCGGTGACACCGGTGCCCAGGGCGCGGACGTCGCTGCTGTAGGAGAGCGCGGCGATGGACTTGCCGTTGGCACCGGGGCCCGCCGAGTGGCAGAGGATGAACAGCACCGGTAGCAGGAACGCCACGGCCGTGGGCACCTTCCCGAAGGTCAGCCCCATCGCCACCAGGGCCACGAAGACCCCGGCAAAACCGGCAGCGGAGCTGAGCCGCAGGCCGAGGCGGCGGCCGAAGTACGCGGACAGCAGCCCGCCCGCGATACCGAAGGCGTTGAACACCATCGAGCCGATGGTGGCCTTCTCGAAGCTCTCGCCGAAGATCGCCAGGCTGATCAGCGGGAGGTACCAGCCGACCGCGAAGTACTGCATCGACTGCCCGAGCGAGATCACCGAGGAGAGGACCGTGCGCGGCAGGTAGTCGCCCTTGAACAGGAGTCCGGCCTGGCGGAACCCGATGGCGGGTGCCTCAGCTGCGGTGCGGGTCACCGCGTCGGGCGTACCGGCGACGGCCTTGATCCCGTAGATCCGGTCCAGGTTGGCGACGGACTCGTCCAGCCGGCCCTTGCTGGCCAACCAGGTGGGGCTCTCCTTGAGCATCAGTGCCTGGCTCAGCAACAGCGCGGCGGCGACGACCGCGGCCGAGCCGACCGACCAGCGCCAGATGTCGGCGCCGACGTCCAGGTTGAAGAAGACCAGGGCCAGGGCGAGGTTGCTGGTGGTGGCGACATACCAGACGGCTTGCCACAGGTTGAGCCGACCGCCCAGCTTCGCGGGCGTGTACTCGGCGAGCAGCGCCATGGCGACCGCGAAGTCGATGCCGTACGCGACACCCACCAGGACCCGGCCGAGCCATACGACGGTGAAGTCACCGGCGAACGCGGCGAGCACGCCACCCGCGATCGCGAAAACCTTGGCGATGAGGAGCGGGGGAACGCGGCCGATGCGGGTGGCGAGCCATCCACCGAGGGGGTTGAAGATGATCGCCAGGGCCGGAGCAGTGGCCGTGAGTATCGAGACTTGGGTGCTGGTGAGCTCCATCTGGGACGTCATCGGTCCCAGACCGGCGCTCAGCGCCGCGTTCGAGTAGGCGTCGAGGAACAGCCCGCCGAACACGAGGAACCAGACGATCTGCGCCCGGCCGGTGATCTTTCCCAGCCCATCGATGAGCGCAACGACGTCGGCGACGCTTCTGACGCTCGGACGTTGTGCCATGAATCCGCCTTCGAGGAAGACCTACCGGCGGCACGGGGAGCACAGAAAAAAGGCACGACGAAGCCACCGACAGGTGGTCTGTGTCTATGCCTGCCAAAACACTGCGGAAAGCGCCGCAGCACGTGAACTGCTGGGACTGCCAATCACGCGGTGCAGTGAGGTTAAGAACGAGCCAGTAGAAACGTCAAGGGTTTCAGCCAGGTTACTGAAACGTGACGGGTGTCCGGTGCGGGGCCCAGGCGGGTGGCGACGACGAGTTCGCGGACGCCGCCGGCCTTGTGCAGCCGCTCGGCGCGATCGGCGAGCACCACCCGTCGCTGCATCACCCCCAAGTGCTCGTCGAGGTACCCCGTCAGGCTCCCCCCGATCGAGCCGGCCCCTTACTGCTCGCCGACCGGGGGCTGCCGGGCGAGGAACTCCGCGAACGCCGCCGACTGCTTCGGGTCCATGTAGCCCTGGCGCCCGTTGCGCGCCCACTCCTCCAGCCGGGCAAGCTCACCCGCAGACCGCAGCTCGGCCACGACGACGCGGCCCCGCGTGAACGTCGCACGCACCCCGTCCGCATGCACGTACCGAACGTACGGGCCCTGCTGTTCCGGTCCCGGCGGCCGCTCCCGCGCCTCATCCGGAAGGGGTGTCGAACACGGGGTCCTGATCCCGGACGCGGCCGACTCGTCGGTCAAGACGCTCCGTGTGGTGGCCGAGCAGGAACCGCGTGTCCGCGCACCGACGCGGTGACAGCTTCCGGACGCTACCCCGGTTGTGCGCCCTGCGCGGCCGACGGGTGTCGAGGCGGTGGCGCGTACATGACCGCGATGGCCGCGGCATCGTCGGCGAGCCGGCCCCCCACGTGCGCGAGGAGGTCGCCGCGCAGGCACTGGAGCACGTCGTCGGGCGTGCAGTCCCCCCACGCGGCGAGACGTTCGGTCAGCAGGTAGAAGGCGCCGGACTCGTCACGGGCCTCGACGACGCCGTCGGTGTAGAGCAGCAGCAGGTCGCCCTCCTCGAAAGCGAACTTGTCGAGGGCGTACTGGCCGCCGTTGAACTCGCCGAGTCCGAGTGGTGGCGCCGACGGGCTGCGGTTGAGCTGCACCACGGTGCCGCGGCGCAGCATCAGCGGTGGGGGATGCCCGCAGTTGACCACGTGGACGCAGCGGCCGTGATCGGGGAAGTCGAGGAGCACCGCCGTGACGAAGCGCTCCTCGCCGTTGTCCTCTCCGGTGTGCGGATCCCATC
Organism: Streptomyces sp. NPDC001292; assembly: GCF_042896465.1. Classification (NCBI taxonomy): domain Bacteria; kingdom Bacillati; phylum Actinomycetota; class Actinomycetes; order Kitasatosporales; family Streptomycetaceae; genus Streptomyces; species Streptomyces sp. NPDC001292. Next base: position 135,769 of record NZ_JBIAXG010000008.1, read on the forward strand.
TGACGCTGCCGTCCAGGTGTGCCGCGAGGGCGGGCAGGGTCTCCTGGCGGTGGGCGAATCCGTAGAAGGACCCGAGCAGCATCGCGGCGTCCCCGACCGCCGCCAGCCCCTTGCCCCGGACGTCGCCGATGAGCAGCCGGGTGCTGGTGTGGGTGCGCGCCGCGGCGTACAGGTCACCGCCGATCTGCGCCTCGGCTTCGGCGGCGAGGTAGACCGAGGCGACCGTCAGCGGACCGATGCGATCCGGCAGCGGCCGCAGCAGGACCTTCTGCGCGGCCTCGGACACGGACCGCACCTGGCTCAGCACGCGCCTGTGCCGGTCGCGTACAGCCGTGAAGACGACCACCACGATCGCGCCGGCGGCCAGCGCGGCGATCTCCCCGTCCCGGCTCGAAACCCCCACCGTGTGCTGCAGCGAGGCCACCGCGAGCCGGGCGCCCACGGCCAGGACACTGACCAGCGCGGTGAGCCTGAAGCCGGCGAACGCGGCGGTGACGGCGGGCGCCGCCATCAGCAGCGGTCCGAGCTCCACGTACGGCGGAGTCAGCGCGTCCGCGAGGGAGATCAGCGCGATCAACACGAACGGCGATGCCACCAGGGCACGCCTCGGCCGCCCCCGCACCGCGTCGGCGACTCTCAGGTGATCCAAAAGACAGGCCATGGGGCTAGCCACCGTTCGGATCCGTAAAAGGCACACCAGACCATACAGTGACAAAATCTACATGCCGGGGGTGGGTGGGAGGGAAAGGTGGATTTGGGCGCTGTCCTCGATGAGCTGTACGGCCTGCCGCCGGGCGAGTTCACCGCCGCCCGCCACGAGCGTGCCAAGGCCGCCCGCGCGGCGGGTGATCGCGAGCTGGCCGCACGGATCCGCCGTCTGCGCCGCCCCACCCTGGCCGCGTGGGTCGGCAATCTGCTGGTGCGTGAGCAGCCGGACGAGGTCGAGCGGCTGCTGGAGCTCGGTGCGGCGCTGCGGCAGGCCCACCAGGATCTGGACGGCGGGCAACTCCGGGAGCTCTCTGCCCAGCAGCACCGGCTCACCTTCGCCTTGGCTCGGCAGGCCGGCCGACTGGCGGCCAAGGCCGGGCAGCGCATCGGCGACGACACCCGGCAGGAGGTCCAGGACACCCTGCACGCGGTACTGGCCGACCCCGAGGCGGCCGAGCAGTGGGCGGAAGGGAGCCTGACGAAGCCGCTGAGCGCCCCGGTCGGCTTCCCCGCCTCCCTCCGAGAGCCCGAGACGGCCCCGGCCACCCGCCGCACCAAGCCCGCCGGCGAGGTGGCCGACCTGGATGCCGCCCGCGTCCGGCGCCGCGAGCAGCAGGAGCGCCTCGATCGGGCGCGGCAGCAGGCGGCGGACGCCGAGCGGGAACTCCACGACCGTGAAGGCGAGCTGGCCGCCGCCAAGGAGGAGCAGAGCCGGGCGGAGGAGGCGCAGCAGCGGGCCGAGCGACGCGTCGCCGAGCTGTCCCGGCAACTCGAGGACGCCGAACGTGAGCAGCGGGCAGCCGGGGAGGTCGCACACAAGGCCCGCGACCACACACGGGACGTGGACCGGACCGTGCGTGAAGCCCGGCGCCGGGCCGGGGACGCCGCGGCCCACGCCCGGAAACTCGCCGAACGGACACAGCGCAAGGCGCGCGAGAAAGATCAAGGATGAGCGATGGCGCGAGCAATCTGGAGCGGGGTGCTGACGTTCGGGCTGGTCACGGTGCCCGTCAAACTGTTCGCCGCGACCGAGGACCACACCGTCCACTTCCACCAGCTCCAGCGCGGCACGTCCGACCGGATCCGCAACCGCCGGGTGAACGAACGCACCGGTGACGAGGTCGACACCGGCGACATCGTCAAGGGCTACGAGATCGACGAGGGCGAGTACGTCGTGGTCGAGCCCGACGAACTGGACGAGATCGCCCCAGGCCGCTCCCGGACGATCGACATCGGCGACTTCGTGGACCTGGACGACATCGAGCCGGTGTACTTCGACCGCACCTACTACGTCGCCCCGGGCGGCAAGGAGTACACCAAGGTGTACGAGCTGCTGCGCGTGGCGCTGGCGGAGGCGAACAAGGCGGGCATCGCCACCTTCGTCATGCGCAACAGGCAGTACCTGACCGCGCTGCGCGCGGAGGACGAGGTGCTGGTGCTGCAGACCCTGCACTGGCCGGACGAGGTCCGCGACCCACGCGAGGAGCTGCCCGAGCTGCCCTCGGGCCGGGCGGGGCGCGGCAAGCAACTGGACATGGCGTTGCAGCTGGTCGCCGCCCTCGGCGCCGACTGGGAACCGGCCCGCTACCACGACACGTACCAGGAGAAGGTGCGCGAGCTGGTCAAGGCCAAGGCCGAGGGCCGGGAGATCGCCACGGCCCAGGGGCCGCCGGAGGCGACCGAGGTCGTCGACCTGATGAAGGTCCTCGAGGGCAGTCTTCAGGCCGCCCGCTCCGGCCGCGCCGAGGCGCCGGCGCGGAAGGCTCCGCCGAAGAAGGCCGGGGCGGCCTCGGCGCGGGCCCGAGGCCGCGGCAGCGGCGGCAAGAGTGAGTTGCGGAAGCTGAGCAAGGCAGAGCTGTACCGGCGGGCGACCGAACAGGACGTTCCCGGCCGGTCGAAGATGAGCCGCGAACAACTCGTCGACGCCCTCGCCGGCAGCGCCCGCCGCCGTAAGGAGACCGCGGCCTGACCGCCGCGGCGAACGGCCACGATCGGGCCTGCGGGAGGTCCGGGCGCTCGTATCCGTTGTCTGGGCTCGATGCCCGCTCGGCCGTGAGCCGACACGAACGGGATCGTGTCGCCATGGGTGATCACCTGGCGAGATCCCGGGCCGGCGCGCGGGACCTGAGGGCGCACGGCGCACCGTGCCGTGCGGCCCGTGGCCCTTGGGTCCAAGCTGGAGGGAGATCTGCGAGGGAGTGACCATGCGGGTGGGAGTGCTGACCGGAGGCGGCGACTGCCCCGGTCTGAATGCGGTGATCCGCAGTGTCGTACGCAAGGGCGTGCAGGAGTACGCCTGGGAGTTCGTCGGGATCGCGGACGGATGGGGCGGCGCCGTCAAGGACGTCACCCGTCCCCTGGACGTGGCGGCCGTGCGCGGGATCCTGCCGCTCGGCGGCACGATCCTCGGCTCCTCCCGCACCAACCCGCTCCGGATCGACAACGGCATCGACCGCATCCGCGGGACTCTCCGCGCGCACGGGATCGACGCCCTCGTCGTCATCGGCGGCGAGGACACGCTCAGCGTCGCGAGCGCGCTGTCCGACGCAGGGGTCGACCTGGTCGGCGTGCCCAAGACCATCGACAACGACGTGGGCGGTACCGACTACACCTTCGGCTTCGACACCGCGGTCGGCATCGCGACCGAGGCCATCGACCGCCTGCACACCACCGCCGAGTCGCACAAGCGCACGCTGGTCGTCGAGGTGATGGGACGCCACTCCGGATGGATCGCCCTGCACGCGGGCGTCGCGGGCGGCGCGAACGCCATCCTCATCCCGGAAGTGGAGTTCGATGTCGACCGGGTGTGCGCCTGGGTGGAGAGCCGTTTCGAGATCAACTACGCGCCGATCGTCGTCGTGGCGGAGGGGGCGGTCCCGCGGGCCGGGCAGATGGTGGTCAAGGACGAGTCGCGCGACGAGTTCGGGCACGTGCGCCTGTCGGGCATCGGCGACTGGCTGGCCCGGGAGCTGGAGAGCCGTACCGAGAAGGAGGCGCGTACGACGGTGCTCGGCCACGTCCAGCGGGGCGGCACGCCGTCCGCCTACGACCGGTGGCTCGCCACCCGCTTCGGTCTGCACGCCGTGGACGCCATCAGGGACGGCGCCTTCGGCACGATGGTGGCGTTGCGCGGCACTGACGTCGTACGCGTCCCGCTCGCGGACGTGACGGGCACGAACAAGCTGGTCCCCAACAAGCTGTACGAGGAGTTCGACGTGTTCTTCGGTACCTGACGCGCGTCAGCCGTGGGGCACGACGACCACCGGGCAGTGGGAGTGGTGCAGGACGGCGTGGGCCACGGGACCCAGCCGCTGCTCGGCCGCCCGCGGGCCGGCACGCCGGCCGACGACGAGGAGGCCGGCCCGCTGTGAGGCGTGCACCAGCGCGTACGCCGGGTGGAGCAGGACGGCGTCCGGCAGCACGGAGACGTCCGGATACCTCTTCCGCGGCTCCCGGAGCACGTCGGACAGCCGCTGGACCTCCTCGTCCTCCCACGCCGCCCGATCCTCCTCGGGCACCGCGAGGGCCGTCCACGGCGGGGCGCCGGCGAGGGCCCACGCGTGCACGGCACGCAACCGCGCCTGACGGACGCGGGCGGCGCCGAAGGCGAAGTCCACGGGGGGCTCGGCCGCCTTGCGGGCGTCGACGCCCACGGCCACCTCCGCCTCGTGCCGTGCGGCGGCGGGGGGCCGGGGCACGACCGCCACGGGGCAGGGCGCACAGCTCGCCACCACCAGCGCCGTCGAGCCCACCACGAGGCCGTCGAATCCGCCGTCCCCCCGAGCCCCGACGACGAGGAGCTCGGCCGCTCGGGCGGTGGAGAGCAGGGCGGCCGGGGTGGAGCCGGTCACCTGCACGCGGCTCATCGCCACACCGGGACGCCCCGCGGCGAGACCGGCCTCGGCGCGCCCCAGCACCTCCTCGCCGGACCGCTGCCAGGAGAGGGCGATCGGCGGTTCGGCGATGCCGTCGGCGGGGGACGGCGCGACGAAGACCAGACGCAGCTCCAGACCGCGGCGGTCCGCCTCCTCGGCCGCCCACTCGCCTGCGACGAGGCTCTCCCGGGACGCGTCGATCCCGGCCACGAGGAAACGGGTCATCCGGTCCTTCCCTGCGGGACAGAGGACCATTGTGGACGGGCCGCCACGGCGCCACCAGTCGAACCGGCCGGGCTCCCGGTGCCCTCCCCCGCCCGGGCCGTTAATGTGGCTGGCAGGTCGGTGAGACCGCTTTCGGTGGTGCGCGGGGGTTTGGAGGGTCGCCGGTGGGTGGTTCCGGGGAGTCAGGGGAGGCCCGCGTGCGGCTGCCGCAGTTGCGGTTGGACGAGTTGCTGGGGGAGTTGCAGGCGCGTCTGGACGCGGCGCGGGGCACCCGGGACCGGGTGCACAGTCTGCTGGAGGCGGTGCTCGCGGTCGGCCGGGAGCTGGACCTGGAGCAGGTGCTGTACAGCATCGTGGACGCCGCGGCGACGCTGGTGGACGCCGAGTACGCGGCGCTGGGCGTGATCGGTCCGGACGGCAGGCGGTTGTCGGCGTTCCACACGGTCGGGGTGGGCGAGGAGCAGATCGCGCGGATCGGCGCGTTCCCCGAAGGGCACGGGATCCTGGGGGAGCTGATCCGGCATCCGGAACCGCTGCGGCTGACGAAGCTGTCGGAGCATCCGGCGTCGTACGGCTTCCCGGAGCACCATCCGCCGATGAACACGTTCCTGGGCGTTCCGATCCGGGTACGGGACCAGGTCTTCGGCAATCTGTACCTGACCGAGAAGCGCGGCGGGCTGGAGTTCGACGAGGACGACGAGTCGGTGCTGGCCACGCTGGCGGTGGCGGCGGGCGTGGCGATCGACAACGCCCGGCTGTACGAGGAGTCGCGGCTGCGGGAGCGCTGGCTGCGGGCGATGGCGGAGATCACGCAGAGCCTGATGTCGGGTGCCGACCAGGCGGAGGTCCTGGGGCTGATCGCCGAGCGTGCGCGGGAGATCACGGGGGCGGCGCTGGCGGCGATGTCGACGCCGGTGAAGGGGACCGGCACGCTGAGTGTGGAGCTGGCGATCGGCCGCGAGTCGGAGGCGCACCGGGGGCTGGTGCTGCCGGTGGAGGGCACGCTGACCGGGGAGGCGTTCGTCGGCGGAGTACCGGTGAGCAGCCCGGACATCACGCGTGACCCGCGAGTGACGGCGGGTCCGCCGCGGTTCGCGGGCCTGGGTCCCGCGGTGGCGGTGCCGGTCGGGGACCCGGGCGATCATGTGCGCGGGGTGGTGCTGCTCGTGCGGGAGGCCGGCGGGACCGACTTCTCCGGCAAGGAGCTGGAGCTGCTGAAGGGGTTCGCGGCGCAGGCCGCCGTGGCGATGGAGCTCGCGGGGCGGCGGCGCGACGCGGAGCAGATCGCGTTGCTGGAGGACCGTGACCGGATCGCCAGGGACCTGCACGACCTGGCGATCCAGCGGTTGTTCGCGACGGGCATGACGTTGCAGAGCGCGGGCCGGTTCATCGACCATCCGGGGGCCAAGGAGCGGGTGCTGCGGGCGGTGGACGACCTGGACGAGACCATCAAGATCATCAGGTCGACGATCTTCGGTCTGCGGGCGCACGACGAGGAGGGTGGCGCCGGACTGCGGACGCGGGCGGTGCAGGTGGTCGGGGAGGCCGCGCCGGTGCTGGGGTTCGCGCCCGGTGTGCGGATGGAGGGGCTGCTGGACACCCATGTGCCCCGGGAGACCGCGGACGAGGTGGTGGCGGTCCTGTCGGAGGCGCTGACGAACGTGGCCCGGCACGCGCACGCCGACCGTGCGGAGGTGGCGCTGGAGACCGACGGCCGGAGCGTGCGGCTGACGGTCGCCGACAACGGCGTGGGGATTCCCGCCGACGGGCGCCGCAGCGGGCTGGCCAACATGGCCGAGCGGGCCCGCAGGCTGGGCGGCGGCCTGGAGTGGACCACACCCGAGGGCGGCGGCACCAGACTGGTCTGGCACGCGCCGGTGGGCACCACGGAGGCCCATCGGCCCGCACCGGGGGACTGACCGGTCCTGCACCGGGGGAGCGACCGGGGAGTGACCGGGGCGGGGCGCGCGGGACGGATCAGCGGTGCCGGTCGTGCTCCTGTCGCACCACGACCACCGGGCAGGCCGCGTGCTGGGCGCAGCGCTGGCTGACCGAGCCCAGCATGGCGCGGGCGAAGCCGCCGCGGCCCCGGCTGCCCACGACGAGGACGTCCGCCCCTTCCGAGGCACGGATCAGCACCTCCGACGGATCGCCCTCGACCAGGTACTCCACCAGGTGCTCCGGGCGGTCGTCCGCGAAGACGCTGCGCAGTTCCGACACGAAGCGCTCCCTGGCCTGCTCCAGGTCGAACTCGGGATCGATCGCGGGGCCGGTCCAGCCGACGGCCGACGGCGTGTCCCAGGCGTGGATCGCCTCCACAACACCGCCGACTAGCTGGGCGTATCCCGCCGCCCAGCGCAGCGCCGCGTACGAGGACGGCGAACCGTCCACGCCCACGACCACCCGGCGTCGCGGTTCAGAGGGTTGCATGGCCACCTCACTGAGCAGTCGTTGTCCCTATGTCCACGCTGCCCGGCCCGACGCGACCGTGCCAGCCAGGGACCGTCCCGGTCAGGGGCCGGTCGGCCCTGACGCGGGACCAGCGGCCCATGGCCGCCATGCCGGGTGACAGGGATTCTCGAAAGCGGATCACCGGATCACAGATCACCGGATCGCCCGTCGCAGGAGGTGGGAGACCATGTCCCGCACCGTCACCGTCGGTCTCGACGGCTCACCCGAGAGCCGGGCCGCCGCCGAATGGGCGGCGCGGGAGGCCAAGCTGCTCGGGCTGCCGGTGCGGCTCGTCCACGTGTGGGAGCCGGTGCCCGGGCCCCTGGCGCAGGCACCGCTGCTCGCTGCGGAGACTTCGGCGAACCCCTGGTCATCGAGGAGCGCCCGGACCCCGAGTCCGGACCCGGCCAGGTCCGCGTCCGCGTCGAGGCCTGCGGGCCGTGCCACACCGACGAGGTGCTGCGCGGTCAGGTCAAGGCGCGCATCGTGTGCGACCTCGGAGAGGGAGGATGAGAACCATGGATCTGCCACTGGTCGTCGGAGTCGACGGTTCCGAATCCAGTCTGCGGGCCGCCGACTGGGCCGCTGACGAGGCCGCCCTGCGCGCAGTGCCGCTGCGGGTGGTGTACGCCTCGCTCTGGGAGCGCTACGAGGGCGCCGCACTCGCGCGGGAGCTCGGCAAGCCGGACGACCAGGTGCGGGCCGAGGAGGTCGTCGCGGCCGCCGCCCGGCGCGCCCGCGCCCGCCACCCCGACCTGCCGATCAGCAGGGCCGCGCTGCCCGAGGAGCCCGAGTACGCGCTGGTGCGGGAGGGCAAGAACGCCTCCGCCCTGGTCGTGGGCGCCCGCGGCCGCAGCGCGGTCGTCGACCTGCTGCTCGGTTCGGTCAGCCTGTTCGTGGCCGCGCACGCCGACTGCCCCGTGATCGTGATCCGCGGCAGCCACGACAACCAGGCCCAAACTCCGGTGCACGGCCGCATCGTCGTCGGCGTCGGGGACCGGTCAGCGGCGGCGGTGCGCTTCGCCGTCGAGGAGGCCCTGCGTCGCGGGGCCGAACTGGAGGCCGTACGGGCCTGGCGGTGCCCCGCGCACGAGGCCCTCGACCATCCGCTGATCGGCGGGGAGCCCGAGCGGGTGTACGAGGAGCGGGCCGCCGACGCCCTGGAGGCGGCGCTGCGGGACGTACCGCCGGAGGTGAAGGTGCGCCGGCGCACCGCAGAGGGACCGGCCCCCCGTGTGCTGCTGGCCGCCGCGCCGAGCGCCGATCTGCTCGTGGTCGGGGTCCGGCGCCGGGCGGGACGGTTCGGGCTCCAGCTCGGCCGGGTCGCGCACACCGCACTGCACCACTCGGCCTGCCCGGTGGCCGTGGTGCCCGAACGGACGTGAGGTCACAGGTCCGCCGTGTGATCGGGGACGTAGGTCTGCAGATCGCGCGGCGGCCGCCGGTATCCGGTCGCCGCCGGCCGCTCGGGCAACCGCAGCACCGTCGGTGAGACATCGTGGTACGGCACGGTGCCGAGCAGATGGGCGATCATGTTCAGCCGGGCGCGGCGCTTGTCGTCGCTCTCCACGACGTACCACGGCGCTTCGGAGATGTCCGTGTGCACCATCATCTCGTCCTTGGCCCGCGAGTACGCCTCCCAGTGGGTGATGGACTCCAGGTCCATCGGCGACAGCTTCCAGCGTCGCAGCGGGTCCTGCAGGCGGCGCCGGAAGCGCTCCTGCTGCACGGCGTCGCTCACCGAGAACCAGTACTTGCGCAGCAGGACCCCGTCCTCCACCAGCATTCGTTCGAAGATCGGGCACTGGCGCAGGAACCGCTGGTGCTCCTCCTTGGTGCAGAAGCCCATCACGTGCTCGACTCCGGCCCGGTTGTACCAGGACCGGTCGAACAGCACGATCTCACCGGCGGCCGGCAGTTGCTCGACGTAGCGCTGGAAGTACCACTGGGTGCGCTGGCGCTCGGTCGGCGCGGGCAGCGCCACGATCCGGGCGATGCGCGGGTTGAGGTGCTCGGTCACCCGCTTGATGGTGCCGCCCTTGCCGGCCGCGTCCCGCCCCTCGAACACCACGACGAGCCGGGCCCCGGTGACCCGCACCCACTCCTGGAGCTTCACCAACTCCGTCTGAAGGCGCAGCAGTTCGCTCTCGTAGGTCTTGCGCGGCAGCGCCGCCCTGTTGTCGGCCGTCACAGCAGGACACCGTACTTTCCGACGGGCGCGAACGCACCCGGGCGGACGCGAGGGCGACGACGAACTCCGCTCACGCCGATGTCAGCGGCCTCCGCGCCCCCTCCGGCCGGGCGTGATGGGTGGTGAACCAGTCCCGGGCCAGGTCCGCCACCGTCTCCACCGTGCCCCGCTCGGTGAACAGGTCGGTGGCGCCGGGGACGGGGACGACACGGTGGTCGCAGCGCATCCAGTCCGCCGCGAGCCGGTTGAGGCCCAGCAGCCGTGTGTCCAGGGCACCGACGACGAACAGGCAGGGGGCGCGCACGCGGGCCAGCGCCGCCGGCGCGGCCAGGTCGGGGCGGCCGCCGAGACAGACCGCGGCGCAGATGTCGTCGTCCGCCGCGGCCTCCAGCGCGGCGGCGGCGCCCGTACCCGCCCCGCAGTGGCTCACGGGCAGGCCGGTCTCCCGGCGCAGCCAGTCGGTGGCGGCCCGCAGGCGCCGGGCCAGCAGCACGATGTCGAAGGCGTTGTGCGGGGTGCGCTCCTCGTCCTCGGTGAGCAGGTCGATCAGCAGCGTGCCCAGGCCCGCCCGGCGCAGGACGGCGGCGACGCGCCGGTGGGGCGGGTGGTGCCGGCCGCTGCCGCCGCCGAGGGCGTAGGCCACCGCCACCGGGGGCGTCGGGGGCAGGGCGAGTCGCGCGGCCAGGTGCACCGGACCGGCCGGCACCTCCACCTCCCGGTCCGGCGAGGGGGATGCCGAGGCGGATTCGGGGAGCGGTCCGGTGGCGGTCGTGGTGGCCGGCTGGGCCTCGGCCAGCAGGGCGGCGACCTCCGCGTCGGTGACCTGCCCGAAGTCCTCGTACCAGGCCCCGACCGAACCGAGGTGGCGCAGTGGCTGGAGGCAGACGACCCCGTCGGCCACCGTGCGCAGGTGCGGCAGCGCGGCCTCCGGCCCGACCGGGACGGCGAGGACCACACGCTCGGCGCCGCGGGTCCGCGCCACCCGGCAGGCGGCCTCGGCGGCCGCGCCGGTCGACAGCGAGTCGGCCACGACGAGCGCGGTCCGCCCGGCCACGGGCAGCGGGGGGCGGCTGCCGCGCAAGTGCCGCAGCCGCCGCTCCAGTTCGGCCTGCTCGGCGTGTTCGACGGTCTCCTGCTCGGCGGGATCCAGACCGCTCTCGCTCAGGACGGCCCGGTCGATGACGCGTACCCCGTGCTCACCGAGGGCGCCGAAACCGAGTTCCGGCTGCCAGGGCACGCGCAGCTTGCGCACCACGGCCAGGTCGAGCGGAGCGTCCAGGCGCCGGGCCACCTCGAAGGCCACCGGGACGCCGCCCCGGGGCACTCCGAGCACCACCACGTCCTCGTGGCGCAGGAACTCCAGGCACCGGGCCAGGCGCCGCCCGGCGTCCGCGCGGTTCTCGTAGCGCATGCGCCGCCACCTCCTCGTGCGTGGTTCCGGCGGCGCGGCGGCAGACCGCCTCGACTCCATTCGAACGCTTCCGGGGTTCGAGCGCCTCCGGGCCCGCGAGGCGGGTCAGCTCGTCTTCTGGTCCCAGCGCGGGCCGACGAGATCCCACTCCGCGCCCCACAGGTCGTAGCGGCGCCGGTCCAGCCGCCGGCGGACCAGGGCCGTCGTTCCGTAGACCAGGCCGCCGAAGGCGAGCGCCGCCGAGGTGCCGAACAGGGCGGCCTGGGCGGTCGCCTCCGCCGGGCCGGGCGGCTCGGTGGTCAGAAAGCCCCGGCCGTCCTGCCAGACGGTGACCGTCGCCCCGGCCGGCAGGTCCGTGCTCACCAGGGTCTGCCCGGTACGGGTGGTGCCGTCGGGGCCGGTCCAGCGCACCTTCGCCGGTGCCTGGTGGCGCGCGTTCTCCGTCGACGTGGTCGCCGGGGCGGCCGTGAGCAGCACGGCCCGGACGGGCTGCCGGTCGGCGCGCTGCCAGGCGAACTCCTGGCCCGCGGCGCGCGCCGCCACCGTCCCGGCGACCGCGCCGCCGACCACGATCACCACCCACGTCACCAGGACCGCCCACGCCTCGACGATGTCCTCGTGGCGGCGCAGCGGATTGCGACGCCACCGCCACAGACCCCGCCGCGTGTGCCCGTGGCCCGTCCTGCCGCTCACCGGTCGCCGCCTCCCTCTCTCACGTTCACCAGCCCCGTGCACCGAACGTCCTCCCATGCGCCGGCCCCGCCTTCCGCCCCACCGTGGTGGCCGCTCATCCGCCCTTCATCCCTGTTTTGCGGCGACGACCCCCTGCTGGGCGGCCGACCCGGCGGCCGGGGCCTCCTCGAACTCCGGCAGTACCTGGAAGACGCCGGTCAGGCCGGTGTGGCGCAGGATCCGCCGGAAGGACGAACTGCCGCTGACCAGCCGCAGCCGGCCGCCGCGGGCCGCGACCCGGTTGCGGACCCGGCACAGCAGACCCAGCCCGGCGCAGTCGATGAAGGGCACCGGCCGCAGGTCGAGCACCAGGTCCGGCCGGGGCCCGTCGGTCAGTGTGTCGAGGCGCGCGACGAGGGACAGCCTCGTGACGAGGTCGACGTCGCCGCTCAGTGTCACGACTGTCGTGGTGCCGACCCTGCGTTCCGCATGGCTCACGGCGGGCCCGGTGGGACGTTCGGACATGACGTCAGCCAAGCCGGTCCCGCGCGGTGCGGGGAAGGGCCGTTCGGTCCCCTCCGCGGTGGCCGAAGAGCCCGCGGACGGACTACCCCGCGGGCACCCGTCCCCGCGGGTGGCCGATGGGGCCGACCGGCCCATGCGGAATCCCGGACCGTCGGAGAAGCTGAAGGCGTGGGCGGTCCCGGTGTCCCGCCGGAGCGCGGGCCGCGCCCGCCGGCCGAGGACCACGAGGTCGCGGCCGTCCGACCGGGAAGGCCATGTGTCCGCGAAGGCCGTCCGTCCGCGAAGGCCATGTGTCCGCGAAGGCCATGTGCCCGCGAAGTCCGTCCGTCCCGGAACGAAGAGGGTGAGGTTCGGCATGAAAGGCTACGTCTTCCACGGCCCCGGGCAGTCCGCCTGGGAGGAGGTTCCCGACCCGGACCTCGAGGAGGCCACCGACGCCGTCGTGCGCGTCGACGCCGTGACCATCTGCGGAACCGACCTGCACATCCTCAAGGGCGACGTGCCCGAGGTCCGCCCCGGCACGGTGCTCGGGCACGAGGCCGTCGGCGAGATAGTCGAGGTCGGCGCCGAGGTACGTACCGTACAGCCCGGCGACCGGGTCCTCGTCTCCTGCATCACCGCCTGCGGCCGGTGCCGCTTCTGCCGCGAGGCCATGTACGGCCAGTGCCGCGGCGGCGGGGGCTGGATCCTCGGCCACCTGATCGACGGCACCCAGGCCGAGTTCGTCCGGGTGCCCTTCGCCGACCTCTCCGTGCATCCGCTGCCCGCCGCGGTGACCGACGCTGACGCCGTGCTGCTGGCCGACATCTTCCCGACCGCCTACGAGGTCGGCGTGCTCAACGGGCGGGTACGGCCCGGGGACACCGTCGTCGTGGTCGGCGCCGGGCCCATCGGACTCGCGGCGATCGCCACCGCCCGGCTGTTCGCGCCCGAGCGCGTCATCGTCGTGGACCTGGCCGCCGCCCGCCTGGAGGCCGCCCGCAAGCTCGGCGCCGAGGCCGTGGCCGACGCGCGCGAGGCCCCCGAGCAGTTGGTCGAGGACCTCACCGGAGGGCTCGGCGCGGACGTGGTCGTCGAGGCGGTGGGCGTACCGGAGACCTTCGAGCTGTGCACGCGCATGGTGCGGCCCGGAGGCCACCTAGCCAATGTCGGAGTGCACGGCAAACCCGCCACCCTGCACCTGGAAGACCTGTGGATCAAGAACGTGACCATCACCACGGGACTGGTCGACACCCACTCCACGCCGACACTGCTGCGGATGGCGGCGGCCGGCCGGCTGCCCACCTCCCAGCTGGTCACCCACACGTTCCCGCTGGACCGCATGGAAGAGGCCTACGACGTCTTCGCCCACGCCCCCGAGACAGGGGCGCTGAAGGTCGTGCTCGGTGGTCCACGGCGCGAGGTCGTCCCGGTGCCCGCGGCCTGACGGGCCCGACGACGGGCGCGACCCTCGTGCCCGGCCCCGGAGCCGCCCCGGGGCCGCCCCAGGGCCGCCCGGCCCCTGGGCCCAGGACGGGGGACACGCGAGAGGTGCAGCAGACACGCAGGAGACGTGGCGCGGAACGGCCGCACGCGCTCCGCCAGGTGGAAAGACGGATGACTGATGTATCGCAACGACGGGTTCCGCGAGCTCGGGCGGCAGGAGTGCCTGCGGCTGCTGGCCAAGGCGCCGGTGGGCCGTATCGTCCATACGCGGCACGCCCTGCCCGCGGTGCTCCCGGTCAACTTCGCCCTGGACGGCGACGGCGCGGTGCTGCTGTGCACCTCGGCCACCTCCGAGCTGGTCCGCGCGATCGACGGCGCGGTGGTCGCCTTCGAGGCCGACGAGGTGGACACGGTCGCGCACTCCGGCTGGAGCGTCGTGGTCACCGGCCCCGCCTCGGTGGTGACCGACCCCGCCGAGCACCGGCGCCTGGTCCACGGCGGCCCGCGTTCCTGGGTGCCCTCGCCGCAGGTGGTCTTCGTCCGCATCGAACCGGAACTGGTCACGGGCCGGGAACTCGTCGGCGGACTCAGCGTGTACGGCCTCGACCCCTTCGTCTGATCTTCGAGCCCGCCCCTCTTCTTCGAGCCCGCCGGAGGACGCCATGCAGGGTTCCCAGTACACCGTCGGCGACGTGATGACCACGACCGTCGTCGCCCTGGCCGGTGGAGCGATGTTCAAGGAGATCGTGCGGACCATGGAGCAATGGGGCGTCAGCGCGATGCCCGTGCTGGACGGCCGGGGCCGGGTGCTCGGCGTCGTCTCCGAGGCCGACCTGCTGCGCAAGGAGGAGCTGCGCGACAACGAACCGGAGCTGCCGCGCGGGCCGCGGCCCGCGGCCGGCTCGCGCTCGGCCAAGGCCCGGGCGGTGACCGCCGAGGAGCTGATGAATACCCCGGCCGTCACCGTCCAGCCCGCCGCCACCCTGGGCCGGGCCGCCCGCATCATGGCCCGGCACGGCGTCAAGCGCCTGCCCGTCGTCGGCGACGACGGTGTGCTCATCGGCATCGTCAGCCGTTCCGACCTGCTCAAGGTGTTCCTCCGTGGCGACGAGGACATCGCCGGGGAGGTCCGCCGTCTGGTCGTCGCAGCCGGGTTCCTGACGGACTCGGTGGGCGTGGCGGTGCGCGAGGGAGTGGTCACCCTCACCGGCCGGGTCCCGGACGCCTCCCTGATACCGCTCGTCATCCGCCTGGCGCGCACCGTCGAGGGCGTGGTGGACGTGCGGTGCGACCTCACGGGACCACGCCGCCGCCCCCTCCTGGAACCCGATCTGGCCGAGGAACAGCCGTCGTCGCGGGCCACGGGGTCCGGACCCGAGACCTGACGGCGCGTGCACCGGGCGCGCTGAGCCGGGGAGAACCGGGAGACGGTGCGGTGGGACGGGCCGAACGGTCCCCCGAACGGCCCCCGGAAGGACCGAAGCGCTCTCGCGCCGTGCCGTGCCTGATGCGACGGTGAAGGTGGGATGCGCTGCCGCAGGAGGCGGCAGCCCCGGCGGAAGGCGGTGGGGTCGATGGAACTGCCCGTGGTGGTGGGTGTCGACGGGTCGGACCCGAGCCTGACGGCGGTGGACTGGGCGGTGGGTGAGGCCGTCCGGTTCGGTCTGCCGCTGCGACTGGTGTACGCGTCCTTGTGGGAGCGCTACGAGGGCGCGGTGCCGTCCGGGACTGTGGGGCGCCCCACGGAGCAGGTGATGGCGGAGCACATCGTCGCCTCCGCCGCGGAGCGGGCCCAGCGGCGCGACCCGGAGGTGAAGGTGTCCACCGACGTCCTTCCACAGGACGCGGTCTCGGCCCTGCTGGGCGAAGGCGCCAATGCCCACCTGCTGGTCACCGGCTCTCGCGGCCGGGGTCAGCTGAAGGGGCTGCTGCTGGGTTCGGTCGGTCTTGCCGTGGCGGCCCGGGCGCACTGCCCGGTGGTCGTGGTCCGCGGCGACCGGGCGGGCCTGGCCGGCACCCACGAGCGGATCCTGCTCGCCGCCGGTGACTCCGACACCGGTCACGAGGCTGTGCGGTTCGCGTTCCGGGAGGCCGAGGCGCGCGGCTGCGTCCTCGACGTCGTACGCACCTGGCGGCGCCCCGTGCACGAGAGCGCCGGCATCCCGGAGCTCGCCGACGAGCCGGCCCGGCGGCACGAGGAGCGGGCCGCCGCCGTGCTGGAGGAGCTGCTGAGCGAACCCGCGGCCGAGCACCCGGCGGTGCGGGTGCGCCCCGCGACGGTCGAGGGTCCGGCGCACCGGGTGCTCGTGGACCGCTCGGCCGCCGCCGACCTGGTGATCGTCGGGGTACGGCGCAGGGAGGGCCACTTCGGTCTCCAGCTGGGCCGGACGGCCCACACCCTCCTGCACCACGCGCACTGCCCAGTGGCCGTCGTACCGCAGCGGGTGTGATCCGGCGGTGCCGGCGACGATGGCGCGGACCTGGGCGTACGACGGCTACGACCCCGCTCAGGAGCGGCTGAGGGAGGCCCTGTGCACCCTGGGCAACGGTCGCTTCGCCACGCGCGGAGCCCTGCCGGAGTGCGCCGCGGACGAGGTGCACTACCCGGGCACCTACCTGGCCGGCTGCTACAACCGGCTCGTCTCCCACGTGGCCGGCCGCCAGGTCGAGAACGAGGACCTGGTCAACCTACCCAACTGGCTGCCGCTGCGCTTCCGCCTCGCGGGCGGAGCCTGGCTCACCCCGGACACGGCGCCGGTCCTCGAGCACCACCAGGTCCTGCACCTGGACCCGGGCGTGCTGGAGCGCCGCACCCGGTACGGGCTCGGCGACGGGCGGACGCTGACCGTGCGCCAGCAGCGGATCGTGCACATGGCCGACCCGCATCTGGCAGCCCTGCGCACCGAGTTCACCGCCGAGGGCGGCCCGGCGGACCTGGAGGTCGAGGCGGCGATCGACGGCGGCGTGACGAACGCCGGAGTACGCCGCTACCAGGACCTGGACGGCCGCCACCTCACGCAGGTGCACACCGGCAGCGCGGCCCCGGACACGGTGTGGCTGCGCTGCCGGACCCGGACGTCCGACGTCCGGATCGGCCTGGCCGTCCGCCTGACCGGCGACCAGGCGGCCGGACCGGTCGGCACCCGGCACGAGCACCCGCGCGCGATCCAGCGGGTGCGCCTGGGACTGACGCCCGGCCGTACCGCCACCCTGGACAAGACCGCCGCCCTGCACACGTCCCGCGACCTGGCGATCAGCGACCCGCTGGACGCGGCGATCGACCGGGTGGGCACGGCGCCCGGCTTCGCCGAGCTGCTGGAGAGCCATCGGACGGCCTGGGGGCGGCTGTGGCGCCGGGCCGCCATCGACGTCCCCGGGGAGCCGGGACGCATCCTGCGCCTGCACCTCTTCCATGTGCTCCAGGCCCTCTCCCCGCACACCGCCGACCTGGACGTCGGCGTACCGGCCCGCGGCCTGCACGGCGAGGCCTACCGCGGCCACGTCTTCTGGGACGAGTTGTTCGTCCTGCCGTATCTGAACCTGCACTTCCCCGAGGTCTCCCGTGCCCTGCTGCACTACCGGCACCGGCGCCTGGAGCGGGCCTGCTCGGCGGCGCGCGCGATCGGCCTGCGCGGCGCGATGTTCCCGTGGCAGAGCGGCAGCGACGGCCGGGAGGAGAGCCAGTGGCTGCACCTGAACCCCCGTTCGGGCCGCTGGCTGCCGGACCACTCGCACCTCCAGCGCCATGTCGGCTCGGCGGTCGCCTACAACGTGTGGCGGTACTGCGAGGCGAGCGGCGACGCGGAGTTCCTGCACACCAAGGGCGCCGAGACGCTGCTCCAGATCGCCCGTTTCTGGGCAGACTCGGCCACCTGGGACGAACAGCTGGGACGCCACCGCATCCTCGGCGTGATGGGCCCCGACGAGTACCACGACGCCTACCCGGACGCCGAGCGGCCCGGTCTCGACGACAACGCCTACACCAACGTCACGGCCGCCTGGGTGCTCGACCGCGCGCTCATGGCGCTGCGCCTCCTGCCCGAGCCGCGCCGCCGTGAACTCGTCGAGCGCACCGGCGTGGACCGCGCCGAGCTCGACCGGTGGGAGCACGTCTCCCGCACGCTGCACGTGCCCTTCCACGACGAAGTCGTCAGCCAGTTCGAGGGGTACGGCGGCCTGGCCGAGTTCGACTGGGCCGGATACCGCGAACGCTACGGCGACATCCGCCGCCTGGACCGGATCCTGGAGGCCGAGGGCGACAGCGTCAACCGCTACAAGGCGTCCAAGCAGGCCGACGTGCTCATGCTCGGCTACCTCTTCTCCCCGGCCGAGCTGTGCGCGCTCCTCGGCCGCCTGGGCCACCGTTTCGACGAGGACCGGTGGCGGCGCACCGTCGACTACTACCTGGACCGCACCTGCCACGGCTCCACCCTCAGCGGTCTGGTGCACGGCTGGGTCCTGGCCCGCGCCCGCCGTGCCGAGGCGTGGGCCTTCGTCCAGGAGGCGCTGCGCAGCGACATCGCCGACGTTCAGGGCGGCACCACCGGAGAGGGCGTCCACCTCGGCGCCATGGGCGGCACCCTCGACCTCGTGCAGCGCGGACTGACCGGTCTGGAGACCCGTGAGGGCGCGCTGTGGCTCGACCCCGCCCCGCTGCCGGAGCTGTCCTCCTACGGCGTCTCGATCCGCTACCGGGGGCACTGGGGCGTAGGGCTGCGGCTGGAGCACGGCCGGATCCGGATCGCCGTGCCCGAGTCCGACGGCCCGCCGATCGACGTGCGCCTGGCCGACCGCGCCGTCAGCGTCCAGCCGGGCGAGACGTGCACCCTGCTGCTGCCCGACTGAGCCACGTTCCCCGGACCGGTCCCGCACCGCCGCCGCAGAGGTTGGAAATACCCCGGGGGGTACTTGTGTTAGTGTCTGCAGAGATACCCCTGGGGGTAATTCTTCGCTAGGAGGGAGCGTCCTGTGTTCTTCGTCGAGACCATCGAACTGCCAGGACTCGGCAACCGCAGCTACCTGGCCGGAGGCGAGCGCACGGCCGTCGCGGTCGACCCGCCCAGGGACGTCGACCGGGTGCTGGCGGCGGCGGCCCGGCGCGGGGTGCGCATCGCCTACGTCGTCGAGACGCACGTCCACAACGACTACGTCTCCGGCGGCCTGGAACTCGCCCGGCTGACCGGAGCCGGCTACCTCGTCCCGGAAGGCGCCCGCGTCCGCTTCGCGCACACCCCCGTACGCGACGGCGACACCGTGACCGTCGACGGCGACGCCCGGCTTGCCCTGCACGCCATGGCCACCCCGGGACACACCCCGCACCACACCTCGTACGTCCTCCGGGAGGCCGGCACCGCCCTCGCCGTGTTCACCGGCGGCTCGCTGCTGATCGGCACCGTCGGCCGCCCCGACCTGGTGGAACCGCGGCTGACCGAGGGCCTGGCCCGCGCCCAGCACGCCTCCGCCCAGCGGCTCGCCGCCGCACTGCCCGACGCCACCGCGGTGCTGCCCACCCATGGCTTCGGCAGCTTCTGCTCCTCCGGTCAGACGGAGGGCGGCAGCACGACCATCGGCCGGGAGCGCGTGGTCAACGACGCGCTCACCCGCGACGTCGACACCTTCGTCGCCGACCTGCTCGCGGGCCTGGACGACATCCCCGCGTACTACACGCACATGGGACCGGCCAACGCCGCCGGACCCGCGCCGGTCGACCTGACCCCGCCCGCCATGGCCGACCCCGAGGAGATAGCCGCGCGGCTTGCCGCGGGGGAGTGGGTGGTCGACCTGCGCAACCGGGTTGCCTTCGCCGAAGGGCACGTCGCGGGATCGTTCAACTTCGAGGCCGAGGGCAAGCTCGCCACCTACCTGGCCTGGCTGGTGCCCTGGGGCAAGCCGGTGACGCTGCTCGCCGAGACGGCCGCGCAACTGGCCGACGCGCAGCGCGAGCTGGCCAGGGTCGGCATCGACCGCCCGGCCGCCGCGGCCACCGGCGGGCCGTCCGACTGGCTCCGTCCGGGCGAGGTGCCCGCATCCTTCCCACGGGCCACCTTCGCGGACCTCGCCGAGCGGCACCCGGGGGAGGGCGTCGTCGTACTGGACGTGCGGCGCGACTCCGAACGGGCCGGAAGCTTCGTCGAGGGCTCGGTGCACATCCCGGTCCACCAGCTCCACCGGCGGACCGGCGAGGTCCCCGACGGCCAGGTGTGGGTGCACTGCGCGGGCGGCATGCGCGCCGCCGTGGCCGCCTCCCTGCTCGACGCGGCGGGCCGTGACGTGGTCGCGGTGGACGACGGGTTCGAGTCCGCGGAGAAGGCCGGACTCACGGTACGGACCGAACGGGAGGAACAGTGCCGATGAGCCCGGTCCGCCGCGGTCCCGCCCGTATCACCGCCCGCGAGGCCGCCGAACGCACGGGCCGCGCCCCGGCCGGCGGCACGCCCGGCGGCGCCGTGCTCGTGGACGTGAGGGAAGCGCGGGAATGGCGCGCGGGACACGCTCCCGGCGCGCTGCACCTGCCCCTGAGCGCCCTCGCCTCGGGTGCGGACGTGCCACCCGAGGCGCGCGGGCGGCTCCTGGTCGTCGTCTGCCGCTCCGGCAACCGCTCCCAGCAGGCCGCCGAACTGCTGACCGCCCGAGGCGTCGACGCCGTCGACGTGATCGGCGGGATGCGGGACTGGATAGGGGCCGGACTTCCCGTGGTGGACCAGCGGGGCGAGGACGGCACGATCGCGTGAGTGCTCTGCTCCTCGCCCTGGCCGCCGGGGCCGTCATCGGCCTGGCACTGGGTGCGCTCGGGGGCGGCGGCAGCGTACTGGCCGTCCCCGCCCTGATCTACCTGCTCGGCTTCACCCCGGTCGCGGCCACCACCGCGAGCCTGGTCATCGTCACCGTCACCTCGGCCACCGCGCTCGTCGCACACGCCCGCGACGGCCACGTGCACTGGCGTACCGGCCTGCTGTTCGCCGCCGCGGGCGTCGGCCCGGCCGTGCTGGGCGGCGCGGTCGCCGGACGGCTCCCGGACGCCGTGCTGACCGCCGCCTTCGCGTTGGTCGCCGCGGTCGCCGCGGCCCGGATGCTGCGCCCGCGCCCGGTCCCCGAGGCGGACCGTCCGGTACGGCCCGGACGGGCGGCGGCCGCCGGCGCCGGACTCGGCGCGGTCACCGGCGTGCTCGGCGTCGGCGGCGGCTTCCTCGCCGTCCCCGCCCTGGTGGGCGTGCTCTCCCTGCGCATGCGCGCGGCCGTGGGCACCAGCCTGCTGGTCATCACCGTCAACTCGCTGGCCGCGCTGGCGATGCGGGCCGGGACGGCCGACGGGCTGGACTGGGTGGTGATCGCGCCGTTCGCCGGTGCCGCGGTCCTCGCCGCGTGGGACGGCAGACGGCTGGCCGCGAAGGTGTCCGGGCCGGCGCTGCAGCGGATCTTCGCCGTGGTGCTGCTGGCGGTCGCGGCGTTCATGCTCACCGACGTGGTCGCCTGATGCGCGCCGACCGGCTGCCCTCCCGTACCGCGCCGTGGGCGGCCCGCCCTCACGCCAGCGACAGGAACAGCTTCTCCATCCGGGCACGCATCTGCGCGGGGTCCTGGCCGTCCGTCCGGCCCGCCTCGATGTCGGCCACGCACTTCTGCAGGCCGGTGGCGATGATGGCGAAACCGGCGCGGTCCAGGGCCCGGGAGGCGGCGGCGAGCTGCGTCACGACCTCCTCGCAGTCCCGGCCCTCCTCGATCATCCGGATCACCCCGGAGATCTGGCCCTGCGCCCGGCGCAACCGGTTCAGCACGGCCTTGAGGTCCGTGCCCTCCAGCTCCAGTTCCACGATCACTCCTTGCAAAATACCCCTGGGGGTACTGTACGTCCGTCTTCTCGACGACGTCGACCACCCCACCGACCGGAAAGGACCCGTTCTGCCGTGACCGTTCCCTCCACCCCCGTTTCCCTGGCCGTCGAGCAGGCGCGCTCCCGCCTCGACGAGCTGACCGTCATCGACGTGCGCACGCCTGGCGAGTATGCCTCGGGACACCTCCCCGGCGCTCTCAACATCCCGCTGGACCGCGTCCGGCAGGCACTGCCCGAGATCCGGCACGCGGCGGGGCGCGGCGAGATCCTCGTCGTCTGCGCCTCGGGCGCGCGCTCGGCCAAGGCCTGCGTCTACCTGGCCCGGCACGGTGTCGGTGCCGCCACCCTCGCCGGCGGCACCGGGGCCTGGGCGGCGGCGGGTCACGAGCTGCACCGGCCGACCGCCTGCGAGACCTCGGCGGGCTGGAGCATGGAACGTCAGGTACGTCTCACGGCCGGTTCGTTGGTGCTGCTCGGCCTGGTGCTCGGGCTGCTCGTCCACCCGGCCTTCCTGATCCTGTCGGCGGGCGTGGCGGGCGGACTGGTCTTCTCCGCGCTCACCGACACCTGCGGCATGGCCGTCCTGCTCGCGAAGCTCCCCCACAACCGGCCGCGCGCGGCCCGGCTCGACGCGACGCTCGAGACGCTGCGGAGCCGGTGAGACCGGGCGGCCGGCCGGTCAGTTCGCCGCGACCGGCCGCTCCGGCTCCCACCGGGCCGGCGCGTTCGGCCGCGCCGCCCTGCTGCTCGTCGGACGAGCCCCCGCCTCCCGTCCCGTGCGGCGCGGACTCACTCGTCGGGGCCCTCCTCGTGTTCCAGCAGGTGCCCCATGCGGTCGCAGAACAGATGGCCGACCAGCGCACCGCCGTAGACGACGAACCCCGCGCCGACCAGCCAGGACTCCACCACCAGGATGGTGCCGATGGCGCCGTAGCTGACCGCGTTGGTCACGATCAGCGGGGTGAACACCAGGAACGAGAAGGCCCGCAGGCCCACCAGGCCCACCATGGTGGCGACGGCACCGGGGAGGAGGAGCCGCCAGCGCACCTGGTGGCCGAGCAGGAAGTGCGGGCCCCACCAGAAGAACAGCACGCCGATGCCCACGCTCAGCAGCATGCGGTAGGTCCCGTCGAGCACCGTGCGGGTGAGCACCTGCACGTACAGGTACACCATGAGCGCGATCAGCCAGACGGCCTGCCGCCAGATCCGGTGCCACGGCCCGGCGGGCAGCCGCCACACCCGCTCGTAGCCGTTCTGCACGCTCGACGCGAAGGACACGCCGAACACCGCCAGCAGCACCAGACCCCACACGCTGGTGCTGCCGGCCACCTTGCGCGCCGGGCTGAAGACCTCCGAAAGCACGTCGGCGGACCGGCCGGACAGGTCCATGCCGTCCACCAGCCACAACGCGAACCCTCCGTGGTGCAGCGGATCGAGCGCGGCCACCACGATCAGCAACGGGGCCAGGGTGACCAGGGAGAGCGTGGCGAAACCCATCGCCCGGTGCATGAGTTCCAGCCGCTTCCCGCGCCGGTAGAGCTCAGCGGCCCACCCCAGGTGTGTCGTCGGGCGGTCGGAGGACTCCCGCTCGCTCAACTCGGCCGCCGTGAGCGCCCGTCTCCGCGACCGGTGCCGCTCGACGCCGGAGGGGACGGGGTGGGACGTGACATGGCGACGGCGCCTCCTCTCCGAGTCCCGGGTGACCGGCGTACGGCCCGCGCATACCCATCATCGCGACCCGCCCGCCGGGCCGCACCCGGGCAGGCGGGAATGCGACAGCACACCCGGGGCCACTCGTTCGGATCATGCCGGGCTCGCGGGCCCTGGTGCCGCTCCCCCAATCTCTTCGAGCAGGCGGTACCCCCAGCCGCGTTGTCGTCGGTCGGCGGGGCTCCGCCCTGCCGCCCTCCTCCGCCTCGCGATCCTCCTCCACTGCCTGAAGGGCGTGGGAGATGCCTCCGGCACCAGGCCCCGCTCCCTGATCCGCCCTGATCCGCCCGCGTGTCCAACTGGCCCCCACGGCAGCCGGGCCGATCAGCACCAACGTTGTGAACCGGACGTAGAGGTTCGTCCGGCCCACCAGCAGATGCACCTTCGCCGAGAACACCACGCAGACGACGGTCACCGTGGTGACGGCCAGCACGCCGGACGGTGAGCAGAACACCGCCGCCGGAGCGGGCGCACCCACCGTCAGGGGAGCCAGCCCGATGCCGGACCTCATGGCCTTGTCCACCACCAGCAACACGACGGGCAACGGCATCACCCCCCGGCGATGCGCCGCGGGTGGGACCACATCACGGTCCAGTGCTCCGGGTCGCGGCTTCGACCGTGCAACGAGACCACCACCTCCCGGTGGCCCGCCGCACCTCCCGCCACCGCGCAGCGACGGGATCAGGCCGGGCCGCGTCGGGCCCCTCGCCACACCGGCACTCCCATCGTCGCGCCGCCGCCGTGACCAGGCACACCAGGAGCACGGCCGCCCCTTTCGCCCCGCCGGACACATGCCCAGGCCCCCCTCGCCCGCGGACGAGAAGGGCCGCCTTTGCCGGTGATGAGGCTGAGCCTCAGCGGTCACATCCTGGTACAGACCATGTGCTCCGAGACCCAGACCCTCTTGCCGTGGCGGGTCTCGAAGTGTCCCTTGACCTTGTGGCAGTGGCGCGCGGTCGAGTACGAGGTGGTGCTCTTGGCGGGCGCTGCCGATGCGATGCCCACGGAGACCGTGGCCGCGCCGCCCGCCATGACGCCCGCAGCGAGGCCGGTGGCCAGTGCGCGTGTGAGTCGACGTCGCATAACTGGCTCCCTTTCGCTTGGAGATCAGGTACTTTGCTCATTTTTGTCGCCACTCCGGGCGCCTGCATCAGGGCTGGTGGACGGACCGGCCCCGGTTCCCTGAGTCCGTTCCGCACCGTACAAAGCCGGGCGGCGGCTCGCCATACTGGACGGGGGCCTCCCCGCGGATCTGGCCGGCGCCGGGATGGGGTCAGGGGGTGGCCCGCACGGCGGGCCACGGCCCGGAGAGGCGGGGTACACGGCGACGGGGGCGGCGGCGCGAGATGTCGGACACCATGCTGATCCAGGGCCGTTACCGGCTGCTCGACACCATCGGCCGGGGCGGCATGGGGGAGGTCTGGCGGGCGCGGGACGAGTCGCTGGGCCGCCATGTCGCCGTGAAGTGCCTCAAGCCGCTCGGCCCGCACCACGACCCGTCCTTCACCCGCGTGCTGCGCGAGCGCTTCCGGCGCGAGGCCCGGGTGGCCGCCGCTCTCCAGCACCGCGGGGTGACCGTGGTCCACGACTTCGGCGAGTCCGACGGCGTGCTCTACCTCGTGATGGAGATGCTCGACGGCCGCGACCTCGGACAACTGCTGGAGGACAACGACCACCGGCCCCTGGCCGTGCCCGACATCGTCGAGATCGCCGAACAGGTCGCCGCCGCCCTCGCCTACACCCACCAACAGGGCGTCGTGCACCGTGACCTGAAACCGGCGAACATCATGCGCCTGACCGACGGCACGGTGAAGATCTGCGACTTCGGCATCGCCCGGCTCGGCCACGACATCGGCTTCACCGCCCGGCTGACCGGCACCGGCGTCGCCATGGGCACCCCGCACTACATGTCGCCCGAACAGATCGGCGGAACCGACGTCGACCAGCGCAGCGACCTGTACTCGCTGGGCTGCGTGCTGTACGAACTCGCCACCGGGGCCCCGCCGTTCGACTTCGACGACGCCTGGGGGATCCTCGTCGGCCACCGCGACACACCGCCCGAGCCGCCGCGCCGCCACCGTGCCGGACTCCCCGAGTACCTCGAGCGGATCATCCTCGACCTGCTGGCCAAGCTGCCCGAGCAACGACCCGATGACGCCCACGAGTTGAGCCGCCGTATCATCGCCGGCCGCACGGCGGCACCGCGGTACGCGCCCACCGTGGTCGCCCCGCTCCCACGGCTCCGCCCGTCCGAGCGGGCCGGTCGTGACGCCCGCCTTCCGTCCTGGACAATGGGTATGACGACCGGTCACAAGGCGGCCGGGGCGGTGCCGCGCACGGCACTCCCGGACGCCGCGGCCGGCCTGACCGGCGAGTGGACCCCGCGCAGCGCCACCGACGGCTCCGCGGAGACCGGGCAGCCGCCCGGCGGGCGGCCCGTCCCGCCGCCGGAGGCCGTCGGGGCGCTGGCCGACCGGCACCAAGAGGCCCTGAGCCTGGGCCGGCTCGGCCGCTGGGCCGAGGCGGGCGAGGCGCACCGCGCGGTCGCCGGCGAGCGCACCCGCCTCCTCGGCCCCGACCACCCCGACACCCTCGCCAGCCGATACGAACTCGCCTTCAGCCTCAGCCGCACCGGTCGCGCCGCCGAGGCGCTGCGCGAGTACAAGCAGGTGGCCGAGGCGCGCATCAGGGCCCTCGGCGCCGACCACCCGGACACGCTCGCCGTGCGCCAGGAGATGGCGTACGTGCTGGGCCGCCTGGGCCGCGACTTCGACGCGCATCAGGTGTACGCGGCGGTGCTCGCCGCGCGCGAGCGCACCATGGGCCCCGACCACCCCGACACGCTGCGCTGCCGGCACAACCTCGCTTTCAGCCTCAGTCGGCTCGGCCGCCTGGTCGACTCCTACCGCATGGCCGGCCAGGTCGCCGCCGCCCGCGCCCGGGTGCTCGGGCCGCAGCACCCCGACACCCTGCTCACCAGGTTCGAAGTCGCCTACGCGCTCGGTCAGTTGGGGCGATGGGCGGAGGCCCTGGAGACTTACCGCGAAGTCGCCGAGGCACGCGCCCGGGCGCTCGGCGCCGACCACCCCGACACCCTGGCCGCCCGCTACGAGGTCGGCATCAGCCTGGGCCGGCTCGGCCGCAGCGCGGAGGCGCTCCGGCTGTACCGCGCCCTGATCGACGACCGCACCCGGGTGCACGGCCCCGCGCACCCCGAGACCCTGCGCGCCCGCCACGGTTTCGGGGTCAACCTCGGCCGGCTCGGCCGCTGGGAGGAGGCCCTCGCCGAGTCCCGCGACGTGTGCGCGATCCGTGGGCGCGTGCTCGGCCCCGATCACCCCGACACCCTCGTCAGCCGCCGCGAGGTCGCCGTGAGCCTCGGCTGGCTCGGCCGCTGGGCCGACGCGCTCACCGAGTACCGCGCCGTGGCCGCCGCCCGCGAGCACGTCCTGGGCGCCGGCCACCCCGACACCCTCGCCAGCCGCACCGACGAGGCCCACTGCCTGGAACAACTCGGCCGCGGCGGGGAAGCCGTGGAGCTGTACCGAAGGGTCGCCGGCCTGCGCGGGCAGCGAGCGGCCGACGGGCCATAGGCCCAGGATCCTCCGCCGCCCGTACCCTGGCCGAAGTGGATCACCGCGTGTTACGAAGGACCATGAGCGCACACGAGGGACACGGGACGTACGACGCCGTCATCGTCGGCGGGGGACACAACGGACTGGTCGCCGCCGCCTACCTGGCCCGCGCCGGACGGTCGGTGCTCGTGCTGGAGCGGCTGGACCACACCGGGGGCGCCGCCGTCTCCACCCGCCCGTTCGCCGGCGTGGACGCAAGGCTGTCCCGCTACTCCTACCTGGTCAGCCTGCTGCCCCGGAAGATCGTCCAGGACCTGGGCCTGGACTTCCGGCTGCGCACCCGCACGATCTCGTCGTACACGCCCGTCGAGCGCGCGGGGCGGCCCACCGGTCTGCTCGTGGGCGGCGGTGAGGAGCGCACCCGCGAGGCGTTCGCCCGGCTCACCGGCTCCGACCGCGAATGGGAGGCCTGGCAGCGGTTCTACGGCATGACCGGCCGCCTCGCCCGCAGGGTCTTCCCCACGCTCACCGAGCCGCTGCCCACCCGTGAGGAACTGCGCCGCCGCGTCGACGACGAGGAGGCCTGGCGGATCCTGTTCGAGGAGCCGATCGGCGTCGCCGTCGAGGACCGCTTCGCCGACGACCTCGTACGCGGCGTGGTCCTCACCGACGCCCTCATCGGCACCTTCGCCGACGCCCACGACCCGTCCCTGGCGCAGAACCGCTGCTTCCTGTACCACGTGATCGGCGGCGGCACCGGCGACTGGGACGTACCGGTCGGTGGCATGGGCGCCCTGACCGACGCCCTCGCCGCCGCGGCCCGCCGGGCCGGCGCCGTCATCGCCACCGGCCACGAGGCGATACGCGTCGTGAGCGACGGGCGCGCCGCGGAGGTCGCGTACCGCACCCGCGACGGCGAGGGCACCGTCGGCGCCCGGCACGTGCTGGTGAACGCCTCCCCGCAGGCCCTGGCCGCGCTGACCGGCGAGGAGGCGCCGGAGCTCGCCGAGGGCGCTCAGCTGAAGGTGAACATGCTGCTCAAGCGGCTGCCCAGGCTCCGTGACACCTCCGTCGACCCGCGCGAGGCCTTCGCCGGCACGTTTCACATCGCCGAGGGCTACCGGCAGCTCGCCGACGCCCACGCCCGGGCCGCCGCGGGTGAGCTGCCCGCAGCGCCGCCCTCCGAGATCTACTGCCACTCGCTGACCGACCCCACCATCCTCGGCCCCGATCTGGTCGAACAGGGCTACCAGACGCTGACCCTGTTCGGTCTGCACACCCCCGCCCGGCTCTTCGCCCGGGACAACGACGCCGTACGCGAGGAACTGCTGAAGTCGACGCTCGCGCAGCTCGACGCGCACCTCGCCGAACCGCTCGCCGACTGCCTGGCCACCGACGCCGACGGACGGCCCTGCATCGAAGCGAAGACCCCGCTGGACCTGGAGCGGGACCTGCGCCTGCCCGGCGGCAACATCTTCCACCGGGCGCTGAGCTGGCCGTACGCCTGGGAAGGCGCCGGCCGCTGGGGCGTGGAGACCCGGCACGCCAACGTGCTGCTGTGCGGGGCGGGCGCGGTGCGCGGCGGCGGGGTCAGCGGAGTGCCCGGGCACAACGCCGCCATGGCGGTGCTCGAGGGGCACGGCGCCTGAGGACGCGCGCCCCTCGTCCCCGCACGGTGAGGCCCCGCGCCCCGCGCCCCGAACGCCCCTCCGCTACCGGACCGCGGCGGTGTCCGCCGCCGCGGCGGGCAGGGTGTGCAGGGTTCCGCCGGACGAAGCTGGGCGAACGCTGGGGCCACCGGGGGAGCAGGCCGTCGCCAGGTCCGGCCGCCGAGGCCGAGGCTCGGCAGCGACGCCCCGTCCGCCGCGTCCAGCAGGTGCAGCCGGCCGCTCCAGCCGCCCGCGTACACGGCGGCCCCGTCGGAGCACAGCGCGAAGAACTCCTCCCGCTCCCCGTGGCACGCGTGCCAGATCGGCTCGCCGGTCGCCGCGCCCGGGCAGTGGACCGTGCCCGCGACGTCCCCGACGATCACCGTGTCGAGCACCCCGACCGGCGGCGCCACCACAGGCGCGCCGAGCCGGGCCGCCACACCGGTGTGCCGTCGGCGGCCGCCAGGCACCTCAGCGTGCCCTCGCCGCCCGCGATCACCAGGTGCTCCTCCGGCGGCAGCGGCGGCGCCAGGACCGGGGCCGGGAGCCGACCTCAGTCCGCGGAGGCCGTCCAGCCCTTCGCTTCGACACGGGACGCGTCCGTCGGGCGTGCCTCGTCGAACAGGACGGCGCGGCCGGTCTCGACCCGCTGGGCGTCGACGTAGGCGCCGCGTCCCACGTACAGGCGGTCGGTCGTGTACCGCCAGCGCAGGATCAGCCGCCCGGCCGCCGGGAGGTCGGCCGTGAGCCCGTGCCAGACCCGGCCCGAGTAGCCGGTGGCGGTGCCCGTGGGGTGCTGCTCCGGTTCCTCGCCCCGGTGCGTGGTGATGAACGGCACCGGCTGCCAGGTGGCGCCCCCGTCCGTCGAGCACTCCAGGACGAGCACGTCCGACCCGGGCTCGGTGTCCCACCACAGGCCGCACCGCAGCCGGGCGCCGCCGGCGGAGGTGTCGAGCATGGGGAGGGTCAGAGTCGCCGTCGCGGTGCTCGCCATCCCGGAGAACCACGCCGTGTGGCCCCGCGTCGGACGGACCGGCACGGCCCGTGCCAGGCCGTTGGCGGTGGCGACCCGCGGAGCCGAGCCGGAGCGCCAGTTGCGCACCGGGTGCACGGAGTTGCCGAGGACGACCAGGAACGAGTCGGTGGTCGGATCGAGGACCAGCGACGTGCCGGTGAAGCCGGTGTGTCCCGCGGTGCGCGGAGTGGCCATCGCGCCCATGTACCAGTGCTGGTGGAGCTCGAAGCCGAGGCCGTGCTCATGGCCGGGGAAGGCGGTGTTGAAGTCGGTGAACATCAGCTCCACCGACTCGGGCCGCAGGATGCGGGTGCGCCCGTACGCGCCGCCGTTGAGCAGCGTACGGCCCAGGACCGCGAGGTCCCACGCGCACGAGAACACGCCCGCGTGCCCCGCCACGCCGCCGAGGCTGAAGGCGTTCTCGTCGTGCACTTCGCCCCACACCAGACCGCGGTCCAGGCCCGACCAGGGCTTGCGGGCGTCCTCGGTGGCCGCGATCCGCGACTTCCAGGAGGCGGGCGGGTTGTAGCGGGTGCGGTCGAGGCCGAGCGGCCCGGTGATCCGCTCGTGCAGCAGGGTGTCCAGCGCCTGCCCGGTGACCGCCTCCAGGACCAGTTGCATGGAGATCATGTTCAGGTCCGAGTACAGGTACGCGGTGCCGGGCGGGTTGATCGGCGCCTCGTTCCAGACGAGCTCCAGTTTCCGCTCGTACGTCGGCGCGTTGTACAGCGGGATCCAGGCCCGGAATCCCGAGGTGTGGGTGAGGAGTTGTCGGATGGTGACGTCCTGCTTGCCCGCGCGCCCGAAGTCCGGGAGGTAGGACGCGACCTTGCCCTCCAGTTCCAGCGTGCCCCGTTCGAGCTGCTGCACCGCGAGCATCGAGGTGAACAGCTTGGAGACCGAGGCCAGGTCGAAGACGGTGTCCCGGGTCATCGGGATCTGCCGGTCCGCCGGGAACTCCACCGCGGTGTCGGTCTTCTCGTCGTACGCCGAGTAGCGCACCGCCATGCCGATCGGCTCGTGCAGCGCCACGGTCCCGCCGCGCCCGGCGAGCAGCACGGCACCCGCGTACCAGGGGTGCTTGGGGGATGGACCGAGGAACGCCTCGGCGTCTTCGACGAGTTGACGCAGGGGTGCGGCGAGCAGACCGGCCCGCTCGGGGGATCCGTACCGCAGGGTTGGGTCGCCGTTCGCCGGCGCGGCGGCGGCCGGGCCCGCGGGCAGCGCCGCGAGCGCGACAGCCCCGCCCAACGCCATTGTTCTCAGGCCCAGTTGGCGGCGGGTCAGCCCGCCTGCTGCTCTGCCTGCCGCGTCGTCGGTCGTCATGAGGCCTCCCGCCCACCGTCTGAAAGTATCTTTCGGGGATGGTCGTGTGCGGTGAAACTTTCGTGTCAGGCGGGGGCTGTGTCAACGGTGCGTGCGCACCCCAAAAGATCTGACGGGGCGTCAACCCGGCCGGACGGGCGGTGTTCCCAGAGGTTCTTGACCTCCCGCCGCGCCGGACCGAGGATCGTCTGTCATGACGCCTGGACACGGCAGCACGGTCGACGGAGTTCTGCGGCGCAGCGCCCGGCGCACCCCGGCACGCGTCGCCGTCGAGTACGGCGAGCGCTCCTGGACCTACGCCGAACTCGACGACGCCGTCTCCCGCGCGGCGAACGTCCTGCTCGGTCAGGGCCTCGCCCCAGGCGACCGCGTCGGCGCCTACGGCCACAACTCGGACGCCTACCTGATCGGCTTCCTCGCCTGCGCCCGCGCGGGCCTGGTGCACGTGCCCGTCAACCAGAACCTCACCGGCGACGACCTCGCCCACATCGTCGGCCAGTCGGGCAGCGCCCTGGTCCTCACCGACCCGGACCTGGCCGGACGGCTCCCTGCCGCCGCAAGGGCATTGCCGCTGCGCGACGCGGGCGACTCGCTGCTCGCCCGGCTGCCGTCCACGCCGCCGTACGACGGCCCCGAGCCGCGCTCCGAGGACCTCGTGCAGCTGCTGTACACCTCGGGCACCACCGCCCTGCCCAAGGGCGCGATGATGACCCACCGGGCGCTGGTCCACGAGTACCTGAGCGCGATCACCGCGCTCGACCTCAGCGCGGGGGACCGCCCCGTCCACGCGCTGCCCCTCTACCACTCGGCGCAGATGCACGTGTTCCTGCTGCCGTACCTCGCCGTCGGCGCGACGAACATCGTCCTCGACGCGCCCGACGGCGACCGGATCCTCGACCTGGTCGAGGCCGGACGCGCGGACAGCCTGTTCGCCCCGCCCACGGTCTGGATCGGGCTGGCCAACCGCCCCGACTTCGCCGCCCGCGACCTCGGCGGACTGCGCAAGGCGTACTACGGCGCGTCGGTCATGCCGGTGCCGGTCCTGGAGCGCCTCCGGGAGCGCCTGCCGCAACTCGCCTTCTACAACTGCTTCGGCCAGAGCGAGATCGGCCCGCTGGCCATGGTGCTCGGGCCCGACGAGCACAAGGACCGCATGGACTCCTGCGGCCGGCCGGTGCTCTTCGTGGACGCCCGCGTCGTCGACGAGGACGGCAAGGACGTGCCCGACGGCACAGCCGGCGAAGTCGTCTACCGCTCACCGCAGTTGTGCGAGGGCTACTGGGACAGGCCCGAGGAGACCGCGGAGGCGTTCCGCGAGGGCTGGTTCCGCTCCGGCGACCTCGCCGTGCGCGACCCGCACGGCTACTACACGGTCGTCGACCGGGTGAAGGACGTCATCAACTCCGGTGGCGTACTGGTGGCTTCCCGCCAGGTCGAGGACGTTCTGTACGCTCACCCGCGGGTCGCCGAGGCGGCCGTGGTCGGCCTCCCCGACGAGCGGTGGATCGAGGCCGTCACCGCGTTCGTCGTCCCCAGCGGCGAGGTCACCGAGGCCGCCCTGATCGCGCACGTCCGTGAGAAGCTGGCGTCGTTCAAGGCCCCCAAGAAGGTGATTTTCGTGGACGAACTGCCGCGCAACGCCAGCGGGAAGATCCTCAAGAGGGAACTGCGCGACCGGTTCGGTGCGCTGTGACGGCGT
The DNA here is from genome assembly GCF_042896465.1 of Streptomyces sp. NPDC001292. Taxonomy (NCBI): domain Bacteria; kingdom Bacillati; phylum Actinomycetota; class Actinomycetes; order Kitasatosporales; family Streptomycetaceae; genus Streptomyces; species Streptomyces sp. NPDC001292. The sequence goes on from NZ_JBIAXG010000008.1 coordinate 168,057, forward strand.
ACCCGTCGGCGGAGGCCACCCCGAGCGCCCCCGCGCTTGTCCTGCGCCCCCGGGTCGCGGCGGACGCCGCCCACCTGGTCGAGGCGTACCGGGACGACTGCCTGCGCCGCTGGACGGCTCCGGCCGTGGACGACGAGACCGGCGCGGCCCGGTGGATCCGGGAGCGGCAACGGGACTGGGAGACGGGGAGCGCTTCGCGTTCGCCGTCCTCGAGGCCCGGGGGCTCGGGGGGCTAGAGGAACCAGAGGGGCACGAGAGGCTGGTGGGCCACGCCGTCGTCAAGAGCGTCCGTCCCGGTGCCCCGTCCGCCGAGGTGGGCTACTGGACCGCGGAGCGCGCGCGGCAGGGGAGTGGCGCCCCGGGCCCTGCTGGCGCTGACCGACTGGGCCTTCGCCATGTTCGGGTACCGGGGGCTGAACCGGCTGGAGCCAGTGCACCAGGTGGACAACACCGCCTCCTGCCGGTCGCGCGGAAACGCGGGTACGGGCAGGCCGGGCTCCTGCCGGCGGCACCGCCCGACTACCCGCTCGACGGCCACCTGCACATCCGCACACGGCTCCCGCACGGGGCTTGACGCACCTGGTGAAAAGTCCCCTCAGGTGGCCTGTTGACGCCGGGACTCGATCGCTAGGCTGACCCGCGGACGACGATTGGGGAGGAGCACGGACGTGGCCGAGAGCACTGTCCAGCAGCACCCGCTCGCGGGATGGGACAAGCCGGAACTGGATCTCAGCAGCGCGCAGTGGCAGTCCAGCAGCGGCGGCCTGGGAGATGTCCAGATCGCCTTCGTCGAGGGCTTCATCGCGATGCGCAACGGCGGCCGCCCGGAAAGCCCTTCCCTGATCTTCACCCCCGCGGAGTGGGGCGCGTTCATGTCAGGAGCGCGGCAGGGGGAGTTCGACCTCACCTGACCGGACGCCGATCGGGGGTGTTCCCCTCGCGTTCGGGGACAAGGGACCTTGAAAGCCCCGCCGGGGCCGGCGGCCGAGCGACGCCGGGCCCGCGAGGAGGTCTCCGTCCGGAGGAGAGGAACTCATGAGCACCCCACCGGTCGTCGCCGCCGTCGACGGCTCCGACGACAGCCTGCGCGCCCTGGACTGGGCCCTCGACGCCGCCCGGCGCCGCCGGGCGCCCCTGCGGGCGGTCCACGTCCGGCAGTACGCGGCCTGGACCCAGCCCGACGTCCTCGTCGCCGGACCGCCCGGGGACGACGGCGATCCGGTGCTCGACCAGGCACGCGCCCACCTCGGCGAGCGCACCCGCGGGACGGAGGTGGAGTACGCCGGGCTGGACGGGTTTCCGGGCGCCCTGCTGCCCGAACTCGGCTCCACCGCCCAGCTGTTGATCCTCGGCTCACGGGGGCGCGGCGGCTTCGCCAGCCTGCTGCTCGGCTCCAGCAGCCTGGCCGCGGCCCGCGACGCCGAGTGCCCGGTCGTCGTGGTGCCCCGCCCCGGCCGCGAGGTCCACGGCGAGACGACGGCCGGCCCGGGGCCACGGGTGGTCGTCGGCGTCAACGTCGACAGCCCCGACGAGGCCGTGCTCGGCTTCGCCTTCACGGAGGCCGCCCTGCGCGGGGCCGGCCTCCAGGTGGTCGCCGCCTACCCGTGGCCGCCTCCGGCCTGGGCGGCCCCGGCGGAGGTCACCACGCTCATGGTCGACCAGGACGCCGTGGAGAGCGAGACCCGGGCCCGGATCGAGGGCTTCCTCGGCCCGCACCGCGCCCGCCACCCCGACGTGTTCACCGAGCCCCACGTGGCGCCCGGCGACGCGGCCGGTCTGCTGGTCGCCGCATCCCGGGACGCGGAGCTGGTCGTGGTCGGCCGCCATCGCCGCCGCCTGCTGGCCCCGGCCCGCATGATGGGCTCCGTCACCCAGGCCGTCCTGCTGCACGCGGCGAGCCCGATCGCGGTGATCCCCCCGTCGCCGCCGGAGGAGTGACGACGGTCGCTCGGGGGTTACGGCAGGTCGACGTACTCGGCTGGTGGCCGGGTCACAGTGACCGGCTCTCCCGAGTGCGCACGATGCTGGACCGGCCGGGCCGGGACGCGCGGCTCGGTCCCGGCCTCGCCCCCGACACCCTCCGTCACGACGGCCGAGGTGGCACCGCCGGCGACCGGCCCGGGAACATCGCACTGAGCGACCGGGCACCCGCCCCCTCGAACGCCGTACCGGCGACGGCCACCGTCCGCGACCTGCGCGCCGCCGTCCCCGCGCACCGCTCGTCCACGCCGCTGATCGCCTTCTCGACCGGACCCCACGGGCAGCCGCGGCGCGCCCGCCACCACGAGCGGCACCGCGTGCACGGCACCGGGTGATTCCACCTCCGGTCAGTGGCCGCCCGCACACCACGCCGCAGGCCGGGGCACGTACCATGGCGGCATGTCGTTCCTCCGCCGCCGCAACGCCACGCCCGCCGGGCCCGACTTCGACGTCCTGGCCATGGATCCGGGCGACTGGCCCGGCAACCTGGGCGCCGGTCTGCTGCCCGCGCCCGACGGCACCTGCCAGGGCGTGTTCCTGCGCTACGACCTGTTCGGCGGCCGCGGCACCGCGATGATCATCGGCAATCTGCCCGAGGGCTCGGCCGCCCGCGAGGTCGCCGAGGGCGAGGTGCCCTTCGAGGTGGCACAACTGCTGCTGGCCCTGGAGAACGACGAGGAGGTCACCGTCGTCGGCAGCGAGGACATGCCGGTGCTCCAGGGTGACAACCTCCTGATCGTGCGCCGGCTGAGGCTCTCCGAGAGCCGTATCTCCTGCGTGCAGTTCGACCGCAGCGACGGCGTCCTGGTCACCATCGCCGCCTGGGACCGGCCGATCACCGACGACCTGTACGCCCTGCTCAAGCCGCTGCCCGCCGAGCTGTTCCACCAGGGCTGACCGGCCGCCGCGCGAATGGGCCGGCCCCCGCGGGACCGGCCCCTCACGTGCTCGTACGACCGCGGCCCGCTACCGGGACGACGGCTCCACCCGTACGTCCGCGGCCCGCACGAACGCCACCCGGTGGCCGAACTGGATCTGGTAGTACATGTCCTTGCCGACCACCACCCGGTGCGAGTCCGTGGTGAAGGTCGCCGAGTAGTAGTACTCACCCGGTTGCAGGTCGCCCACCACGTACTTCTGGCCCGCGAGCAGCTTGTACGGCAGCGGCGACACGGCCTGGACGGGCACGCCCGCCGGATAGGCCCCCGCCTCCGGGTACGCCCTGCCGTACACCGGCACGCTGTCCAGCCCGGCCTTCGGCGTCACCACCGTACCGGCCGCGTGCACCGCCGTCGGCTGCTTCGCCGGGTTCTGGAACCAGGCCTTCTGGCCCAGGTACCAGATCGCCGTCCAGTCGCCCTGCCGCTCGGCGACCGCGAACTGCTGTCCGGTCTCCACCCGGGAGGCCACGTCGTTCACGTCGATCGTCGAGGAGCTGCCGTCCGGCCTGAGGCCGATGTCCTTGATCAGCGGCGAGGAGGTGTCGGGCTGCGAGTACAGCCGCACCTCGCTGGAGCCGTGCGGCGAGCACGGCTCGCCGACGGTGACGCAGCCCGTGTACTCGGGCCGGTTGGCCGCGTAGTCGGGGCGGATCGTCACCAGCCCGCCGTTCTTGCCCGTGGACGGCTCGAACGGGCGGTCCAGCAGGTCGAAGTAGTGCCGCCAGTCCCAGTACGGGCCCGGGTCGGTGTGCATGTCGTCGATGTACGAGGTGGTCGGCCCCGGCACGGTGTCGTGGCCGAGGATGTGCTGCCGGTCCAGCGGGATGCCGTACTTCTCCGCGAGGTACTTCACCAGCCGCGCCGAGGACCGGTACATCGCCTCCGTGTACCAGGCGTCCGGCGAGGCGAGGAAGCCCTCGTGCTCCAGGCCGATCGACTTGGCGTTGACGTACCAGTTCCCCGCGTGCCAGGCCACGTCCTTGGCCTTCACATGCTGGGCGATCTGCCCGTCGGTGGAGCGCAGCGTGTAGTTCCAGGACACATAGGTCGGGTCCTGGACCAGGTTGAGGACGCCGTCCCAGCGGCCCTCCGTGTCATGGATGACGATGTACCGGATGGACTGCGCCTTCGGCCGGTCGCCCAGGTCGTGGTTGCCGTAGTCGTCGCCGAACTCCTCGTACGGCGCCGGAACCCACTCGCAGGACACCGAGGCCGGGCACTCCGTACCCTCCGCCGAGCGGTACGGCAGGGCCGTCCGCGTCAGCTGGGCGGTGCGGGGGGCGACGCCGGGCCGCGCGGCCAGGACGACCCGCTGGCCCGAATCGGTGGTGCGCCGCTCGCCGGAGCGGATCACGCGGTACACGTCGTCGGCGTAGGCCGCCGCCGCGCTGTCGTCCGCGCCGGAGAACCGGGCCACCGCGCCGTACCAGTCGGCCGGATCCGTGCTCAGCGGTTCGCCGAGCTTCTTCTGGGCGGCCGCCAGCAGGGCCGCGCCGCCCGCGATGTTCGCCGAGTCGTCCTCACGCAGCCGCGCGGCGGGGATCCCGGTCAGCTCCGCCGCCTTGGTCAGCGTCTTCAGCCGGACGGGCAGGGCGGAGTTCTCCGGCACCTTCGCCTCGGGGTGCAGGGGCGCCCGCGCGTCGTCCCCGCGCGCGTCCTCCGTGCCCCCGCCGTGGTGCGGGGCCCCGGCGAGCGCGGTGCGCGCGTCGGTCAGGTGCATCGGCCCGTAGCCGCCGGTCACGCTCGGGGCGCCGCCGTGCCCGTCCCAGCGCGACTGCAGATAGGACACGCCCAGCAGGACGCTGAGCGGCACGTGGTACTCGGCGGACGCGGACGCGAACGCCCGCTGCAACCGGCCGGTGTCGTCCGTGGCGGCGCCCGCGGACGGGGTGCCGCCCAGCAGCGGCAGCAGCAGCGCCGCCGAGGCGACGACACCCGCCGCGCTGCGCGCGCTTCTGCGTCCCGGCATCGCTCTGGGGTCGGTGGCGGATCCTCGCAATGCAGCCTCCTGGGGCGCTCGGGCGTAGCGGGGCGTGCAGGGCCGGCGTGGATCAGTGGTACCGGCTGTCCGACGATCCGTCAATCATGCGCACAGCAAGGCGATTCCCCATGTCAAGCGGCATCTCGGCGAGTTTCGGCACGGCGCCCTCAAGGCCTGCGCGGCGTCAGTGGCTTACACCAATGGCCCCTGCGGCCACTACTCCGAAAGAGCTGAACGAGGGCTAGGCAAGGGCGGGCAGGACAAAGGACCGCGGGCACCCCAGTCGGAGGGTGCGCCGCGGACCGTTGTCCCCGTCAGCGAGTGCCGACGGCTGCGCGTACGGCCCGGCGGGCCAGCTGGCAGTCGTCGTGGAGCCGCCGCAGCAGCAGCCGCTGTTCCTCGCCGGACGGCGCAGCACCCGGGTGGGCCGTGCCCGGTGCCGCCGGGGCCGTATCGTGCATGGAGCGCTGCACGGCCGTCTCGTACGTGCGGATCTCACGGGTGAGTACGAGCATCAGGTTCACCAGGAACGCGTCCCGCGCGGCCGGGCCCGCCGACTGGGCGATCTGGCTGATCTGCCGCCGCGCCACCGGCGCGTCCCCGAGCACCGACCACAGCGTCGCCAGGTCGTAGCCCGGCAGGTACCAGCCCGCGTGCTCCCAGTCCACCAGCACGGGACCGGCCGGCGAGAGCAGGACGTTGGCGAGCAGCGCGTCGCCGTGGCAGAACTGGCCCATGCCCTGCCGGCCGGCGGCGAGCGCGATGCCGTGCAGCAGCTTCTGCAGGTCACCCAGGTCCCGGTCGGTGAGCAGACCCAGCTCGTGGTAACGGGAGATACGGGCGGCATAGTCCAGCGGGGCGTCGAACGTGCCCGCCGGCGGCCGCCAGGCGTTCAGCCGGCAGATCGCGCCCAGGGCCGCCCCGATGTCCGCCCGCGGCGGGGCCTGCGCCGGGTGCCGCTGCAGAGCGGCCACCCGTCCCGGCGTCCGTTCGATGACCAGCGTGCAGTTGTCCGGGTCCGCCGCGATCAGCCGGGGCACGCGGACCGGTGGCCGGTGCCGGACGAACGAGCGGTATGCGGCTATTTCGTGCCGGTAGCGCTCCGCCCACGCGGGGGAGTGGTCGAGTAAACACTTGGCGACAGCCGTGCTGCGCCCGATCGTGCCGACCAGGAGCACGGACCGCCCGCTGCGGCGCAGCACCTGCACCGGAGAGAACTCCGGGCAGATCCGGTGCACCGAGGCGATCGCCGTGCGCAGTTGCGCGCCCTGAGGGCCGGACAAGTCGAGTCTCCCGCTGAGCGGTCGCGTGCCGGACCCCACGGCGTACCGCGTCCGGCCCGCACCGAGGGCGGGGGCCGCCGGACGCACGGGGTCGAGGTAGGGGCCGCCGGCGCCCGGGCGGGCACGCAGCGACCGGGGAGGGGCGGACACGGAGGACGATGCTGCGTACATGTGGCGGGACCGATCCCTTCGTGTGCCTGCTGCTTCAGCGCGCTCCCGGCCCGGGCGCCCGGGTGCACCCTGGGGAATGTCCCTCGGCGACCGGGTCGGGGTGGCGCGTTCCTACCTGACACCCGGTGCGCACTGGCACACCATCTGGCGCACCCTGGCGAACCCTGGCGAATAGTCGCCCGGCAAGTCGCGGCGGGTCTACTGTCAACTCAGCCGAGTACCTGGGGGCTTGACGTGACAGGACAACCCAACACCCGTCTCGCGGACCTGTTCGGCCTGGCCGGCTGGTCCAAAGGGGAACTCGCGAGGCTGGTCAACCGGCAGGCGGCGGCCATGGGCCACCCCCAGCTGGCGACCGACACCTCTCGGGTGCGGCGCTGGATCGACATGGGAGAGATCCCGCGCGATCCCGTGCCGCGAGTGCTGGCGGCCCTGTTCACCGAGCGTCTCGGCCGTGTCGTGACCATCGAGGACCTAGGTCTGGTGCGGCACGGGCGTACAGGGAAACGGCAGGGCGACGGGAGTGCGGAACATCCCGACGGAGTGCCGTGGGCGCCCGAGCGGACCGCCGCGGTCCTCACCGAATTCACGGGAATGGACCTCATGCTCAACCGACGCGGCTTGGTGGGCGCGGGCGCCGCGCTCGCCGCGGGCTCCGCACTCAGCAGCGCCATGCACGACTGGCTGCAATCCGATCCGACACTCAAGGCCGACACTCCCGCCCTCGACCATCCCCTGCACGCCGCCCCCGCTGGGTTCGACCGCTACGACGCCGCCCCCATCGGGTCGCAGGAGATCGAGGAACTCGAACGCTCGGTGGAGGTTTTCCGAGCCTGGGACGCGGCCCGGGGCGGCGGGCTGCAACGCAAGGCGGTGGTCGGCCAGCTCAACGAGGTGGGCGGCATGCTCGCCTACCGCCATCCACCCCACCTCCAGCGGCGCCTGTGGGGCGTCGCCGCCAACCTCGCCGTCCTCGCCGGCTGGATGTCCCACGACGTCGGCCTGGAACCCACCGCCCAGAAGTACTTCGTCATCGCCGCCCACGCCGCGAGGGAGGGTGGCGACCGGCCGCGCGCCGGAGAGGCGCTGTCCCGCGCGGCGCGCCAGATGGTGCACCTGGGGCGGCCCGACGACGCGCTGGACCTGATGAAACTCGCCCACTCCGGTGCGGGCGACCGCCTCCAGCCGCGCACCAAGGCGATGTTCCACACCATCGAGGCCTGGGCGCAGGCCTCGATGGGCAAGGGCCAGGCGATGCGCCGCACCCTCGGACAGGCGGAGAACCTCTTCGTCTCCGACCGCGGCGACGCGGAGCCGCTCGACTGGATGCAGACCTTCAAGGACGAGGACCTGTACGGCATGCAGGCGCTCGCGTACCGCACGCTGGCGGAGCACGACCCGGGCGCGGCCGTGCACGCCCAGCACTACGCGGAGAAGGCGCTGACCTTGCGGGTCGACGGGCGCGAGCGGTCGAAGATCTTCGACCATCTGTCCATGGCCTCCGCCTGCTTCATCGCGGACGACCCCGAACAGGCGGACCGGTACGCACGGTTGGCCCTGATGGCGATGGGATCGAACTCCTCCCGCCGCACCTGGGACCGGCTGCGCGAGATGTACCGGCTCACCGCCGAGTACGCCACCTATCCGAAGGTCGGCGAGTTGAGGGAGGAGATCCGGCTCGCCCTGCCGAAGCCGAAGGGCAGGAACGCCGGCAGCGCACCGGCGTAGGCTACGGGTTCCGTACGCGGGCTACGACGAAGCGGGCTACGACGTCACTCGGGCGACCAGCACGCAGGCGTCTTCGTCGCGCCCGGTACCGCCGAACTCCTCCACGACCGTCCGTACGCACTCCTGCGCGCCGCGCGCCTCGGTGAACCGCGGGGCGAGGTCGAGCAGGCGGTGTGCGGTGGCCGTTCCTCTCGCACTCTCGGCCGCGCTCGAGCGGGGGGACTCCCGTCGCGGCACCAGTCCGTCGGTGTGCAGCAGGAGCAGGTCGCCCGGCTCCAGGGTCTCCTCGGCCTGCCCGTAGGAGGCTCCCGCAGTGGCGCCGAGCAGGACGCCGTCCGGGGTGTCCAGGATCCGCCCCGTCCCGCCGCGGAACAGCAGCGGGGCGGGGTGTCCTGCCCGTGCCCAGGTGAGGGTGCGGGTGGCGGGCCGGTAGTGGCAGCAGACGGTGCTGCCCAGGGCCGGCTGGACGGTGGTGTCCAGCAACTGGTTGAGCCAGGTCATCAGCTGTCCCGGCCGGGCCCTTGCCATCGCCATGCCGCGCAGGGCGCCCAGCAGCATCGCCATGCCCGAGGTCACGCCCGGCCCGCGGCCGGTGAGTCCCCCGACGCTGAGCAGGATGTCGCCGTCGGCCAGCTCCAGCGCGTCGTACCAGTCGCCCCCGATCGGTGTGCCGGTGGAGGACGGCAGGTAGTGGGCGGCCAGGTCGAGCCTCGGGCGGCCCCGGCGCGGGAGCCGCAGGGAGCCGCGCCACGGGGGGAGCACGGCTTCCTGCAGCTCGACCGCGAGCCGGTGCTCGGTCTGCGCGCGATGCCGTTGGCGGTGCAGCGAGTCACGGGTCTCGCGCACCGCCGACTGACTGAGCCGCAGCTCGCTGACGTCTCGCAGCACCGCCCACATCGAGGCGGTGCCGCCGTCGGCGTCGAGCACGGGCTCGCCCATCATGTGCACCGCGCGGACGGCTCCGTCGGGCCGCACGATGCGGAACTCCCCGTCGATCGGCTTGGCGTCGACCAGGCAGTCGGTGACCATGGCGGTCAGCCGGGGCCGGTCCTCGTCCAGCACCACGGAGGGCAGTTCGTCGAGGGTGAGCGGGGGAACGGCGGGGTCGCGGCCGAGGATCTGGAACAGTTCGCCCGACCAGGCGGCCTCGTCCGTCAGCAGGTTCCACTCGGCGCTGCCGACACGGCTGAGCAGCGAGCCGCGCGGTGGCGCGGCCGGTGCGCAGGGCTCGGCCGACGGTATCGCGGGCAGCGGCGGCGGGCCGTCCCGCAACTGCGTCAAGTGCTCGTCCAGATCGTTGAGTTGGTGCAGCGCCAGCTCGCACAGCGCACGCTCCCATCGGCCCCGTGGATCCGAGGCGTCGCCCCGCGCGTCCCGCCGTACGGCGTCCACCTGGCCCCTGAGCCGGCGCGCCTGCGATATCAGCGCGTCGACCGGGCCGCCCCCTGGTGGCTGGGCGGGGGAGCGGTCCGCGAAGACGTGAGGCGGCATGGCGCACTCCGATGCGGGAACGGTACGGCCGAGGCGGCGGGAAGGACCGCTATGACTCTTGCACAGCCGGCGGCGCCCCGTAAGGGATTTGGCAAGACGCGACGCGAGGGTGCATCCGGCATATGCCACAGTCCTTCCCGGGCGGCTGACCGGCACTTTTGGCGTAGCCGCCCCGGCGGCCGAGGCGTAGACGAGGTACGTGATTTGACGGTCGGCCGGCGGTGGCGCCCGGACGTTCAAGCTTGCGTTCCGCGACCGCGTGTTCCCCTCGGCGGACCGCCCGCCATCGATCGCGGCAGGAGTGACGCAGGTCACACGGATTGGTGGGCGGTCATGCGTAATGCGAGCGGCTCCTGCGGGCTCCTAAGGACAACGGCGCAACCGGCCGACCTTACGACCCGCAGCGGAGACCGATCATGGACACCACCCTCGAGCAGACCGCCCGCGCCCGTCTGATCACCGCGGACGGGTGGGAACTCCCCGTGCCCGCCACCCTGCGCTACGTCTCCACCGACCCGCTGGCCGTACACGTGGACTTCCCGCCCGAGGCCTCCCTCGACGGCGAGGCGGTCTCGTGGACCTTCGCCCGCGCTCTGCTGGAGGAAGGGCTCGAGGGGCAGGCCGGGGCCGGGGACGTGCATCTGTGGCCGTGCGGGGGGTCCCGTACGGTGCTGGAGCTGCACTCGCCCTCGGGTCTGGCCCTGCTGCAGTTCGACACCCCGGCGCTGCGCCGCTTCCTGCTGCGCAGCTACGCCGTGGTCGCGGCCGGTCAGGAGGACCTCGGTGCGGCCGTCGACCGCGGCCTGAGCACCCTGTTCGGCACGGTCTGACCGGGCGGCCCGCCGCGTCGGCCTCCCCGGAGGGGGGCCCGGTGTCCGGCGCGGCCGCGGCCGCGCCCGCGTCCGGCGTCAGTAGCGCAGCACTCCGGCGATCCCCTGCGCGTCGCCCAGGGTGCCGTCGGGGACGAAGCGCACGTCGGCGCCCGTCTCCAGGCACTGCTCGACGATCTCGTCCACGATGTCCTCGCGGGCGCCCGGTTCGTCGCTCTCCGCAGGAACCAGATGGCCGCCGACGGAGTCGCGCACCGTGACGCGGTAGTTCTCCTCGACGGCCAGCAGCCGGATGCGGCCCTCCTGCGCGGTCTGCCAGACCTCGTCGACACCGGCCGCGTACTCCTTGCGTCCGCGGGCCCCCTCCAGTTCGCGGGCCACCGCCTCGGTGTCGCCCCGCGTCTCCTCGTCGTGCAGGGGCCCGATCGCCCGCCAGACGGTCTCGGGGGTGGCGTGCGCCAGACCGCCGTGCTGGACGGGCACCGCGCACTTGGCGACGCTGCCGACCTCCTCCAGGGCGGACAGCGCGGCCGGCTCGCCCGTGATGTACAGCCGGCGCGGATGCTCGCGCAGGACCGCGCTCATCGCGGTGTCCGCCTCGCGCAGGAACTGCCGGGTGCTCTGGTCCCGGAACGTGCTCGGCTCGTCGCCGATCTGCATCCGGCGTTCGGCGTCGAAGTTCTCGACGAGTTTCCTGGTCAGCGGGAAGCCGCCGGTGTGGTCCTCCGTGACGCGGTCGACGCCGCCGCTCCACAGCGTCACGCGGTCCGCGGAGACGGCCAGGACCCAGAACGGGCGTTCGGCGGTCCGCGCGGAGACCAGGTTGCGGGTCAGGAAGGTGTCCGAGAGGACCACGCGCTCCGGAACGGTACGGGTCAGCGACCACACCTGGTGCTCGCCCGGAGCGGCGAAGATCGCCAGCCCGTCCTCGGCGTACGTCAGATCGACCTCGGCGAGGGCCTGGTCGAGCTGCCGGACGACGTCGTGGCGTTGCTCCCGGGTGACCTGCGGGTTGGTCTCCAGTTGCCTCTTGGCCTCGGCCACGACGTTGCGCAGCCGGACCGGATCCTGTGCGTTGTCGGGCTCGCGGCGGTGCGTCGGCGTCAGCACCGACACCGCCGGGTAGGGGCGCGGACGCCGCAGCTCGGTGAGTATCGAGGGACTCAGCTCGTGCTCCATGACAGCACGATAGGTCCGATTCGCACTTCAGGCATTCGGGGCAACTCGGCTGGCGCGCGGGGCCTTTCGCTGGTACGGCGCCCGAGGTGCCGCACGCCGTGCCGCGTGCCCGCCCGAGACCGTTGCGTGCCCCGTCCGAGACCGTCCGGCGTGCGGGCCGCCCGGGTCGGCGAGGCCCGGTGCGCGGACATTGGAGAAGTCTTTGCCCTTGGCCGGTTCCCGGCGCTCCGCCCCAGATGGGACGCCCTTTCCGTGATGTTCCGGGAGCAAAGTGCGGCCGCAACGGGCGGGCCACCGTGGCAACCGGGTGAAGGACGCGTTGACCGCCCCGCCCCGGTGGCGCACGCTCGTCATGTAGATGCTCAATACAACTGGTTCGCCCGGGCGTCGGGCGCTCACCCCCGCCTTCGGGCAGGGGAGCGATCCCCTCCGGCGGGCCGGGGAGCAGGAGGTGGCGGATGTGCGGCATCACCGGCTGGGTCTCCTACGACCGCGACCTGTGCGCCGAGGCCGCGACCTTGCGTGCCATGACCGAGACGATGGCCTGCCGGGGTCCCGACGACCGCGGCACCTGGGCGGAGGGGCCCGCGGCCCTGGGGCACCGCAGGCTCGCGATCATCGACCTGCCCGGCGGCCGCCAGCCGATGACCGCCGGGACCCCGGACGGCACGGTTGCGCTCGTCTACTCCGGCGAGACCTACAACTTCACCGGGCTGCGCGCCGAACTGGCCGCCCGCGGCCACCGCTTCACCACCGACTCCGACACCGAGGTCGTCCTGCGCGGCTACCTGGAGTGGGGCGACGCCGTGGCCGAACGCCTCAACGGCATGTACGCCTTCGCGATCTGGGACGGCCGCCACGACGAACTCGTCATGATCCGCGACCGGATGGGCATCAAGCCCTTCTACTACCAGCCCACCCCCGACGGCGTCCTCTTCGGCTCCGAGCCCAAGGCGATCCTCGCCCACCCCATGGTCCGCCCCCGGGTCGCCCTGGACGGCCTGCGCGAGCTGTTCACCTTCGTCAAGACCCCGGGCCACGCCGTCTGGGACGGCATGCGCGAGGTCGAGCCCGGAACCGTCGTCACCGTCGGCCGCACCGGCCTGCGCACCCGCGTCTACTGGCGGCTGCGGACCCTGCCCCATCCCGACGACCGCGAGACCACCGTCGCCACCGTCCGCACCCTCCTGGACGACATCGTGCGCCGCCAGCTCGTCGCCGACGTGCCCCGCTGCACCCTGCTCTCCGGCGGCCTGGACTCCTCCGCCATGACCGCGCTGGCCGCCCGCCGGCTGGCCGAGCAGGGCGAGAAGGTGCGCAGCTTCGCCGTCGACTTCGTCGGGCAGAGCGACCACTTCGTCGCCGACGACCTGCGCGCCACCCCCGACACGCCGTTCGTGCACGATGTGGCGCGCGCCGCCGACACCGACCACCAGGACATCGTGCTCGACGCGCACACCCTCGCCGACCCGGAGATCCGCCGGAAGGTGGTCCGCGCCCGCGACCTGCCGATGGGCTTCGGCGACATGGACTCCTCCCTGTACCTGCTGTTCCGCAGCATCCGGGACCACTCCACCGTCGCCCTGTCCGGCGAGTCCGCCGACGAGGTCTTCGGCGGCTATCAGCACTTCTTCGACGAGGAGGCGCGCCGCGCCGACACCTTCCCCTGGCTGGTGCGTTTCCCGCGCGACTTCGGCGACGACGCCGGTGTCCTGCGCCCCGGCCTCGCCCGGGCCCTCGACCTGCGCGCCTACGTCGCCGACGGCTACCGCGCCGCCGTCGGCGCCGTCAGCCGCCTCGACGGCGAGAGCGACTTCGAGTTCCGGATGCGGCAGGTCTGCCACCTCCACCTGACCCGCTTCGTCCGGGCCCTGCTCGACCGCAAGGACCGGATGAGCATGGCGGTCGGACTGGAGGTCCGCGTCCCCTACTGCGACCACCGCCTGGTCGAGTACGTCTACAACGCGCCCTGGGCCCTGAAGTCCTTCGACGGCCGGGAGAAGAGCCTGCTGCGGGAGGCGACCGCCGACCTGCTGCCCAAGTCCGTGTACGACAGGGTCAAGAGCCCCTACCCGTCCACCCAGGACCCCAAGTACGCCCTCGCCCTCCAGGACCACGCCAAGGACCTGCTCGGCCGGCCGGGGCACCCGGTCTTCGACCTCGTGGACCCGGAGCGGCTGCGCCGCCTCGCGCACCGCGACACCCCCCTGGGCGGCGACCAGGCGGCGCGACGCGGTCTGGAGCGGATCCTCGATCTGGCCGTCTGGCTGGACCTGTACCGTCCGCAGATCGTCACCGGCTGAGCCCGGTCAGCCGCTCCCGTCCGGCTCCCGGTCCGCACCGCAGGAGCTGCCGTCGGCCGGCAGGGAGCCGTACAGCAGGAAGTCGTTCACCTTCTTGTGCACGCACCGGGAGGACAGGTACCCGGTGTGCCCGTCGGCCCTGTTGTCGAGCACCACGGCCGACGGGCCGAGCCGCCGCGCCGTCTCCAGCGTCCAGCGGTACGGGGTCGCCGGGTCGCCGCGGGTGCCGACCAGCAGCATCTTCGCCGTGTCGACGTTCCTCACCTTCTCGCGGATGAAGTCGGTGCCCTTGGGGCGGCCGTAGCACATCAGCAGCTCGCTCAGCCGGGCACGGCCGAAGACGGGCGAGGCCTGCTCGTACTCGGCGCTCAGCCGGCCGAGGTCCCTGGTGAGCCGCGCGGCGCCGGGCCGGTCGGGGTCGTCGGCGCAGTTGACCGCCATGGTCGCGGCGGGCTGGTTGTCCGGCGGTATCTCGGCGGAGCCGGCCAGCCCGCCGTCCGCGGGACGCGGCGCACTCGGCCGTCCCGGCAGGGTGCCGCCACCGGCGGAGAAGGCCTCGACGCCGTGCGTGTCGCCGTCCTCCAGCAGGGAGGCGATCGCCCGTTGCAGGGAGGGCCACAACCGCTTGCTGTAGAGCGCCTGTCCGATCGCCCTGGCGAGGTCCTGGCCGGACAGCCTGCCGCCGAACCTGTTCGGCACCGGGTTCGCGTCGAGCGAGCGGACGAGCCGCACGACCTGGTCGCCGGCCGCGCGGCGGTCGTCGCCCCACGGGCAGGCGACGTCCCGCACACACCAGTCGAGGAAGTCGTCGAGCGCCGTCTGCTGCGCCTCGGCGGCGACCAGCCCCTGCTCCGTCAACGGCTCGGTCAGTGTGTCGACCCCGTCGAGGGCCATCCTTCCGACCTTGCCGGGGAACAGCGCCGCGTACACCGAGCCGAGCCGGGTGCCGTAGGAGAAGCCCAGGTAGTCGAGCCGGTCGTCGCCGAGCGCCTGACGGATCACGTCCAGGTCCCGGGCGGCGTCGACAGTGCCCATGTGCGCCAGGACCGGGCCCGAGCGCCGGGCGCACTCGGCGGCCGTCCGCTGCCACGCCGTGAGCTTCTCGCGGACGACCTTCGGGTCGCCGAGGTCCCCGTTCCCGCCGGTCAGCTGCGTGGTCCGGTCGTCCGTGTCCAGGCCGCAGCCGACCGGAGAGGACCTGCCGACGCCCCGCGGGTCGAAGGTGACCACGTCGTAGCCGTTGGTCAGGTCCATGAACCGCCTGCCGTCGGTGGTCAGCCCGGGTATGCCCGCGACGCCGGGACCGCCGAAGTTGAGCAGCACCGAGCCCCGGGAGGGTCCGGTGGCCCGGTAGCGGGCCAGGGCGAGGTCGAGGGTGCCCGCGCCGGGGCGGGCGTAGTCGAGGGGAACGGTGACCTTGCCGCACTGTATGTCCTTCGGGGCGTCCGCCTCGCACGCCGACCACGTCACCTTCTGGCGGTAGAACCGGCCCAGACCGCCTGGCGCGTCGCCGTCGGCCCCCGCGGGCAGTTCCGCGCCGAGGAGGACGAGCGTGACGGCCCCGACGCATGCGCAACGCCGGGCCGCGCGCCGCGTCGACAGCTTGGCCAGCATGAACGCCTCCAGCAACGCTCCGCCGCGGACCGGGAACGGGCCTTCGCCCACCTTAGGCGGCCCGTCCGGGCGCCGCCTCCCGGCGGGCCGCCCCGCGGGCTCCGCACCCCGGACCCATCGCCCGGCATCGGCGGCTTCGCGCGCCGTTCGATAACAGGGCCCCCGATGGGGTGAAAGGGCGACAGGCCATAACCCCGAATCCTTCACCAGCGTTTTACGGGGTGCGGGTGAGCGCCCGCGACCATGTCTGGAAGGCAGGGAACCTATGAAACGGGTCACGCGGAACAGTGTGATCGCCGTGGCCGCCGCCTCCGGCGCGATGGCGATGACCATGCCGGTGTCCGCCTTCGCGGCGGACGGCGGCGCCGCGGCGGAGGGTGCCGCGGCCGGCTCGCCCGGTGTGGTCTCCGGCAACACCGTCCAACTGCCGGTGGACGTTCCGATCAACGTGTGCGGGAACACCGTGGACGTGGTGGGGCTCCTCAACCCCGCGGCGGGCAACCGGTGCGCCGACGCGTCCGACGGGAGGGACCGGACGCCGGCAGCCGACGGTGCGGCGGCACAGGCAAGCACACAGGATTCCCCCGGTGTGGTCTCCGGCAACACCATCCGGCTGCCGGTGCACGTCCCGGTGAACGTCAGCGGCAACAGCGTGAACGTGGTGGGCATCGGCAACCCGGCCTCCGGCAACACGTCCACGAACACCCCGGGCCCGCAGGCCGACCCGACGCCCCCGCCGCCCGTGCGGTCCGAGCCGCAGCCGTTGCCGAGGCCCGTGACGCGTCCCGAGCCCGCAGCCGTGCCTCAGACGCAGGTGTCGCTCGCCCACACCGGCGCGGACCAGACCGTGCCGGTGGTGGCCGCGGGCGCGGCCCTGGTACTCGGCGGCGCCGTCCTGTACCGGCGTTGCCGGCCCGGCTCGTTCCGCTGACGCGGGCCCGCGACCGCGGTGGAGACCCACCGGACACCTGGCCGGTGGGCCTCCGCCCGGTGCGCCCCACGCCCGGGGGTCCCGCACCGTAAACCTGTTGCCGTGGACGTCCGCGTTTGCTCCAGTTGGCGTATGGATCACGCCGCGGTACTCGCCCTGTACGACCGGGACCTGCGCGAAGGCGCTCGGCCCGACGGCCCCGGCACGCGCGTGGAGCGCGCCGACAACGTGGTGCGCCAGATCGGCTCGGACCAGGGCTGGAACGGCGTGCTCTGGTCGGACCTGGACGAGGCCTCCGTGGACGCCGCGATCGCCGAACAGACAGCCCGCTACGGCGAGTCCGGCCTCACCTTCGAGTGGAAGGTGTACGGGCACGACCGCCCCGCGGACCTCGGGCAGCGCCTGCTGGCCGCCGGCTTCGCACCCGAGCCGGAGGAGACGCTGATGGTCGGCGAGATCGCCGATCTGCACCTCGACGCCGAGCCTCCCGAGGACGTTCACCTGCGCACGGTCACCGACGAGGCGGGGCTCGACCTCCTGATCGGCGTGCACGAGGCTGCGTTCGGTACGGACGGCTCCCGTCTGCGTCACCGCCTCCTCGCCCGGCTCGCCGCCGAGCCGGACACGCTCGTGGCCGTGGTCGCCCTCGCCGGAGACGTGCCGGTGAGCGCCGCGCGCATGGAGCTGGTGCCCGGGACGCGGTTCGCGGGCCTGTGGGGCGGCGGCACGGTCGAGGGCTGGCGAGGCCGGGGCATCTATCGCGCCCTCGTCGCCCACCGCGCCCGTGCCGCCGCCGACCGCGGCTACCGCTACCTCCAGGTCGACGCCTCCAGCCAGAGCCGCCCCGTCCTCGAACGGCTCGGCTTCGTCGCGCTGACCACCACGACACCGTACGTGTACGAGCCGTGAGCCGGCTTAACTGACCGGGCGGGGACGCCGGCTCAGCGGTGACCCGCCTTCGCCCGGTCCAGCGCGGTGACACCCACCGCGGCGAGGGCGATCTGGATCAGCCACTCGATCCAGTCGACGCCCTTGGTGTCCGAGACGCCGAGCGCGGAGGCGATCGCGGCGCCCACCAGGGCGGCCACGATGCCGATGAGGATCGTCCAGATGACGCCTATGTGCTGGCGGCCGGGAACGACGAGCCGTCCCAGCACACCGATGATCAAGCCGATGACGATGGCACTGATGATGCCCGTGATCTCCATCTTCCGCCCCTCCGCGTCGTGACCCCCGCGCCCTTCGAATGCCCGCTGGAACCGGAGCCACACCGGTCGGTTCCCCCGCCCCGGCTTGACATGCAGGTAATTGCCTGCATGACTGAAGTGTGCGATCAGACGCCGACTCGGGGATGGACAGGGTCTTCAAAGCGCTGGCCGACGAGACCCGCAGACGGCTGCTGGACCGTCTGCACGAGCAGAACGGGCAGACGCTGGGCGAGCTGTGCGCCCGCATCGACATGACGCGTCAGTCGGTGACCCAGCACCTGGCCGGACTGGAGGCCGCCAACCTGGTCAGCACGGTGCGGCGGGGGCGGGAGAAGCTGCACTACGTCAATCCGGTCCCGCTCCACGAGATCCAGGAGCGGTGGATCGACAAGTTCGAACGCCCGCGCCTGAGCGCGTTGGGCGCCGTGAAGCGACGAGCCGAGGAAGCCATGGCCGACAAGCCGGACTACGTCTACGTCATCTACATCGAGAGCACGCCCGAAACGGTCTGGGACGCCCTCACGGACGCCGACCTGACCGCCGCCTACTGGGGCCACAGCAACGTCTCGGACTGGCGTCCCGGCTCCCGCTGGGAACACGTCCGCACGGACGGCTCGGGCGTCGCCGACGTGGTCGGCACCGTGGTCGAGGCCGATCGCCCCGCCCGCCTGGTGACGACCTGGGCCGCGCCCGAGGACGAGGAGCGGCCGGACCGGCACTCCCGGGTCACCTTCGACATCCGGCCGCACGGGGACATCGTCCGTCTCACCGTCACCCACGAGGACCTCAACGACGAGGGCGAACTCGCCGACGTCTCGGGCGGCTGGCCGGCGGTCCTGTCCAATCTCAAGTCCCTCGTGGAGACCGGCAGTCCGCTTCCCCAGGAGCCCTGGCTGATGCCCGGCCCCTGACCCGGCGGGAGCCGGCCGTCACCCGCGGACCGGTCAGGACTTCTCGCACCGTTCGTGCAGCGAATCCCGGGCCTCACCGCACTCCTGCTGCTGGAGGCGGCGGCGCAACCGGTGCAGGCCCCGGCGGGCGTGGCTCTTGACGGTGCCCAGCGGCCAGCCCGTGCGCGCCGCGATCTGGGTCTGGGTCAGGTCCTCGAAGAAGGCCAGGCGCAGCACACGCCGCTGGGCCGCCGGGAGCCGGTCCAGCTCGTACCGGACCAGGACGCGGTCCAGGGCGGCCTCCGGCCGGCCGTCGGCCGGATCGGCGGAGCCCAGCGCCGACCCGGCGGCCGCGACCAGCTCCCCGCGACGGGTCCGGGCGGCCAGCGCGTCGGCGATCCTGCGCCGGGCGATGCCGACGATCCACCCGGCGAGCGGGCCGCGTTCGGGCCGGTAGCCGTGCCTTCCCCGCCAGACACCGAGGAAGACCTGCTGGGTGACGTCCTCCGCCTCCTTGGCGTCTCCCAGGGATCGCCGGGCCAGCGTGTGCACCAGGGCCGACCAGCGGTGGTAGGCGGCGGCTAGGCAGGCGTCGTCGCCCGCCACGAGGCCGCGCGCGAGCTCCTCGTCGGGCGCCCACGGTGACACTTCCGCGAGACGCTCCGTAGCGGTCGGGACGGCGGTCGGATGCGGTGTCATGGCGACGGCTCCAGTGACGGTTCCCGGGCTTGTCCCTGTGCGTCCATCGTGTGACCCCGGCACAACCCGCTCAACTCGCATCGGTTCTGCGTCGTTCTGCCCGGGTGGGCGCGGCTCCTCAGTCGCGGCCGCGAGCGCGCTTGAAGCGGGCCAGCCCCTCGGACAGTTCCACGACCGGGTCCGGGTAGTCGAGAGCGTCTCGCGCCGGCCCCCGGAGCTTCCACGGCTCGTGCACGGCCGGCCCGTCCAGCCCGGCGAGTTCGGGCACCCAGCGGCGTACGTACGTGCCGTCGGGGTCGTACCGCTTGGCCTGGGTGACGGGGTTGAGCACCCGGTTGGGCCGGGTGTCCGTGCCGGTGCCGGCCATCCACTGCCAGTTGAGCTGGTTGTTGGCGAGGTCGCCGTCGACCAGGTACCGAAGGAAGTGCCGCGCGCCCACCCTCCAGTCGACATACAGCGTCTTGGTGAGGAAGCTCGCGGTCAGCAGGCGGCCCCGGTTGTGCATCCAGCCCTCGTGCAGCAGCTGGCGCATGGCCGCGTCGACGATCGGATAGCCGGTGCGGCCCTCCCGCCAGGCCTCGACGTCCTCGCGCGCGGCCCGCTCGGACCGCCGGCGGTCGTGCGTGCGGTAGTCGGCGCTCGCCGAGGCGGGCCGCACCGCCAGCACCTGGCGGTGGAAGTCGCGCCAGGCGAGCTGCCGTACGAAGGCCCCCGCGCCCGGACCGCTCGCGCCGCGCGCCCGGTGCACGAGTTCGACCGGGGAGAGGGTGCCGAAGTGCAGGTGGGGGGAGAGCCGGGACGTGGCGTCGCCGGCCAGGTCGTCGTGGCGCTCCTCGTAGGCGCCGACGCCGGAGCCCAGCCAGGCCGCCAACCGCTTGCGGCCCTCCGTCTCGCCGCCCGGCACGAGGCCCGCCGACAGATCCGCGGCGGCCGGTCGGGAGGGCAGCTCCTCGGAGGCGATGCCGTCCGGGACGCGGACGGTGCGGGGGGCGCCGAGCGGAGCGCGCAGCCGCTGCCTCGACCACTGCCGGAAGTAGGGGGTGAAGACGGCGAAGTGGTCCGAGGCGGACGGCGTCAGCGCGCCGGGAGTGACGGCCGTGGTCACCGTGTCGTGCACGTGCAGCCGGCGTCCGTCCGTCTCCAGGGCGCGCCGCAGCCGCTCCTCGCGGCGGTGGGCGAATCCGCTGACGTCGGCTGCCATGTGGACCTCGTCGGCGTCGGCCTCACGGGCCACCGCGCACACCCGCTCGACGAGGTCGCCGCTGCGGACGATCAGCCGGCCGCCGCGGTGGCGCAGTTCCGCGTCGAGGTCGTGCAGGCAGTCGGAGAGGAACGCCAGCCGGTTCGGCGCGGCGAAGCCGGCCGCGTCCACGGCCCGGTCGCGCACGAACAGCGGGACGACGTGCCGGGCGCCGGCGAGGGCGGCGCGCAGCGGCGGGTGGTCGTGCACCCGCAGGTCGGCGGTGAACAGGACGACCGAGACGTTCATGGTGCGGTCTCCGTGGAGGGGACGGGAAGGGTTGGACGGATCGTTCCGGATCGCTTCGGGCGCGGGGCGTTCGGCGGATGCGGGCGTCAGCGGACGGAGGCGCGTTCCCCCGCCGGGGCGAGCCGGGCCTGCTCGGCCGCCGCCCCGGCGATGTTGCGGGCCATCCCGCCGAACACGACCGCGTGGAAGGGCGAGACACTCCACCAGTAGGCGTGCCCCAGCAGCCCGTGCGGATGGAACACCGCGCGCTGGCGGTACAGCGTGCGGCCCCCGGCGTCGGTGTCCACGCACATCTCCAGCCAGGCCAGGCCCGGCAGCCGCATCTCGGCCCGCAGCCGGAGCAGCCGTCCCGGCTCGATGTCCTCCACGCGCCAGAAGTCGAGCGAGTCGCCGGCCCGCAGCCGCTGTGCGTCACGGCGTCCCCGGCGCAGCCCGATCCCGCCCGCCAGCCGGTCCAGCCGGCCGCGCAGCGCCCAGGCGAGGGGGAAGGAGTACCAGCCGTGGTCGCCGCCGATGCCCTCGACGACCCGCCACAGTGCCTCGGGAGGGGCATCCACCGTGCGTTCCCGCCGGTCCGAGTAGAGGCTGCCGCCTGCCCAGTCGGGATCGGTGGGCAGGGGATCGCTGGGCGCGCCGGGCACCGACGCGGACGACCACCGGGTCGTCACCTGCGCGTCGCGGACCCGTCGCAGTGCCAGCCGCACCGCCTCGTCGAAGCCGATCGGATGCCCGGGAGGGTCGGGCACGTACCGCAGGATGTCGTGCTCCCGGCAGACGACCTCGTGGCGCAGCGACTCGGCGAGCGGGCGAGCGATGGCCGCCGGTACGGGGGTGACCAGGCCGATCCACTGACTGGACAGACGGGGGGTGAGGACCGGGACGGGGACGATGACCCGGCGGGGCAGGCCCGCCACCGCCGCGTACCGCAGCATCATGTCCCGGTACGTCAGGACGTCCGGACCGCCGATGTCGAAGGCCCGGTTCACGTCGTCGGGCATCCGCGCGCTGCTCACCAGGACGCGCAGGACGTCGCGCACGGCGATCGGCTGGATGCGGGTGCCCACCCAACTGGGGGTGACCATCACGGGCAGGCGCTCGGTGAGGTAGCGCAGCATCTCGAAGGAGGCGGAGCCGGAGCCGATGATGACGGCGGCGCGCAGGACGGTGGTCGGCACGCCCGAGGCCAGCAGGATGCGGCCGACCTCCGCACGCGAGCGCAGATGGGGGGACAGCTCCCGTTGCGGCACACCGGTGGGAGTCAGACCGCCGAGGTAGACGACGCGCCGCACGCCCGCGGCCCGGGCCCGCTCCGCGAAGACGCGCGCGGCCCGGCGGTCGGTCTCCTCGAAGTCCTTGCCGGTACCGAGGGCGTGCACCAGGTAGTAGGCGACGTCGACGTCCCGCAGGGCCGCGGCGACCGACTCCGGGTCGGTGACGTCCCCGCGCACCACCTCCGTCCGAGCCGCCCAGGGATGGTCGCGCAGCTTGCCGGGGGAGCGGGCCAGGCAGCGCACCCGGTGGCCGGCGTCGAGCAGCTCCGGGACCAGCCGGCCGCCGATGTACCCGGTGGCGCCCGTCACCAGGCAGCGCAGCCCGTCGCCCGTGTCATCACCGTTCATCGTCCTCGGTCCCTCGCGTGTCGGTACCTTTCCGGATCACTTCCACCGGGAGGGCCCTCGCGGATGCGTGTCCGGCGCTTTCCGTGGGCCGATCGCGTGGCCGTGGCTGCTGCGCGGCGACGGCCGGGGAACAGATTCCGCCGAGGCCGTCGGGCGAGGTGCCGGCGCGGGGGCCCGCCGTTCGTGCGAGAGGCGGGACGACGGCACGACGCCAAGGAGAACGTCATGAAGTACTACCTGCTCAGCGTGATCCAGCCGGCCGAGGGCGAGCCGCCCTCGGCCGAGGCGCTCGCGCGGATCATGCGCGACGTCGAGGGCTTCCACCAGGAGCTGCGTGAGGCGGGCGCCTGGGTCTTCGCCGGCGGGCTGCACGGCCCGGAGACCGCCGTCGTCCTGCGTCCCGGGGGCGGTGAGGTGCGGGTCACCGACGGCCCCTACACCAAGGGCGAGGCGTACCTGGGCGGTCTGTGCCTCATCAAGGCGCCCGATCTGAACGCAGCCCTGGACTGGGGCCGGAAGGCGAGCCTGGCCACCACCCTCCCCATCGAGGTGCGGTCGTTCCTGCACCCGGCCGGGGAGTGACGCCCGGCGCGCCCGCCTGCCGTCGAGGCGGCCGTCGGCGCCGAGTACGGCAGTGCCGTCTCCGGCCCACCGGGCGGGCGCCCTGCGCCTCACCGGCGAGGAGATGGCCCGTCTCGACGCGCTGCGCACCGGGACCGCCTGAGCGGCCTCCCGCGCCCGGCTGAGCGGCCCCCGCCGGCCCCGGCCGCGGCATCCGGTCCCGGTCAGTCCAGCTGCTGGTGCAGGAACGCGACCGTGCTCTGCCAGGCGCGGGCCGCCGAGTCGGCGTCGTGGCTGGGGCGGCGGTCGTTGAAGAAGGCGTGGCCGGCCGGGTACAGGCGGAAGTCCGCGGTGACGCCCGACTGCTGCCGGATCGTCTCGCGCAGCTCCTCGACCTGATCCGGCGGGATACTCCGGTCCTGCTCCCCGTAGTGGCCGAGGAGCTGGGCGCGCAGCCCGGAGAAGTCGGGCAGCTCGCCGCGGATGACGCCGTAGAACGGCACGGCCGCGCTCACCCGCGGCTCGACCGCCGCGAGGTACAGCACGAACCCGCCGCCCATGCAGAAGCCGACCGCGCCGACCGTGCCGGAGGTGACCTCGGGCCGGGACAGCAGGTGGCCGACGGCGCCGGAGAGCAGTTCGACACCGCGGGAGACCGGCAGGGCCTTCATCATCCGCTGGGCCTCGTCGGCGTCGTGCGCCACGCCGCCGCCGTACAGGTCGGGGGCCAGGGCGACGAAGCCCTCGGCGGCGAGCCGGTCGGCCACGTCGGCGATGTGGTCCGTCAGCCCCCACCACTCCTGGATGACGAGGACGCCCGGGCCGCTTCCCGACGGAGGCAGCGCGAGACAACCGTGCGCGGTGGCCCCGGCGCTGGGGAAGGTGACGTTCTGCCGGGCAGGCGTCTCGGGGGGCCTGGGCCGCTCGGACATGGCGCTCAACTCCTTGCCGGGTCGCGGATCAGCGCCCCGCGGGGGAGGGGCGGAGGGCCTTCCCGGATGCTTACCGCGTTCGCCGTGCCGATTCCGCCCGCCGTTCACGGTCCGGTTCGCACCCCTTCGTACGCTACTGCCGGCGGTCGGGCCGTGCAGCGGGCCGCCGGAGCGCACCGGGGCGCGCGTGTGCGCATCACGGCGCCAGACTGACTACAATCATGTAGACGATCTACGACTGTGGGCGACGACGGGGTGAGGACGTACCCATGACCGACGACGACAAGGAAGAACGCCGGCCGGCCGGCGAGCTCGAAGCCAGCGTCATGGCCGTCCTGTGGGCCGCCGGCGCGCCCCGGACCCCCGGCCAGGTCCAGCTGGGCCTCGGCACCGGCCTGGCCCGCACCACGGTGACCACCATCCTGACCCGGCTGCACGACAAGGGCGTCGTCGAGCGTCGCCGCCAGGGGCGGGGGTACGCCTACTACCCCGTCCAGGACGCCCACGGGCTGACCGCCCGCCGCATGCACTCCGAGCTCGACCGCGACACCGACCGCGAGACGGTCCTCGCCCGCTTCGTCGCCCAGCTCAGCCCCGACGACGAGCGCGTCCTGCGCGACCTGCTCGAATCCGGTGAGCGATGACCCCGGCCCTGCTCCTGCTGCTGCCCCTGCTGCTGCCGTTCGCCGCGCCGGCGCTGGCCCGGCGCGCGCTCGGCCGCCTCGCCCCCGTCACCGCGCTGTGGATGATCACCGTCTCCGCGGTCGTGCTCGCCGGCTGCTCCCTCGCCGCGCTCGGCGCCTTCGTCCTCACCGGCCTGCTCAAGCTGCCCCTCGTCGCGGCGCTGGGCAAGCTCGTCCACCCGCTGCCCACCCCCTCCGACCTGGTGGTCGTCCCGGCGGCCGCGATCTCCGTCGGAGCGCTCGCCGTGTGCGCGTGCACGCTCGGGCGCGCCGCGTTCAGGGAGTTCCGCGCCTTCCGCAGCGCGCACACGGAGGCCGGCCGCGGGCCCGCCGCCGGCGACCTGTGCGTGGTGGACTCCCCGCACCCGGACGCCTACGCGCTGCCCGGCCGCCCGCACCGCATCGTCGTCACCACCGCGATGCTGCGCAGCCTCGACGCGGCCGAGCGTGAGGCGCTGTTCGCCCACGAGCGGGCCCACAACCGGGGCGGCCACCACTACTTCCTGGCCGCCGCCGAGCTCGCCGCCCACTGCCATCCCGCGCTGCGGCGGGTCCGCGGGGCGATCCGCCTCGCGGCCGAGCGCGCCGCCGACGAGGCCGCGGCCGCGGCCGTCGGCGACCGCCGCCTGACCGCCCGCGCCATCGCGCGTGCCGCCCTGGCCGGCCAGGAGGCCCGCTCCGTGCGCCCGGAGTTCGCCCCCGCCGCCATCTCCGGCCCGGTCCCGCACCGCGTCAAGGCCCTTCTGGCCGCCCCGCACGTCACGCGCCGCGCCGCGACCCGGATCGCCGCGCTGCTGATGGCCTGCGTCACGGTCTCCTTCACCGCCTCGGCGACCGGAGTGATCGACTTCCATCACCGGGTCGAGGTCGCCCAGGGCGACAGCTCCCGCTGAACCCCTGCCGACCGGCGTCCGGAATGACTGGCGCCATCGACGTTTTACGTATAACCTCACCCGTCGATCGCACGTTCCGAAAGGCTCCGATGAGACGCATCGCCCTGATCACCCTTGTCGTCGACGACTACGACGAGGCGATCCGCTTCTACACCGGGGCGCTCGGCTTCCGTCTCGCCGAGGACGCCTCGCGTCCGGACGGCTCCCGCTGGGTCGTCGTCGAACCGGGCGGCGGCGCCGGGACCGCCCTGCTGCTCGCCCGCGCCCGGACAGCGCCCCAGCGCGCCCGGGTGGGCGACCAGACCGGCGGACGCGTCGGGTTCTTCCTGCACACCGACGACTTCGCCCGCGACCACGCCCGGATGCGGGCGGCGGGCGTGACCTTCCTGGAGGAGCCGCGTCGGGAGCCGTACGGCACGGTCGCCGTCTTCGAGGACCTGTACGGCAACCGCTGGGACCTGCTCCAGCCCGCCTCCGACGCGGGCTGACCCGCCGCACACCACCACCGCTCGACTGCCCTAGGAAACGCCCCATGACCGCGCCCCGCATGGACACCGACACCCTCCGCCGGCTCCCCAAGGCCGTGCTGCACGACCACCTCGACGGCGGCCTGCGCCCCGCCACCGTCGTGGAACTCGCGGACGCGGTCGGCCACACCCTGCCCACCACCGATCCCGGCGAGCTCGCCGCCTGGTACTACGACGCGGCCAACTCCGGCGACCTGGTCCGCTACATAGCCACCTTCGAGCACACCCTCGCCGTGATGCAGACCCGCGAGGGCCTGCTGCGCACCGCTGAGGAGTACGTCCTGGACCTGGCCGAGGACGGCGTCGTCTACGGCGAGGTCCGCTACGCCCCCGAACTGATGGTCGACGGCGGGCTGACCCTCACCGAGGTTGTGGAGACCGTCCAGGAGGGCCTGGCGGGGGGCATGGCCAAGGCGGCGGCCCAGGGCACGCCCGTCCGGGTCGGCACGCTGCTGTGCGGCATGCGGATGTTCGACCGCACCCGTGAGATCGCCGACCTGGCCGTCGCCCACCGCGACGCCGGTGTCGTCGGCTTCGACATCGCCGGCGCCGAGGACGGCTTCCCGCCCGCCGATCACCTGGACGCGTTCGAGCACCTGCGCCGCGAGAGCGTGCCGTTCACCATCCACGCCGGCGAGGCGCACGGCCTGCCCAGCATCCACCAGGCCCTCCAGGTGTGCGGCGCCCAGCGCGTCGGGCACGGCGTGCGCATCACCGAGGACATCGTCGACGGCAAGCTGGGCCGGCTGGCCGGCTGGGTGCGTGACCGGCGGATCGCCCTGGAGATGTGCCCGACCTCCAACCTCCAGACCGGCGCCGCGACCTCGATCGCCGAGCACCCCATCACCGCGCTGAAGGACCTCGGCTTCCGGGTCACCCTCAACACCGACAACCGCCTGGTGTCCGGCACGACGATGACCCGCGAGATGTCCCTGCTGGTCGAGCAGGCGGGCTGGACGGTCGAGGACCTGCGCACGGTCACGGTCAACGCCGTCAAGAGCGCCTTCATCCCCTTCGACGAGCGGGTGAGCCTGATCCAGGACGTGGTGCTGCCGGGCTACGAGTCCGCGCTGTGAAGCAGTCCCCTGACGTAGGCGGCCTGTCCGGCGTGCTGGAGATCGTCGGACAGGACGCTGACCAGGCGCACGCCTAGTGTGACCGGGGGGTCCCAGCGCTCGTCGACGACGCGTTCCAGGTCCTTGGCGGTCAGTTGGCGCAGGGCCGTCAGGGTCTGCTCGTGCACGGCGTCGTAGTAGCCGGTCAGCAGCTCACCGGAGTCGACCCTTACCTCGGCGACCTTCGCCGAGGTGTGCCCGTAGCCGGTGTCGTGGCGGTTCAGGCGGAGCCCGAAGCGCTTCTGCCAGTCCCGCGCCAGCCACACCTGGTCGAGGCCGAAGGCGTCGGCGATGTGGTCGTCCTGCACGCGCGTGAGGTGCCAGACGAGCCAGGCCACGGAGTTGGCGTCGGCGGCGGGACGGGCGTTGAGCCATTCGGCCGGCAGGCCGTCGACGGTGGCATGGACTTCTTCCCGGATGCGGCCGTAGCCGTCGATGAGGATGTCCTTCGCATGCATACGTCCACCCTGGCGCATCGCTCCCCGTCCCGCGTCCGGAACCCGGCCTCCGTCAGGCGGTGCCGGGCTCTTCCGGTCCGAGGAGGGTGATCAGGGCGCGGGCCGCCGGGCTGGTGGCCTGTTCGGGCGGCAGCAGCGCGACGGTCTCGTACTCCGTCTCCGCGGCGCCCTTGAGCGGCAGCGCGGTGAGCGAAGGCCGCTTGTGCCGGAAGTGGCGGGGGACGACGGCGATGCCCAGGTTCTCGTCGACCAGGTCGAGCAGGCTGTGCACGTCGTTGACCTCCAGGGCCACCGTGCGCCGGACGCCCGCGGAGGCGAAGGCCGCGTCGGTGGTCCGGCGCGGTCCCCAGTCCGGGTGGAAGTCGACGAAGACCTCGCCGTCCAGGTCCCGCGGCGTCAGGACGGCCTCGGCCGAGGTGAGCCGGTGCCCCGGGTGGCACAGCACCGTCATCGGCTCGCCGGCCAACGACACCGAGCGCAGCTGGTCGGTGTCCGCGCGGGTCCGGTAGGCGAACGCCAGGTCGAGCCGGCCGGCCGCGACCTCCTCCGCCAGCGCGCCCGAACCCGTCTGCCGCAGCCGTATCTCCACATCCGGATGCCACCGCCGGAACGCGGCGAGCAGCCCGGCCACGTGCACCCCGGCGATGCACTGCTCGGTGCCCAGCGAGAGCGTGCCGCGCAGCACGCCCTGCACCGCCGCCACCGCCTCGTGCGCCGCCCGGACCTGTGCCAGGATCCGCTGCGCCTCGCCGAGCAGCGCGCGCCCGGCCTCGGTGAGCGTCACCCGGCGCGTGGTGCGCACGAACAGGGGGGTCTGCAACTCCCGCTCCAGCGCCCGGATCGACGCCGAGAGGCCCGACTGGGAGACCATCAGGCGCTCCGCCGCCCGGGTGAAGTGCCGGTCCTCGGCGACCGCCACGAAGTGCTGGAGATGACGCAGTTCCATGATTGAGAAGCGTAATCGTTGAATCCCATCGGATTCTTCTGTTGGACCGCTGCCCACGGGGCGCGCGAGAGTTGGGGCACCGGTTCCGCCGGAACCGTTCACCCCTGTGCCAACCTCTGATGGAGTCGCGTTGTTCACCGCCCACCCCGACCGCTACGCGGACATGCCCTACCGGCGCACCGGACGCAGTGGCCTGAAGCTTCCCGCGCTGTCGCTCGGCCTGTGGCACAACTTCGGCCCGGACCGCCCGGTCGCCACCCAGCGCGCCATCCTGCGCCGCGCGTTCGACCTCGGCGTCACACACTTCGACCTGGCCAACAACTACGGCCCGCCGCCCGGCTCGGCCGAGTCCGCCCTCGGCGACGCGCTCCGCGCCGACTTCGCGCCGTACCGCGACGAGCTGGTCGTCTCCACCAAGGCCGGCTACCTGATGTGGCCCGGCCCGTACGGCGAATGGGGTTCCCGCAAGTACCTGCTGTCCTCGCTCGACCAGAGCCTGAAGCGGATGGGCCTGGAGTACGTCGACGTCTTCTACTCGCACCGCCCCGACCCGGACACCCCGCTGGAGGAGACCATGGGTGCCCTGCACTCGGCGGTCCAGCAGGGCAAGGCGCTCTACGTCGGCGTCTCCAACTACTCCCCGGAGCAGACCCGCGAGGCCGCCCGGATCCTGGGCGAACTGGGCACCCCGCTGCTGATCCACCAGCCCCGCTACTCGATGCTCGACCGGCGCCCCGAGGAGCAGGGCCTCCTCGACACCCTGGACGAGCTCCAGGTCGGCTCCATCGCCTACTCCCCGCTGGAGCAGGGCCTGCTCACCGCCCGTTACCTCGACGGCATCCCCGAGGACTCCCGGGCGGCGAGCGACAGCCCCTTCCTCGACTCCGCCGCGGTGACCGGCGAACTGGTGGGCAGGCTGCGCGCGCTGGACGAGATCGCCAAGTCCCGCGGGCAGTCCCTGGCGCAGATGGCGCTGGCCTGGGTGCTGCGCGGCGGACGGGTCACCTCGGCCCTGGTCGGCGCGAGCAGCCCGCAGCAGCTGGAGGACAGCGTCGCCGCGACACGGTCCCTGGACTTCGACGCGGAGGAGCTGGCACGCATCGACGCGGTCGTCGCCTCATAGGACGCGGTCCGGCCCACGACGCGGGCCGGAGGCGCGCTCGTACCGGCCCCGGCGGCCGCTCGCCGGGGCCGGTCCTCATACCCCGGTGGGGCCGGATCTCCCGCCCCGGCGGGCACCCGGTCGAGGAAGCCGAGTACGGTCCGCATCCTGCCCTCGCCGTCCAGGGTGACCACGTCGGACCCGGCGACCGGCGCGGAACCTCCCCCAGAGGGGGTGCCCCCAGCCTTGCTCACCAGTTCCCAGGTGAAGCATGCCGTGTCGTGGTGCCCGTCGACGGAGCCGGTGAGCCGGAAGACGAACCCGGGGAACCGCTCGCGCGCCGCGGTGCTGACGGCGGCGATCTCCTCGTGGCCGCCGGCGTCGGCTGGGGGTCCCCCCTGCTGGAAGAGCTTGGGGGAGGGTCGGTGTAGCTGCCGTCCGGGGTCCAGGCGTCGGCCACCGCCTTCGCCCGGGCCTGGGCGTCCGGCGCGTTCCAGGCCTCGAAGTAGCGGGTGACGGCGATCGTGTACCGGTCGGTCTGCGCGGACATGCTGAATCAGCCTCCATCGAGGTCGTAAACGCTGGTCGGAGCCCGGAGCCCGGAGCCCGGAGCCCGGAGCCCGGAGCCCGGAGCCCGGAGCCCGGAGCCCGGAGCCCGGAGCCCGGAGCCCGGAGCCCGGAGCCCGGTGATCGGCGACCCGATGGGACCACCCTGCCGCGCAGCTGCCGCCGGGGTCGGTTACCGAGCGGGTCATGCCCGGGCGGTCACGGACCGTCGAGTTTTCGGCCACCTGGCGTGATGAATATGTCAGGAGACTGGCCGGAAAGTCGTGGTGACAGTGGTTCAGCAGTGAACATACTCGAATTCAGGGGCACTTCACCGCATAAAAGCCGCACGGACGGCGAGGCCGGGCCGGCCGGGCGGCGACGCTACGGGGGAGGAGCAGTGCACGACGAATTCCTGTGCCATGTCACCGCGTACGGTGTGTGCGACGGCCGCCGCATCGGCGTACCGCTCGGCACCTACCGGGCGCCCACCCTGGCCCTGGCCCTGTGGTGGCTGCGCGACCGCGCCTCCTGGATCGCCGAGCGGCTCGACCCCGGCCCCGGCACCCCCCATGTCCCGCCGGGCGCGCTGGTCCCGGTGCCGGAGTCCGTGCCCGACGTCCCCGGCATCCTGCGCGCCTGGTGCGCCGACGTGGCCCAACAGGAGATCGTGGCCGACGAGTTGACCGAGGGAAGGCTGGTGCGGATCGCCGCCAGTGACGAGACCACGGAGTACGAACTGCTCGCCGAGTCGGTGGACGCCCTGCGCATGCACCGGACCCTGCCCGCGCTCGTGCTGCCCATGGCCTGACCGGCCTCCCGCGCACAACGCCCCCGCCCGCCGATCACGGCACGACCCGCGCCGTCACACCCCACCGGTCGGGAACCGGCCGGAGGGCACCTCGCCCCGGTGCCGTGACCGACGAGCCGCCAGAGCACCCAGGAAGCCGGTGACCAGACCCCACAGGGCGGCGAGGCCCAGCGCACTCCAGAACCGGGGACGCAGCAGCAGCTCTCCGGAGAGGTTGCCGCCCACGTCTCCGATGCCGAGGAGCGAGAGACCGTAGTGCGCGGAGATCCGGCCCACGACGCAGATCGTCAGAACCGTCAGCACCAGCGCGACGGCCATGCGCACGGCGTGCCGCCAGGCTCGCGTCCCGGCCGGGGAACGCGCCGCCATGAGGAACGCGGCGCCCAGCAGCAGCACCGCGTCCACGACCACCAGCCACCACACCCGGCCGTCGTGCCCGGCGAGCGTGCCCAGGTTGAGCGTGGAGACGTCCGGGGTGCGCAGCACCTCGTCGAGCAGGCGCGGCATCGGCAGCCCGAACGGACCGTCCACCCGGCCGTTCCAGGTGGCTCCCAGGCCGATGGTGAACACCGGCCAGACCACGTTCGGCAGCCCGAGCAGGATCACGGCGAAGTGCTCCGCCGGGCGCCCGCGGGTGGCCGCCGTCACGAGTGCGATGACCAGGCCCACGACCACGCACGCGAGCAGCAGGACCACCATGGCGTACGCCGCCGGACGCACCGACTCCTGCCGGCGCAGCAGCCGTGTCGGCAACGGCGCCCCGGGTGCCACCAGCAGGGCCAGCACCAGCACGCCCGCCAGCCACAGCAGCCCGAAGACCACGGTCAGCGGCACCTGCGCGGCGAAGCCGACCTCCGGCGCGGCGCCGAACAGACCGCCGATGACGCCGAGCACCCCGTTGCCGAGGTCGATGGCGAAGGTCTGCCGGGCGCCCAGCGCCAGACCGATCAGCGCGAGCAGCCACAGTACGGCGATCCGGGCGGCCCACCCGGCCAGTTCCCGCACCCCGGCCACCGCGCGGCGCCGCAGCGGCCGCAGAAAGCCCGCGGCGACGACGAGCGTGCCGACCAGCGTGACCGACAGCGGCATCACCGTGATCCCCGCGTGGGTCCGGGCGAGGGCGCCCGCGTCGCCCGAGAGCTCCACGCTGCCGCCGACCGCCGTCACCACGGTCGCGGCGACCACCCGGGGGAAGGCGTTGGCGGGAAGACGAGCCGCACCGGCCGCCCACAGTCCGAGTGCGGCGACCACACCCATGCCCACCACAGCGGCCAGTACCGTGGCCAGGGCCTGTGCCCAGCCGTGGCGGGCCGTCGTCGGCGGGACCGGGGGGCTCGCGGGGCTCACACCGCCACGCTATGCAGGGCCCCCGCGCCGCGCCTGCCGGAAGGTCCGTCCGCGTCCGCGAGCGGGCGGGGACTGCCGGGCGCGGCTCGGGGTAACAGCACAGATGCAGCAGTGTCCGGCCTGGCCGGCTTCCGAGAGAGACACGCATGACCGACCATCTGGACGGGGCAGTGATAGCGACTGGCTTCGACGTTCCCGTGGAACCGCTCCGGCGGGCGACGCACTACACCGGCGAACCGGGTTGCATCGCCGAGGCGCGCTCCTTCGCCGCGCACTTCCTGGACCAGCTCAGGACCGAGTGGTGCGCCGAGATCGGCCGCCGCTGCGGCGACACGCTCCTGCTGGTGGTCAGCGAACTGGTCACCAACGCCGACCGGCACAGCGACGGGCCGTACATCCTGGAGCTGGAGGGTACGGACAGCGCGGTGAACGTGTGCGTGTACGACAGCAGCGCCGTACTGCCCCGGCGCTTCCCCCGGGATCCGCGGCGTGTGGGCCGGCACGGACTGGAGATCGTGCACGCGCTGGCGCTGGAGGTGACCGTGGAACGCGTCCCGGTGGGCAAGCGGGTCCGCGCGCTGGTCGAACTCGGCGGCGAGTGACCAGCGCGCGACCGGCGCGGGCGGGCCCGGGCCCCAGTTCTAGGCGCAGCCCAGTTCGCCGAGCATGCCCTGGCGCAGCTGGGTGATGATCCGCTTGATCAGCCGGGAGACGTGCATCTGCGAGCAGCCGAGCCGTTCGCCGATATCCGCCTGGGTGGCCTCCTCCACGAACCGCAGATGGATGATCTGCCGGTCGCGTTCACTGAGCCCGGCCACCAGCGGCGCGAGGGAGTGGAAGTCCTCGACCAGCCTGATCCCGTCCTCCTCCACGCCTATGAAGTCGGCGAGCACCGCCTCGCCGTCCTCGGGTCCTTCCCCGGTGAGTGCCGCGTCCAGCGACGCGGAGTTGTAGCCGTTGGAGGCGAGCTGGGCCTCGACCACCTGGTCCTCGGAGATGTTCATGAGCGTGGCGAGCTCGGCCACCGTCGGGTCCCGGTCCAGGCGGCTGGACAGCTCCTCGCGCGCCCGGGCCAGCTCCACCCGCAGCTCCTGGAGCCGCCGCGGCACGTGCACCGCCCAGGTCGTGTCGCGGAAGAACCGCTTGATCTCGCCGACGATGTAGGGCAGGGCGAAGGAGGTGAACTCCACCTCGCGCGACAGCTCGAACCGGTCGATGGCCTTGATCAGGCCGATCATTCCGGTCTGGACGATGTCCTCCATGTCGTCGCCGCGGTTGCGGAACCGGCCGGCCGCGAACCGCACCAGCGACATGTTCATCTCGATGAGCGTGTTGCGGGCGTACTGGTACTCGTGCGTGCCCTCGTCGAGTTCCGTCAGCCGCCGGAAGAAGTGGCGGGACAGCTCTCGCGCGTCAAGCGGAGCGACCGACCGCGGGTCCTCCACCCCCGGCAGCGGCTCGCCACCCGTCACGGCCTCCCGGGTCTCCTCGACCGCTGCCCCGGACCGGATCACGGTGGTGTCCATCGCCTCTCCCACGTAAGTCACGGTTCGCCCTCTGCCTCGTCGGCCTGCGTGCGTCTGTTCCGGCGCCTGGGCACCGAGCGGTTGTGCGACCCCCGCGTACCCGGCCCGCCGGAATGTATGCGCGCCGCCGGCCTCGAGGGGTCGTGCACCGCTCCTTGCCTGCCGGGCCGTTGGAGCTGCGGATACCCGGAGTGACCCGGCGCATGCCCTTCGTGTGCCGGGCGGCGCGAATTCGCCGGTACGGGGCGGGGAGATCCGGCCGCGGGTGCGCGGAGGTCCGGCTGTGAGCGAGGAGAACCGGCCACAGCGTGGGGAGTTCCGGCCGCGAGGGCGGGGAGAGGCGCCGCGAATTCACCCAGGGCGCAACCGCCCTCCCTTCCACCCGCGTCCGGGCCTCCTAGGCTGAGGGGATGAGCGAACGAGCGCCGAACCAAGCCCGCGTCATCCCCCTGCGCCCGCCGGCCGCGCGCCCGGGGCCGTCCCGTCCGGCACCCGAACGACCCGCCCAGGGCCGCACCCCGGCGGCGGCGCCCAGGGAACCGCTCTGGCGCGATCTCGTCGGCGACGTCCTGCGCCGCGAGCGGCTGGCGCAGGAGCGCACGCTCAAGGACGTCGCCGACGCGGCGCGGATCTCGATGCCGTATCTGTCGGAGATCGAACGCGGCCGCAAGGAGGCCTCCTCGGAGGTCCTCGCGGCCGCGGCGCAGGCGCTCGGCATCGGCCTCGGCGACCTGCTCTCACTCGCCCAGGACGAACTGGCGCGGACTGCCGGACGCAGCGCCGTCCGCGGCCGCGGCACGTCCGTCCCCCGTTACGACGGACTGTGCCTGGCCGCCTGACGGCCACGCCCCGGGCCGGCGCCTCGGAGCCGCGAGTCGGCCCCCGTGGGGCGCCGGCCCACGCGCGTCAGACCCGCGCGAGGCGCCGGCTCAGCACCTCGTCGGCCAGCCCGTACGCCACCGCCTCCTCGGCGGTGAACACCTTGTCGCGGTCCATGTCCGCGCGCAGCGTCGCCGCGTCGTGGCCGGTGTGCCGGGTCAGCACCTCCTCGACCTGGGAGCGGATCCTGCTCATCTCCCTGGCCTGGAGTGCCAGGTCGGAGACCGTGCCGTGCCGGCCGCCGGTGGCCGGCTGCC
This sequence comes from Streptomyces sp. NPDC001292, assembly GCF_042896465.1. Taxonomy (NCBI): domain Bacteria; kingdom Bacillati; phylum Actinomycetota; class Actinomycetes; order Kitasatosporales; family Streptomycetaceae; genus Streptomyces; species Streptomyces sp. NPDC001292. The sequence continues at coordinate 202,977 of NZ_JBIAXG010000008.1, forward strand.
CGAGCAGCACCCGGGCGTGCTCCAGCACGAACCGCCGCCCCGGGTCCCCGCCCGCCAGCAGCACCGCCGCCGTCGAGGCCGCCTGCCCCACGCAGAACGTGGAGATCGGCGCCTGCACGAACGTCATCGTGTCGTAGATGGCCATCAGCGAAGTGAACGATCCACCGGGCGAGTTGAGGTAGATCGCGATCTCCTGGTCCGGGGCCGCCGACTCCAGGTGGAGCAGCTGGGCGATGACGACGCCCGCCACGCCGTCGTCGATCTCGGTGCCGAGGAAGACGATGCGTTCGTTCAGCAGCCTGCTGAACACGTCGTAGGAACGCTCGCCCTGCGCGGTCCGCTCCACCACGTACGGAACCGTGTACGACCCCATGTCACAACCCCATCCGTCGGCGGGAGTTGGCCGGGCGGATGTCGGTGAGCGACTCCACCACCCGGTCCACCATCCCGTACTCCCTGGCCTGTTCGGCGGTGAACCAGCGGTCCCGGTCGCCGTCCCGGGAGATCGTCTCCTCGCTCTGCCCGGTGTGCTCGGCGGTGATCCGCTCGATGGTCCGCTTGGTGTGCTCCAGGTTCTCCGCCTGGATCTCGATGTCCGCGGTGGTGCCGCCGATGCCCGCCGACGGCTGGTGCATCATGATCCGCGCGTTCGGCAGCGCGAACCGCTTGCCGCGCGCCCCCACCGCGAGCAGGAACTGGCCCATGCTGGCGGCGAATCCCATCGCCAGTGTCGACACGTCGTTCGGGATGAGCCGCATCGTGTCGTAGATGGCGAGCCCCGCGCTGACCGATCCGCCGGGGCTGTTGATGTACAGGGCGATGCCGGTGTGCGGGTCCTCGGCCGACAACAGCAGCAGTTGGGCGCACACCCGGTTGGCCGACACCTCGTCGACCTGGGTGCCCAGGAACACGATCCGCTGGGCGAGCAGCCCGGCTGCGAGATGGTCGTCGAACCGGCTGGGCGGGGTGTCGTGCTCCTCGGCGCGCGGCGCGAGCGCGCCGGGTGAGAGCAGTGCGGCCGATGGGGTCATCGGGTCTCCTTGTCGTGGTACGGATGCCGTCGACCTCACTGTCGGCCCGCAGCGCCCGCCGCGTACGGTTTCTCTGCCCGTGGCAGATTCGCCACGGGCAGAGCGGCCCTGTCAGCCCTTCTCGCGCAACTGCCGGAAGAACGCCGACATGTCCGCGACCAGCAGGTCCGGCTCCTCCATCGCCGCGAAATGCCCGCCCCGGCCGAACCGCGTCCACCGCACGATGCTCTCGGTGCGCTCCGCCCTGTGCCGCAGCGGAACCTGCAGTTCGGCGGGGAAGACGGCGAGCGCGGTCGGCGCGGTCGACGGCTCGGCGGGCGCCGTGGCCCGGCCGGAGGCATGCGCGCGCTCGTAGTAGATCCGCGCGGACGAACCGGCCGTCCCGGTCAGCCAGTACAGCATCAGGTCGGTGAGCAGCCGGTCCCGGTCGACGGCCTCCTCGGGCAGTTCGTCGCGGTCCGTCCACTCGTGGTACTTATTGACGATCCAGGCGAGTTGGCCGACCGGCGAGTCGGTGAGCGCGTACGCCAGGGTCTGCGGGCGGGTCGCGTACAGCACCGCGTAGCCCGTGCCCTCCCGTAGCCAGGCGTTCCACCGTCGCCACGACGTGAGCGTCCGCTCCCGCTCCTCGGGGTCGAGCGCGGCCAGCTCCTCCCCGGTCTGCCCTCGGTGGGCGGTGACGTCGTCATGCCCGCTGGCCGCCGAAGCGCCCCGCGGATTTTTTCGGAACCCGCCGATGAGTTTCGCGGCGCGGGCCGGTCGACACACATGAGCGCGTCCCACTCTCCAGGAGGAACCCGTGGCCACCGAAGGATTCACCACCTGTCTCTGGTTCGACGGCCAGGCCGAGGAGGCCGCCCACTACTACGTCTCGATCTTCAAGAACTCCAGCATCGGGCGGATCGGCCGCTACACCGAGGCCGGTCCGGGCCCGGCCGGATCCGTGATCGCCGTCGACTTCGTGGCGAACGGCCAGAAGTTCGTGGCGCTCAACGGCGGCCCGCAGTTCACGTTCAACGAGTCGATCTCCTTCCAGATCTACTGCGAGAACCAGGAGGACATCGACCACTACTGGATCAAGCTCACCGAGAACGGCGGCGAGCCCGGCCCCTGCGGCTGGCTCAAGGACAAGTACGGCGTCTCCTGGCAGGTGATCCCGGACAGACTCATCGACATGATCGGCGACTCCGACGCCGAGAAGGCGGCCCGCACCACGCGGGCGATGCTCGCCATGCGCAAGCTCGACATCGCGGCCCTGGAGAGGGCGTACGCGGGCGAGTGAAGGCGGGCGGCGGGGCCGGCCCACCCGACCGGGGGAGTGGGCCGGTCCCGCCCGTCAGGACAGGTCGTTCACCAGCACCGCGGCCCCGTCGAAGCGGCCGGCCTTGAGGTCCTCCAGCGCCTGCGGGGCCCGGGAGAGCGGGTAGGGGTGCGTGGTGGCGCGCACCCCGTGCCGGGCGGCCAGGGCGAGGAAGTCCCGGCCGTCCTCGCGCGTGTTCGAGGTGACGCTGCGCAGTTCCTTCTCGTAGAAGAGCTCGCTCTCGTAGCGCAGCGGCGGTGTGTCGCTCAGGTGGATGCCGGCCACGGACAGGACGCCGCCGCGGTCGAGGGCCCGCAGCGCCACGGGGACCAGGTCGCCCACGGGGGCGAACAGGATCGCGCTGTCCAGCGGCTCGGGCGGCACCGCGTACGCGTCCTGGGCCGAGGCCGCGCCCAGCTCCAGCGCGAGTCGCCGCGCGGCCGCCCCGCGGGTCATGACGTGCACCCTGGCGCCCTCCGCGAGCGCCACCTGGGCGCACAGGTGGGCGCTGCCGCCGAACCCGTACAGGCCGAGGCGTCCGCCGGGCGGCAGCGCGGCCCGGCGCAGCGCCCGGTAGCCGATGATGCCCGCGCACAGCAGCGGCGCGAGCGCCACGTCGTCGACCTCGCCGGGCAGCCGGTAGGCGAAGGCGGCCGGGACGGTCGTGTACTCGGCGTAGCCGCCGTCGGCGTCCCAGCCGGTGTACCGGGAGGCCGGGCACAGGTTCTCCGCGCCGCGCAGACAGTACGCGCAGGTGCCGTCGGTGCGGCGCAGCCAGGCCACGCCCACCCGGTCACCGGGCGAGAAGCCGTTCACCGCCTGTCCCCAGCCCGCGACCACGCCCACGACCTCGTGGCCGGGTGCGACCCCGGGCCGGTGCACCGGCAGATCGCCCTCGGCGACGTGCAGATCGGTGCGGCACACCCCGCACGCGCGCACGTGCACCAGCAACTCGTCGTCCCCCGGCACGGGGACCGGTTTCGCCGTCAGCCGAAGCGGCCCCTCCTCCACCGGCCGGGGCCCGGCCACCGTCCACGCCCGCATCGTGCCGTCCGTCATCCCGCGTCCCGTCCGCCGTGGCCGCCCGGTCCACCCCTGTCCGGTACACCTCTGTCCATCCCCAGTGTGGAACAGGCGGGCCGGCTCAGCGCGCGACCGGACCCGGGAGTCACTAGCGTGAGGACGGGACACATCACCGAACGGGAGAGGGCGGCGGCCATGGCGGTACGACCCGAGGGAACCCCCTGCTGGGCCGATGCGATGTTCAACGACCTCGAGGGGGCCAAGAGCTTCTACGCCGACGTCCTCGGCTGGACCTTCGGCGAGTCCTCGTCGGAGTACGGCAACTACACCCAGGCCTACGCGGACGGCAAGGCGGTGGCGGCCGTCGTCCCGCCCATGCCCGGGCAGGAGGGGCAGTCGCAGTGGTGCCTGTACTTCGCCTCGCCGGACGCCGCCGCCACCGCCCGCAGGATCCGCGACAACGGTGGCGAGGTGCTGATGGAGCCCATGCAGGTCGGCGACTTCGGCACCATGTGCCTGGCCCGGGAGCCCAGCGGCGCCGTGTTCGGTGTGTGGCAGGGCGGCACCCACGAGGGCTTCGAGGCGACCGCGGTGCCCGGCGCCTACTGCTGGGCGGAGGTCTTCACCCGCGAGCCCGCGAAGGCGGACACCTTCCTCTCCGCCGTCTTCGGATACACCGCCAAGCAGATCCAGGACGAGGCGATCGACTTCCGCGTGTTCGACGTGGGCGGCGAGACGGTCCTCGGCCGGATGACGATGACGCAGGACTTCCCGCCCGAGGTGCCGTCGTACATCAACGTCTACTTCACCGTCGCGAACTGCGACGACGCGGTCGCCGCAGCGACCAGGCGGGGCGGTGTGCTGCGGTTCGGTCCGCATGACAGCCCCTTCGGCCGGTTCGCGGCGCTCACCGACCCGCAGGGTGCGAACTTCTCAGTGATCGACATCACCACGACGCAGGGAGAGAAGCCGCAGGTCGCGGACGTGCCCTAGGAGTGTCCTGAAGATCTTGAAATCGCCCGGTTTGCACCGCTTTGAATCGATCGAGCCGCCGGGCAGGCCCTGGGCGCCGGGGCGAAGGGCCCGTCCGGCCGTGGCATGATCGAGCCCATGCGTGAACGTGTGGTGGCCGCCTGCGACGGTGCGTCGAAGGGAAATCCGGGTCCGGCGGGCTGGGCGTGGGTCGTCTCGGACGACGCCGGGAGCCCGGTCCGCTGGGAGGCGGGAGCGCTCGGCACCGCCACCAACAACGTCGCCGAACTCACCGCGCTGGAGCGGCTGCTGACGGCGACCGACCCGGACGTGCCGCTCGAGGTGCGGATGGACTCGCAGTACGCGATGAAGGCCGTGACCACCTGGCTGCCCGGCTGGAAGCGCAACGGCTGGAAGACGGCCGCGGGCAAGCCGGTCGCCAACCAGGAACTGGTCGTGCGGATCGACGAGCTGCTCCAGGGCCGCTCGGTCGACTTCCGCTACGTACCCGCCCACCAGGTCGACGGCGACCCGCTGAACGACTTCGCCGACCGGGCGGCCAGCCAGGCGGCGAGCGTGCAGCAGTCCGCGGGCAGCGCCCTCGGCTCGCCGGAGCCGCCGTCCGCCGCCCCCGCGTCCGCCGCCCCGCGCCGCCGCGCGAACGGGGCCAAGGCGGCCCGGCCGCGCGGCGGAGGTTCGTCGTCCCGCACGATCAAGGCGAAGTTCCCCGGCCGCTGCGTGTGCGGCCGCTCCTACGCGGCCGGCGAGTCCATCGCCCGCAACGACGAGGGCTGGGGCCACCCGGAGTGCCGCGCGGCGGCCGCCGGATAGCCGCGTCGGCGCGAACGGGCCGGGCGCCCGTGCCCGGGTGAGTGCCCGGAGCGGTCCGCTCCGCGCGGGCGGAGCGCTGGTGACAGACTGTCGCCATGGACGAACGTGAATTCGGCAGGTCGCACCAGCACGCGTCGGTCGTCGGGCTCGGCACCTGGCAACTGGGCGCCGACTGGGGCGACGTGGACGACAAGGAAGCCCTCTCCGTACTGGAGGCGGCCGCCGAGTCGGGGGTGACCTTCTTCGACACGGCCGACGTCTACGGCGACGGGCGCAGCGAGTCGGCCATCGCCACCTTCCTCGGCGGCCGGCCGGACCTGCACGTGCTGGTCGCCACCAAGATGGGCCGGCGCGTCGACCAGATCCCGGAGAACTACGTCCTGGACAACTTCCGTGCCTGGAACGACCGTTCCCGGCGCAACCTGGGCATCGACCGCATCGACCTGGTGCAGCTGCACTGCCCGCCCACACCCGTGTACTCCAGCGACGCGGTGTTCGACGCTCTGGACACGCTGGTGGAGGAGGAGCGGATCGCCGCCTACGGCGTCAGCGTGGAGACCTGCGCCGAGGCGCTGACGGCGATCGCCCGGCCGAACGTGGCCAGCGTGCAGATCATCCTCAACCCGTTTCGCATGAAGCCGCTGCGCGAGGTGCTGCCCGCGGCGCGGGAGGCGGGTGTCGGCATCATCGCCCGGGTACCGCTCGCCTCCGGGCTGCTGTCGGGCAAGTACACCAAGGAGACCGTCTTCGCCGCCGACGACCACCGCACCTTCAACCGGCACGGCGAGGCCTTCGACCAGGGCGAGACCTTCTCCGGCGTCGACTTCGCCACGGGTGTGGAGGCCGCGGCCGAGTTCGCCGAGCTCGCCCCCGAGGGCTGGACCCCGGCCCAGCTCGCGCTGCGCTGGATCATCCAGCAGCCCGGCGTCACCACGGTCATCCCGGGCGCCCGCTCGCCGGAGCAGGCACGCGCGAACGCCGCCGCCGCGAAGCTGCCCCCGCTGGGCGAGGAAACCCTCGCGGCGATCCAGGACCTCTACGAGCGCCGGATCAAGGACCAGGTGGACGCCCGCTGGTAGAAGGGGGTCGAGAACCGCTCGCCGGGGAACCCGCATGACACAGGGGCCGGCCCGGGGCGCGGGCCGGCCCCCGGAGCCGGGAGGCGGAATGGCGGTGACGGGAGACGGCGAGCGCCGGGGGCGCCACGAGACCGAGGAGGAGCGGGCCGACCGCCGATGGGTGGAGCTCATCCAGGAGGTGCGGGTGGCCCAGACGGGTGTGCAGATCCTCTTCGGCTTCCTGCTCACCGTCGTGTTCCAGTCGAAGTACGACCACCTGAGCCACACCGACCAGATGATCTACATCGTCACCGTCGTCCTCGGCGCCGCGACGACCGGCGCGCTCACCGGCCCGGTGTCCCTGCACCGCCTGGTCTCCGGGCGCCGGGTCAAGCCCCAGGCGGTGGTATGGGCCTCACGGCTGACCTTCGTCGGTCTCGTCCTGTTGCTCGCCACCATGACCTCCTCACTGCTGTTGATCCTCCGGGTGGCGACACACGAGGGATTCGTGTCCTGGCTGGTCGCCGCGGTGGTGCTCTGGTACCTGCTGTGCTGGTTCGCGCTGCCCCTGTGGGCGCGGCGCCGCCATTCCACCCACTGAGGCGACGGCGGCAGCCTTGCTCAACTGCCCGCGAGCACCTCCGCGAGGAAGTCGTCGACACCGGCGTCCTCCTCGCCCGGCGCCACCACGGCATGGGTCTCCCGCAGGAAGGCAGCGACGGCGGGCGCCCACACGAACACCGTCGCGTGCTGCCGTCCGCCGTCGGCGTGGGCGTCGCCGTAGAACTCCATGCACAGTTCCTCCGACGGGCCGTCGGTGACGGGGCGGAAGCGGACGTCGCCGACGCCGACCGGCTTCCGCATCCCCTCGCCGAGCATTCCGCGGTCCAGGTTCCACCGGGCCAGCACCCGCCCGTCGTGGGCGAAGACGACCGTGACGGCGAACGGGTCGTCGGCGTCGTAACACAGGTGCGCCAGCACGGGGAAGCGTTCCGTGCCGTGCGCCTGCAACTGCACCACCAGACTCTTGCGCACCAAAGCGTGCACGAATTCGGCCCTCCGAGGACGACATCGGGACGTAGACCTCTCTGGTACCCCTGATTCCCGTGAGATGCCCGGACGTTCGATCGGATCTCCCAGTGCCGCGACGCCCGGACCGGCGGTGGGTGTCAGCGCAGTCCGAACCGGTCCGCCCAGGACATGACGTCGGCGACCGCCGCGTTGCCGCCGCACACCACCAGGCCGAGCCGGAGGTCGGGGCCGATCCGCTCCCGTACGAGCCGGGCGGCCGGCAGCAGGCAGCCTGCGGCGGGCTCGGCCCAGACCTTGGCGTGCTCGGCGAGGTCGAGGCAGCCTCGCACGGCCTCCCGGTCCGGCACCACGAGCACCTCGTGGACGAGCGCGCGGACATGGTCGTACGTCAGCTGCGAGACCGTCGGCGCGCTCAGCGTCGTCACGATCGAGGACAGGGCGACCGGCACCGGGCCGCCGGACGCCAGCGCCTCGGACATGGCCTGGGCGCCCTCGGTCTCCACGCCCCAGACCCGCACCCCGGGCCGCAGTGCGCGCAGCGCCGCGGCGACGCCCGCGATCAGCCCGCCGCCGCCGATGCTGACGAGCACGTCGGTCAGCTCACCGGCGTCCGCGGCCAGTTCCAGGCCGACGGTGCCCTGTCCGGCGACCACCACCTCGTCGTCGAAGGGATGGACCAGGGTGAGCCCCTCGTCCCGCAGCCGTGCGGCCGTGGCGAACGCCTCGTCCATGCCGTCGGTCAGCCGTACCGACGCCCCGGCGTCCTCCGCGATCGCGACGGACCGGGCGGGCGCCGAGCGCGGCATGACGACGGTGGCCTTCACATGCAGCGCGGCGGCCATCACCGCGAGCGCGATCCCGTGGTTGCCCCCGCTGACCGCGACCACGCCCGCGGCCCGCTCCGCCTCGTCGAGCGACAGAAGTCTCGCCGTCGCGCCGCGCGCCTTGAAGGAGCCCGTGCGCTGCAACAGCTCCAGCTTCGCCGTCACCGGGGCGCCGAGCAGCGCGGACAGGCCGGGACTCGGCACGGTCGGTGTGCGCACGACGTGTCCGGCGATCCGCTCGGCCGCGGTTTCGATCTCCGAGATGCCGATCACGGCAGTCCACCTTTCCGGCGCGGGGTGATGATCCGCGCCGCCCCGACCCTCACCCGCAGGGGGCACGCAGGTCAACACATCTCGCGGAGCCCGGCCCACGAGGAGGGCGGGCTCCCTCAGTGCTGCTGGGGCCGGTACGGCGTCGCCTCGCTCGGCCGGACGACGACGTACCCCTCGCCCTCCACCATCAGCTGCACCGCCTCGCCGGACCCGCCGCGCAGCATCGAGCCGAACGACTGCGAGCGGTGCAGCGACGTCCGGAGGCGGGCGGTCCAGCCGACGACCGCGTCCGTGTCGACGTACACCGGCTGCTGCGGCGTGACCGGTATGACCAGCGGGCTGCCCTCGCACACCAGGCCGAGGCGGCCCTGCCCGGTGAACACGCTGTTGAACAGCCCGCCGCCCGCGATGCCCGAACCCTTGACCGTCCTGATCTGGTACGACAGGGTCGCGTCGAAGCACAGCACGTTGCGGCCGTTGACGGTGAACTCGTCGCCCGGGTCGACCTCGACGACGAAGCAGTTCCGGGCCTCCTGCGCGAACCAGGCCTCGCCCTGCCCGCGCACCGTCATCAGCGGCAGTCCCTCCCCGGTGACCGCGCGCTTGAGCATGCCGCCGACGCCCTGGCCCTTGCGCTCGAACCGCAGGTCGCCGCGGTAGGCCACCATCGAGCCCTGGCGGGCGCACATCTCGCCGTCCACCGTGTACTTGACACACTTGGCGTTCTCGACGGACATGCCCGGCGCGGTCGCGGGGCCCACCACGTACTCACTGGAAAACAGGTCACCCTCCATACGGGCATCCTGGCCCGGAGGCGCCCGTTCCGCCAAGATCACCGGTTGAGGTCGTTCTCCACGGCCGTGCCGGGCAGTCGGGCCGCGCCGCGCACCTTCGTCTGCTTGCCGCAGAACGCCGACTCCAGCGTGCGCAGCATCGTCATGTGCACCGCGCCGTTGTTGGAGGTGTTGGCGAGCGCGGCGAGGCTGCGCCTGCCGTCCTTGCTCGTGAACGCGTAGGTGTAGTAGCCCTGGACGGCCCCGGTGTGCCCGTACACCGACACCCCGCACGAGAGGTCGCGGCGGCGCAGCCCGAGCCCGTACGCCTGGGCGGTGCCCGCGGGGATCCACCGCTCCATCTGGTCCAGTTGCGCGGGGGGCAGCAGGCGTCCGCCCAGCAGCGCCGAGAAGAACGTGTTGAGGTCGCGGGTGCTGGAGATGAGCGCGCCCGCGCTCTGCGCCCAGGACATCGTCTGCTCGGTGGCGTCGACCAGGGGCGACTTGGCCGAGTCGGGGGTGAGATAGCCGTGCGCGTGACGGCCGGGGATCTTCGTGGTGGGGTGGACGTAGAAGGTGTCGCTCAGCTTCAGCGGCTTGATGATGCGGTTCTCGTACGCGGTGCGCACCGAGTGGCCGGTCAGCTTCTCGATGAGCATGCCGACGACCACGAAGTTGGTGTTGGAGTAGGCGTAGGCGGCGCCGGGCGCCTGGGTGCGCGGGTGTCTCAGGGACAGGGCCAGCAACTGACGGTAGGTGAAGACCTTGGTGCGCACGGCCTCGAAGCCGGACACGGTCCTGGCGAACATCTCGTCGGTGTAGTCGTACAGACCGCTGCGGTGGCTGAGCACGTGCCGTACCGTGATCCGGTTGTCGGGCAGCAGTCCCGGCAGGTAGCCGTTGACCGGGTTGTCGAGCTTCAGCCGGCCCTCGGCGGCCAGTTGCAGCAGCACGACCGCGGAGAAGGTCTTGGTGACGCTGCCGATGCGGAACCGGTCGGCCGTGCTGATCCAGTCCCCGGTCCTGCGGTCGGCGAGTCCCTCCGTGGCCTTGTACACCGTGGCGTGGTCGTCGTGGGAGGCGCGGTGGTCGTCGATGCGCGCCATCGCGCCAGGCGCGCCCTGCCTCAGCGCCGTGCGCAGGAGGGTGCCGATTGCCGCCGGGTCCGGGGCGGGCAGCGCGTCCGGCGCCGCCGTTCCGGGCCGGTGGCCCGCCGCGTGCGCCGGTCCTGCCAGCAGGGCCAGCACCAGCGATCCGAGCACCGCACCGCTGCACACCGTTCGTGAGGGCATCCGAATCCTCTCCCGTCTCCGTCCGCGCGGTGATCCGTGCGAGACCCATCGCATTCGGGCAACGCAACCTTCTCCCATCCGGTCACATCTCCACGGACGACACACAGTTGGTCATTCGCCGATCACTGAGTGGGGTGGATTGGCAAAGGATTGCCCTGTACCGCACGGAATTCTCGAGAGCGCGCAGACCCCGTATACGCACCGTCGCGCTCGCCGCCGCGGTGGCGACGGCCGTCACGGGCCTGGCCGGCCCGGCGCCGGCCGCTCCTGCCGGGCACGCCGTGTCGTCCGCAGGCACCTCCACCACCGCCTCGGTGGTGGCCGCCGCCGGCGCCGCGGCCTTCGCGCACGCGGCGGCGACCGGCGTCACCCAGGGGGACGAACCACACGCCCGGGACGTGGTGCTCGACCCCGAAGGCGCACGCCACGTCCGGTTCATACGCACTCACTGGGGAACGCCGGTCCTCGGCGGCGACCTCGTCGTCCACCTCGACCGGGAGCTGAGGTGCACCGGCGTCACCCGGGCCGCGGGCCACTCGGTCCAACCAGGCGTCGGCCAGGTGGAGGTGACGCCTCAGCAGGTCGCAGCCAGGTCCGCCTCCGCCGTCGGCGGCGAGGCGGGCACCGCGCGGTTCGTCGTGGACCCCCGCGGTGGCGCCTCCACCCTGGCCCACGAGGTGGGGGTCACGGCCGCCGCGACCACCGGAAGCGGTGGCTCCCGGACCGTCGTCGACGCCGTCACCGGCGAGGTGCACAGCGACACGCCCGACCGGGACGGATTCCTCTCGCCCAGGCCGGTCGAGACCCTGCGCCGGTGCGGCGAGACGCTCGACCCGGTCACCGGCGCGGCCCCGCGGGCCGCCGCCCTCGCCGCGACGCCGTCGGCCGCGGCGGTCCGCCACCCTCGGACCGCGACGGGCACCGGCTCGTCCCCGTTCGTGGGCAAGGTCTTCCTGACCACCACTCAGACGGCGAGCAGGAGCTTCCTGCTGAAGGACCCCAGCCGGTACGGCACGGAGACGCGGGACGCCAAGAACAGGCCACTGGAAAATTTCGCGCTACATGGTCTCCACGACCGACTTCCACGGCGCGCGCGTCGCCACTCTGAAGGCGGCCAAGGACCTCCACGGCGCGACCAGTACCGAGTACAAGGCGGTGGACCGAACCTGGACCGCGGTCGACGTCGCCGCCGCCGAAACCCCGGCGGCCGACGCTGACAGACCGTCAGGAAACGGGTTACCCGGATGCCCCGCCCCCGGCGGGGCATCCGCACGTGCGGCAGGGGGCGAGGCTCAGCGCAGGGCGTCCGCCCAGTTCGCCGGGACGCGTCCCGCCGGGCCCGGGGCCGGCTGGTCCGCCGGGTGGCTCACGGGCGGGGCGAGTTCGGGCCCGGACTCGTAGAACTCGTTCGTGTCGTAGTTCCAGAACCAGCCCTCGCCGGGCTCGTAGCTGTGGCATGCCGCTGTCACCCCGCGTGCTCGGATCGGCGGCCCGGTGCACCCGGTCACCACGCCGGCTCATGCCCATCGTGGGTGCGGCCGTCCCGCTTCGCCCGGGTACGCGGGAGGCGACCGCACGGCCGGCCGCTGCGGTGATCGGCCGGTAGGGGAGACTTGCACCGAGGACGGCTCACCACACAGGGAGGCACACGGCATGACGCGCCCGATCACGGCAGGGGTGGACGGATCGGAGGAGGGCCTCGCCGCACTGGCGTGGGCCGCACGGGAGGCCGAGCGCCGCGGGCTGCCGCTGCGCGTGGTGCGGGTCTGGCGCCACGAGGTGCACGACGCCTTCGACGTGGGCGACCGGGACGCCCAGCGCGAGCGGGCGCGCGAGTCGGTCGCCGAGGCCGCCCGGACCGTCACCGAGCGCCACCCGGGTCTGACCGTCACCGCCGACGCCGTGGAGGACGACGCCGTGCCGGCGCTGCTCGGCGCCGCGGCCGAGTCGGAGACGCTGGTGCTCGGCTCGCGCGGACGCGGCGCCCTCGTCGGGTTCCTGGTCGGCTCCGTCGGACAGCAGGTGATCGCCGGGACCGAACGGCCCGTCGTCCTGGTGCGCGCCGGGGACCGGCCGGCCGCCGAGGCCGCGGGCCGCGAGGTCGTCGTGGGCCAGCAGGGTGCCCCCGAGGACAGCGCCGCGGCCCTGGAGTTCGCGTTCGGGACCGCCGCCGCGCGCGGCGCCGGGGTGCGGGCGGTGCGCGCCTGGACGCTGCCGCCGGTGTTCGCCTACAGCCCCGGCTCGCTCAAGCTGCTCGACGAGGCCGGCGGCCTGGAGCCGTACGAGCGGAAGGCGCTGACCGCGGCGCTTCAGCCGTGGCGGGAGCGCTTCCCGGACGTCCCCGTCGTCGAACACGTGGAGATGGGCAGCGCGGGTCAGGTGCTGCTGGCCGCGGCCGAGCACGCCCAGCTGCTGGTCGTGGGACGCCGGGCGCGCCGTACGGCGGTGGGCGCGCGGATCGGCTCCGTTGCGAGCGGAATGCTGCACCACGCCGGCTGCCCGGTCGCCGTCGTCCCGCACCCGTGAGTCACCCGGGCGTCGCCTCCGGCGTCTCGCGCGCCCCGGGCAGGATGTTCCTGGCGTAGTCCCGCACGGCGGTGTCGAGGCCGATGTCGCGCTGCGCCCGCTCGGACAGGTACCAGCGGTGCTCCAGCAGCTCGTGGTACAGCTCGGCCGGGTCCATGGTGCCGCGCAGCTCGCGCGGCACCGCCCGCACTGCGGGGCGGAACACCTCCCGCACCCAGCGGTGGGCCAGCACCTCCGGGCGGGCGGCGTGCGGATGCCCGCCGCCCGGCTCGTAGTCGTCCTGGGTGGCCATCCAGCTCTCCAGGTCGTTCAGCAGCCGCCGCGCCTGGTTCTCCTCGGTGTCCAGGCCGGTCAGGCGCAGCAACTGCCGCTGGTGGTGGCCGGCGTCGACGACCTTGGGCACGAAGGTGACCGTGTCGCCCGTGGTCGAGCTCTCGATCTGCATCTCGGCCACGTCGAAGCCGAGGTCGTTGAGCCGTCTGATCCGGCGCTCGATGTAGTGGTACTTGCCCGCCGGGTAGACCGAGGTGCGGGTCAGCTCCTGCCACAGGCCGCGGTAGCGGGCGCAGATCTCGGTGCCGAACTCGATCGGGTCCACCGAGGGGTGCAGCGCTCCGGAGGCCTCCAGGTCCAGCAGCTCGCCGCTGATGTTGACGCGGGCCAGGTCGAGGTCGTACTCCCGCTGTCCGGGGCTCAGCCGCCGGTGCAGTTCGCCGGTCTCGGCGTCCACCAGGTAGGCGGCGTACGCGCCGGCGTCGCGACGGAACAGCGTGTTGGACAGGGAGCAGTCGCCCCAGGCGAACCCGGCCAGGTGCAGCCGCACCAGCAGGACGGCCAGGGCGTCCATCAGGCGGTGCATGGTGGCCGGGCGCAGGGTGGTCTCGAACATCGACCGGTACGGCATCGACCCGCCCAGGTGCCGGGTGATCAGCACCGGCTCCAGCGGCTCGCCCGCGCTGTCGGTGCGGCCGGTGACCACGGCCAGCGCGTCCACCGCGGGGATGCCGAGCCGGTCCAGGTCGCGCAGCAGCTCGTACTCGCGCAGTGCCGGGCGTTCGGCGAGTTCCTTGACGGCGATCACCTCCTCGCCGGCGCGGGCGTAGCGCACCACGTGCCGGGAGATGCCGCGCGGCAGCGGCACGAGGTACTCCTCCGGCCACTCCTCCAGCGGTGTCCGCCACGGCAGTTCGAGCAGGAGCGCGGGGTGCTCCGGGTTGGTGGCGCTGATCTGCAAGGCCATGACACGAACCCTAAAGGGCGCGTTCCCGAGCCCGCAGCGCCGCCTGCCGCACCGGACCGCGGTGCGCGGGACCGTGCCCGGGCAGCAGCAGGTCCCCCTCCAGGCTTTCGAGCCTGCCCAACGAGGCAAGTGCCTGGGCGCGTTGGTGGTGGAACATGTCGGGCAGCAGTTGCGGGCCGGTCAGGCGTGAGGTGGGGTGGCCGCTCACCAGGGCGTCGCCGGAGACCACCACGCCGGTGTCCGGGAGGTGGAAGACGGTGTGGCCCCGGGTGTGGCCGGGCGTGTGCACGGGCACGGGCCGCCCCGGCAGGTCCAGCGGGCCGGCGGCCGGGAACGGCTCGGGCGCGGCGACCGGGACGTGCGCGGTGCCGCCGAGGCGCAGCGCGTGCACCGCCCAGGGCAGCACCCCGGGCCGCCAGCCATTGCGCAGCACCTGCCCGACGGTCACCTGGTGCAGGAACTCCCGCCGTGCGTGGGGCAGTTCGGCCTCGTGCAGATGCACCGGGGTGCCGTGGGCGAGGCGCAGGTACTCGGCGGAGCCCAGGTGGTCGTTGTGCGCGTGGGTGATCAGCACGGCCACCACCGCTTGGGGCGAACTTCCCACCGCCGTCAGCGAGTCGAGCAGCTGCTGCCGGTCGCCGGGGTAGCCGGTGTCGATGAGTGTGGCGGCGTCGCCCTCGGTCAGGATCACCCAGTTCGTGTTGCTGCCGTGCACCAGATAGGTGCCGTCGGCGACTTGCTGCACGTCCGCGCGCATCGCTCTCCTCGCATCCCGGGCGGCTGTCCGACGGGGACGGCCCACCGGATACGTCCCAGGGTAGGGCGAAGGGCGGCGCCCGACGGCGCAGCCATGAGGGGACCCCGTCCGATCGGGCAGTCGCCGGCGTGAACGAGGTCGTCAGAACGCTGGGGGAGGCCTTAGGGTCCTCGCTCGTGACCCGATCCTCCTCGCACCTCGATGTGACGGCCGACGCCTACGACGCCGTCGCCGTCCGCTATGCCGACTTGGTCCGCAACGAGCTCGACGGCCTTCCGCTGGACCGCGCGGTGCTCGCCGCGTTCGCCGAACTCGCCCGGACCACCGGACCCGGGCCCGTCGCCGAGCTGGGGTGCGGCCCCGGACGTGTGACCGCGCACCTTCGGGACCTGGGGCTGGACGTCTTCGGCGTCGACCTGTCGCCGGTGATGATCGACCTCGCCCGCGAGACGCACCCGGACCTGCGGTTCGAGGTCGGTTCCATGGACGCCCTCGGCCTGGCCGACGGCACGCTGCGAGGCATCGTGGCCTGGTATTCGGTCATTCACACCCCGCCGCGGGACATTCCCTCGTACTTCGCCGAGTTCCGGCGGGTGCTCGCGCCCGGCGGCCACCTCCTGCTCGCCTTCTTCGAGTCGGCGGGTGGGCCGGTCGCGCCGTTCGACCACGGAGTGACGACGGCCTACCGGTGGCCGATCGACGACCTCGCGGATCTGGCCGGCGAAGCAGGATTCGTCGAAGTCGGCCGGATGCTGCGTGAGCCCCGAGAAGGGGAACGGTTCCGCCGGGGCCACCTGCTGATGACAGGAGGCAAGGAGCTCGGGTGACCGGCGGCCGGCTTCGGCGGGTCCGGCGGCCCGCCGAAGCCGGTTGAGATGCCGCCCCGTCTTGGGGAAGGGTCTGGAGTCATGGAGTTCTTCTGCTACCACCGCGACCGGTCCGGCTCCCTGCCGTTGCGCCACGAGAAACTGGAGGAGCACTGGTCCTACATGGACCGGTACGCGAAGGAGATGATCGCCCGCGGCCCGACGTTCGCCGACGACGGCGAGACGCCCACCGGCAGCGTGCACATCCTCGATCTGCCGGATCCCGCCGCCGCCCGTGCGTTCGCCTTCGACGAGCCCAACTACCAGTGCGGCGTCTACCGGGACGTACTGCTGCTGCGGTGGCGCAACACGCTCGGCCGCACGATGTGGGAATTCCCCGGCGGCCGGACCGGCGGCAACCGCTATCTCGTGCTCGGCCTCGGCACGGGGCAGGACGCCGCCGATCCCGCCGCACCGCCCGACCGGGACGAGCTGATCGCGTACGGGCCGCTGCTGTCCGACGACGCAGCCGCCCGGCTGGGCACGGCGGCCCTGGTCCGGGCGCCGGACCCGGACACGGCACGAGCCGTCCTGGCCTCGGCCCGGTACGCGGACGTCGAGGTCCACACCTGGCGGTTCGGCGGCCGGCCGTCCTGAACCGGAGAGGCACCTAGCCGACGGCATCGCCGCGCTGACTGTTCCCGCGGCCACGACGTGCGCCCCGCACCTTTCCGGGTACTCGGCAAAACCCTCGCAGAGCCGCAGGCACGATCTTCAGGAGCAGTGATGGCTGACTTCGGATACTTTCTGTCGTCCGAGGAGCACAACCCCGCCGAACTCGTCGAACAGGCCAGAATGGCCGAGCAGGCCGGTTTCACTTCCTTGTGGATATCGGACCACTACCACCCGTGGAACGACCGTCAGGGACAGAGCCCGTTCGTGTGGTCGGTGGTGGGCGCCCTCTCCCAGGCGGTCTCCCTGCCGGTGGAGACGGCGGTGACCTGCCCGCTCGTGCGCACGCATCCCGCCGTGATCGCGCAGGCGGCCGCCACCAGCGCCGTACAGCTCGGCGGCCGGTTCCGGCTGGGGGTCGGCACCGGCGAGGCGCTCAACGAGCACATCCTGTGCGGCCCGTGGCCCGAGGCCTCGGTGCGCCTGGAAATGCTGGAGGAGGCGCTCCAGATCATCCGGAAACTGTTCACCGGGGAGCAGACAAGCCATCGCGGCAAGCACTACACCGTCGAGAACGCCCGTCTGTACACCCTGCCCGAGCAGCCGGTGCCCATCGACGTCTCCGCCTTCGGTCCGCAGGCGGCCGAGGCCGCCGCCCGGATCGGGGACGGGCTGATCACGACGAAGCCCGACACCGCCCTGGTCGAGCGCTTCCGCCGCGGCGGCGGGGGCACCAACCCGGTGTGCGGCGGGCTCAAGGTGTGCTGGGGCACGGACCGGCAGGAGGCGGTCCGCACCGCGCACCACCTGTGGGCCAACGAACAGCTCCCCGGGGAGCTCTCGCAGATCCTGCCCACCCCGCGTCACTTCGAGCAGGCGTCCCAGCTGGTCACCGAGGACCAGGTGGCCGCGGCCGTACCGTGCGGCGATGATCCGGAGGCCCACGTCGAGGCGCTGAACGCGTACGTCGAGGCCGGATTCGACACCGTCTACGTCAGCCAGATCGGCAAGGACCAGCAGGGGTTCTTCGACTTCTACCGCACCAAGATCCTCCCGCAGCTGCGCGACTGACCGGCGGGCACGAGGTGGTGGACGCGGTGCCCGGGCCCGGAGGGCGGGGGAGAAGGCAGGGGGGATGCGCGCTCATCGTGATCGACATGATCAACACCTACGACCACGAGGACGCCGAACTGCTCGTCCCCTCCGCCCGCCGGGTGGTTCCCGTCGTGGCGGGCCTGATCGAGCGGGCTCGCACCGCGGACGCTCCGGTGATCTACGCCAACGACAACTTCGGTCTGTGGCGCTCCCACCACGGAGAGCTGGTGGAGACCGCGCTGGCCCGGTCGCACGCCGAACTGGTGGAGCCGATTCGGCCCGACGACGACTCCCTGTTCGTGGTCAAGGCCCGCCATTCCGTCTTCTACGAGACGCCCATGACCTACCTGCTGTGGCAGCTGGAGATCGCGAACGTGGTGCTGTGCGGTCAGGTCGCCGAGCAGTGCGTTCTCTACTCCGCCCTGGACGCGCACATCCGCCATCTGTCGGTCACGGTGCCGAGGGACGCCGTCGCGTCCATCCACCCCCACCTCGAGGCGGCCGCCCTGGAGATGATGGAGCGCAACATGGGCGCCAGGATCGTTTCGGCCGACGAAGTGGACTTCACGGCACCCTGACGCCGCCGCGCCCGGCGTGCGTTCAGGACTGGGCGGCGAGCGCGGCGCACAGCACCGCGATGCCGAGGGCGAGCCAGGCCAGGTAGTCGCCGACGCGTCCCGAATGCAGGCGGCGCAACGCCCGGACGGCCCGGGCGGCGGGGTGCCGCTCGGACAGTCGCGGCGTGCGCCGGTGGACTGCGGAGACGGCGAGCGCGACGGCGATGCCCGTGGACAGCAGTCCGAGTGCCACGCCCGCGGTGGTCCAGCCGGTGTCCGGCGCGTGGCCGGCGGGCGCCGCGTTCTGCTGCGTGAGGACCGCTGCGGCATACCGCGCCCGGTCGGTGAAGACGGCGGCGCCGGGCGCGAGGGCGGCGGCGATCACGGGCACGCAGCCGAGCGTCGCGGCGAGCGCGAGGAGAGCGGCGGGGACGAGGGTCATGGGCGGTGGCAGGGTGCGCTGCGGGGACCGGATCTCGGGTTCCTCGCCCTCGCCGGTGGTCTCCTGTTCGCCGGGCCGGCTGCGCGGTACCGGGCCGGTGCCCCAGAAGACCCGCAGGCCCGCGCGGAGCACGGCGGCGCCGGTGACGGCGGAGGCGGCGACGAACACGGCGGGCAGCCACGGCTGCCAGCGGCCCGCGGCGTCCTCGGTGAGCGCCTTGCCCAGGCCGGTGCCGAACGGCGGCAGCCCGGCCAGGGCGAGGGCGCCGGCCGCGAACAGCAGACCCACCGGGCGCAGCGCGCGGGCCTTGCCGTGCAGGCCGTGTTCGTCGACCGAGCCGTAGCGGTCCAGCAGTACCCCGGTCAGCCCGAACAGCGCCCCTTTGACGCAGCCGTGGGCGGCGACGTACAGCGCGGTCCCGGCCACCCCGTCCGGGGTGAGCAGGGCGACGCCGATGGTGAACAGGCCGACGTGGCTGACGGTGGAGAACGCCAGGAGGCGCTTGAGGTGCCGCTGCTGCCAGCACATCACGGCGCCGACCAGCGCGGTGAGCACGCCCAGGGCAGCGAAGACCGACCGGAACGCCTGGTGGGGGATGCCGCCGGGGCCGGCGAAGACGGTCCAGTACACGCGTGCGATGCCGTAGACGCCGAGTTCGACCATGACGCCGGACATCAGCATGCACACCGGGGTGGGGGCGACCGCGTGGGCGTCCGGCAGCCAGAAGTGGAACGGCACGGCCGCGGCCTTCACCAGCAGGGCGGTGGCGATGAGGACGAACGCGACGACGGTCAGCAGGTCGGTGGGGTGGCCGGCGAGCCGCTCGCCGAGGCGGGCGAGGTTCAGCTCGCCGGTGCGGGCGTAGAGGAGGCCGATGCCGAGCAGGGAGCAGTAGGCCGCGAAGGAGGTGACGATGCCGAAGGTGAGAGCGCCCTGGAGGGGGCGGGGATCTTCGATGTGGTAGCCGGTCAGCGCGTATGCGGCCGCTCCCATGAGCTCGAAGAAGACGAAGGCGTTGAACAGGTCGCCGGTGAGCGCGAAACCGGCCATGCCGGCCTCGAACAGCAGGATCAGGGCGGGGAAGACTCCGGCGTGCTGGCCCTTGGGCTCGTCGAAGTACCGCCACGAGTAGACCAGGACGGCCAGTACGAGCACGGCGACCAGCAGGGCCAGCCCCGCGCCGATCGGGTCGGCGGCGAGCACGATGCCGAGCCGGGCCGGCCAGCCGCCCAGGTCCGAGGTGGCGAGCCGGCCGCTGCGCCCCCACAGCAGGGCGAGGCAGACCACCTCGGCCGCCGCGGCCGTGGTCGCCAGGACGTCGCAGCCGAGGCGGGGCAGCACGCGGCCGGCTACGGCGAGGAGGGTGGAGCCGAGCAGGGGGACGGCCACGGCCAGGGGCAGGAGGTCGGCTGCGGTCATGGTCACCCTTTGAGGCCGGTGAGGGCCTGCGGGTCGACGGTGTGGTGCCGCTTGCGCAGCTGGATGGTCAGCGCGAGCAGCAGCGCGGTGACGGTCGCGCCGACGACGACGTCCGTCAGCGCCAGCGCCTGGACGACCGGGTCGACGACGGGGCGGGAGCCGGGGCTGACGTCGGAGTAGACGGGGGCGGTCGCGCCGCGGCGGTAGCCGACGGCCAGGAGCAGCAGATAGGTGGAGGACTGGGCGACGGCGAGGCAGCCGATGGCGTGGATGAGGTCGCGGCTGGTGACCAGCCCGTAGAGGGCGATGAGCAGGACCCATCCGGCTGCGAGGTAGGGCCAGATCCCCACTAGCGGTCTCCCTTGTCGTCGGTGTTCTCGTCGTGGGCGGCGCTGCTGTCCTGGTCGGGGTCGGCGAGTTCGACGGCCTGGTCGAGGAAGTGGGCGAGCAGGGCGATCAGCCCGGAGGCGACCTCGACGCCGACCGCGGCGTTGAGCACCGGGACGCTGCCGCCGGAGGTGATCTGGTTGAACGTGCCCAGCGGCAGCACGTTCTTCAGGAACGCGCCACCCGCGACGAGGCCGGCCAGGCCGACGAGGCTGAAGGACGCGGCGGCCAGCGAGTCCGTCACATCCAGGACGGCCAGCGGCCGCAGCCTCTTCAGCGCGCGGTAGTCGGCGGCGACGTAGGCCAGGTGCAGAGCGGTGGCCAGTACGACGCCGCCCTGGAAACCGCCGCCGGGGCTGAGCTGGCCGTGCGCGACGATGTACACGCCCACGACCAGGGTGACCGGCAGCAGCAGGGCGCCGAACAGGCGGGTGCTGGGCATGACGTACTCGGCCCCGGCGCGCCGGTGACGTTCGTCGCGGGCCCGGCGCAGCAGCAGTGTGGCCCCGAGGACGGTGCCGAAGAGGATGGACTCCTCGCCGAGGGTGTCGAAGGCGCGGATGTCGAAGTTCACGGACGAGACGACGTTGGCCGTGTGGTGGGCGAGGGCCGCCGCCACCGCCCGGTCGCCGTAGGGGTGGTGGGCCGACCCGAACGGCGGGAGCCGGGTGCAGGCGGCGGCGAAGAAGGCGGCGATCGCCGCGGCGGCGACCAGGAACACGGCCAGCCGGGCGCGCGCCGTCACTCCTGGTCCTCGCCGTCGCCGGGCCCGGTGCGCTCGCCGGCGCCGCTGGGCCGGCGGGTGACCTTGCGCACGGTGAGGAGGATCAGCAGCGGGGTCAGCGCGGTGCCGACGGCGAGCTGGGAAAGCGCCACGTCGGGGGCCTGAAGCACCGCGAAAAGCACCGCGAGACCCAGGCCCAGCGCGGACAGGACGACGGCCTGGCGGGCCGGGTCGCGGGTGAGGACCGCCGCGGTCGCGGCGAGGACGACGAACGCGAGGGCGGCGCCGATCAGCCACTCGTCCACGAGCTCTCCCCCTCCTCGGCCTGCTGGGAGGCTCGGCCGACGGCGATGGTGGTGACCGTCCCCCCGACGGCGAAGACCAGGCCGATGAACAGCGTCTTGACCGCGGCCCGGCCCACCCCCTGGTCCACGGCCACGGCCGCCGCGATCAGCGGTACCCCCGCGCACGAGGGCGGGGCCAGGGCGTGCAGCCGCATCAGCGTTCCGCGCAGCCGCAGCACCGCGAGGGCGGACAGCAGCATGCACCCCACCCCGGCCCACAGCAGCACGAGCACGGTCACATGGCGCGGCGTCATTCGGAACTCCCTGGCGCCCTCCCGTCCGCGTGCCGGCCGGCCGGGCGCGGTGTCGTCACGTCTCGGTGCTGGAATCGTGTGTCGGATGTGTCTCGTGGCGGCGGCCCGCCACGAAGCGGGTGAAGACGAGGGTGCCGGCGGGGGCCAGGACGGCCAGCATCAGCGCGAGGTCCTGGTAGGCGGGCCGGCCGTATCCCTGGGGCAGGAGGAGGAACACCGCGCCCACCGTGGTCGACAGCAGCGCGGCCCCGGCGAGTCGGCGCACCGCGGTGCCGCGGGCCACCATCCACAGATACGGCGGCACCGTGGCGGCCAGCAGGATCAGTGCGGCCGCCGTCCAGGCGTTCACCGCCTCCCGCCCGTCCGGGCCACCGCCGCTTCGACCGGCCCCGCCTCCGGACGCAGGGCGTGCACCAGCACCACGTCGTCGCGCGGGATGCCGATCACGCAGGTGTCCGGTGACGCGGTGATCAGCGTGCCGGCCCACGCCGCGGCCGCCCCCTGCCGCAGCCTCACGCGCCGTACGGTCGCCTCCACCGGATGCGCGGCCACGGAGGACACCAGTACGGCCAGGCCGCGCACGATCGCGTACGGCAGCGCGACGGCCGCCCGGGCCGCGCTGCGGACCCCCTTGACGCGCACACCGGCGGCCAGCCGCATCCGCCGTGCCGCGAACGCCCCGCCCAGTGCGGCAAGGCCGGCCACCGTCAGCTCGACGGGCGACACGGAGCTGATCGACACCACCGTCACGCCGATCAGCACCGCGCACCACACCACGATCTCAACCGTCCCAGCCCACATGGGACCTCCTCGTGCCCAGGCCATTGTTCGACTGCGGGCGACCCCGAGACGCCACGGCAGCCGGTGACGTGTCCCGGGGGTCACCCGTCCGGGTCAGCGCCGCCGAGCGGCCCGGAGTCAGTCGGGCGGCTCGGGCGGGCGCGGCCGGCCGGGCTCGGGCGGTACGGGCTCCGGACCGGGCTCGGCCGGACGGGGTGGGGCGGGCGGCTCGGGTGGCGGTACGGGGGAGCCGGGCGGCGCCGGCGGGTCACGGGGAACGGGCGGTTCGGCGACGGAGACCATGATCGCGGGCTCCTAGCGCCCGAGGGCGTCTTCGAGCTGCGCCTTGTTCATCTTCGAGCGGCCGTGGATGTTGCGCTGCCTGGCCTCGTTGTACAGCTGGTCGTAGGTGGGGCCCCGGGCTCCGCTGCGGGAGCGCTGCCCGCCGCGGCGGGAGGAGGACATGTCCTCGACCGAGGTGCGGCTGGCGGTCTTCGACTCCCCGTGCCGGGCGCGTTCCTTGTTCACGGTCCGGGCGGCGATCTCCTCGGCGCGCCCCTCCTTCTCACCGCGCTCCAGCGCGCTGTCCTTGATGTGTTCGTACTGCCGTTCCCGCTTGGGGCTCGATCCGCGGGGCATGATCACACACTCCTGTCCTGTGTTCGCGGGGCTCGGGTGCCCCGCGTCCGTGCCGCGAACCCGGCGCCGAGGCGGGGCACGGCCGATGTCGCGCGTCGCGCACCGTCCGCGAGGGCGCCGAGGGCGTGCGCGGCCTGCTGCTGGACGCTACGGGCCCGGGCTTGTCCGTCGAACCGGCCGTGCGCTCCGAAGTCCCGTCGCGCGTCCGCGGGTTCGAACAGGTTGTCGGGCTCCCCGGCCGGCCTCGGGTGACCGTCCTGCTGGGAGGAGAAGCCGGTGCGGGCCAGGTAACGGTCCAGCAGGCCCGGCGCGACGGCGTTCGCCATCAGGGTGGCGACGGTGCTGCCGCCGACCCAGTACTCGCGCCTGCCCGGGTGGTCGGCGGCGTACAGCACAGCGCGGGCGGCGACCTCGGGCTGGTAGATCGGCGGCACCGGCTGCGCCCGTTGGGGCAGGCGCGAGCGGACCCAGTCGAACTGCGGGGTGTTCACCGCCGGCATCTGCACCATGGTCGTGCGCACCCGGGTGCCGGAGGCGAGCAACTCGCAGCGCAGCGCCTCGTGCCAGCCCTGGAGGGCGTGTTTGGCGCCGCTGTAGGCGCTCTGCAGCGGGATGCCGCGGTAGGCGATCGCCGAGCCGACCTGCACGACGACACCCCGATTGCGAGGCAGCATCCTGCGCAGCGCGGCCCCGGTGGCGTAGACGTAGCCGAGGTAGGTGACCTCGGTGACGCGCCGGAACTCCTCGGGGGCGATTTCGGCGAACGGCGCGAAGACCGAGGCGAACGCGTCGTTGACCCACACGTCGATCGGACCGAGCTCCTCCTCGGCCCGCTGGGCCGCGGCCTCCACCGCCTCCGGATCGGCCATGTCCGCCTCGATGGCGACCGCCTTCGCGGCGCCGGCCTGCTCGGCCTCGCGGACCGCGCCCTCGAGGCCGGCCCGGCCGCGGGCGATCAGCGCGAGGCGGTCCCCGCGGGCGGCGAACGCGACCGCGGCCGCGCGGCCGATCCCGCCGCTGGCTCCGGTGACAACCACGGTCCGGCACTCGGGTTCGTCAGGTGTCATACGGTCCCGGTTCTCCCCGATGCGCGCGGGCAAACGAGGGCGCGAGGAGGCGGCCGCGGGTGCGGTCGCGGATGGATCAGCCCGCGCCGGCCAACGTGGTGGCGGCCTCCAGGAGCAGGGCGTGGACGAACGCCTGGGGCAGGTTGCCGCGCAGTTGGCGCTGGGCGACGTCGAACTCCTCCGCGTACAGTCCGGCGGGGCCGCAGGCGGCGCGGTTGCGTTCGAACCAGCGCACCGCCTCCACCGCATTTCCCTGCTGGTGCTCGGCCAGGGCCATGACGAACCCGCAGAGCAGGAAGGCCCCTTCGGCTTCCTGGAGCGGTCGCAGGCCGTGGCGGAAACGGTAGACGTAGTGGTCCTGCACGAGGTCGGCGCGGACCGCGCGCAGGGTGGCGGTGGTGCGGGGGTCGCCGGCCGGCAGGGCGCCACGGATGGCGGGCAGCAGGAGCGCGGTGTCAACGCGGGGGTCCGTCGGGGCGCGTTGCCAGCGGCCGGACGGGTGCAGGCTGTCCGCGGCGGTGTCGGCGACGATCCGGTCCGCGAGTGCCGCCCACCGCGCTGCCGCCCCGGCGCTGCCGGCGGGTGCCGCCGCCGCGGCGGCACGCAGCCCGGCCGCGCAGATCAGCCGGCTGTGCGCCCAGCGGTCCTTGTGCAGTTCCCAGATCCCGGCATCCCCGTCCCGGTGGTGGGCCTCGATGGCCTCGGCGGCGATGAGTGCGGCGCGCCAGCCCTCGGCGCCGATGCGGTCGTGGCGGGCGCCGGCCGCGATCAGCAGCAGGCTCTCACCGAACACGTCCAGCTGGAACTGGCGGTTGACGCGATTGCCGACGACGTCGAAGCCGCCCGGGTAGCCGGGCAGATCGAGGGTGCGCTGGTCGGGAACCGGCCCACCGGTCGCGGTGTAGGCGGGCGCGAGACCGGGCCCGTGTTCGATCAGGCGCTCGGTGACGAACCGCAGGGAGTCGTCCAGCAGTTCGTACGGGCCGGTCGCCGCGACGGATTGGCCGATGTAGGCCTGGTCGCGGATCCACACGTACCGGTAGTCGTAATTGCGGCCCTGCTCGGCCCGCTCCGGCAGGCTGGTCGTGGCGGCGGCCACGGTACCGCCGCCCGGGCCCGTCATGCCGCTCAGCACCGCGTACGCGTGCCGGGCGTCGCGCAGGCCCAGCGCGCCGCGCAGATCGGGCACGCGTGCGGCCCATCCGCTCTCGGTGGCCCGCCACAGCCGGTCGGCCGGCTCCGGTCCGGGAAGCGGCCGGTCCGAGACATCCAGGACCAGGTCGTGGTGGGTGCCGGCGGCCAGACTCAGCACCGCGCCCAGCCTCGGGTGGCCCGTGCCCGCCGGCTCGGCGCCGGGCGCGCCGCTGAACCGGACGTACAGATCGCCGGACCGGCCCGCCCATCGGCCCTCCTCGTCCCGGCGCAGCTCGCGCAGCGGGCGCCGGCCGAACCCCGCCGCCGGGTACAGCCGCACGTCGACCCGGGCGTCGCCGGCGACGGCCATGACCCGGCGCAGCACCGTGACGCGGTGCGGATCGCCGGGGAGGGCGAGGGCCTCGCGGCACTCGACGATGCCGCCCGTCGTGATCCAGCGACTGCGCCAGATCAGGCCGCCCTGCTCGTAGTAGCCGCCCTGCACGAACGGCTCGGCGGGGGTGACGGTGTACCAGCCGGGACCGCCGATCAGGGCGGAGAAGACGGCCTCGCTGTCCCAGGCGGGCGCGCACATCCACACGATCTCGCCGCGCGGCCCCACCAGGGCGCCGCGTTCTCCGTCCGCGAGCAGGGCGTAGTCGCGCAGCGTGTGCGGGGCGGGGGCGTCGCCGGACGAGTTCACGGATCCCACTCCTTCCCGGTCCCGGCGCGCCCGCGGTACCGGCCGGCCACCGTGAGGTGAACACGGCTCACGGGCCCGACTGACCGCATGCGCCGCGGTGAAACCTCGCACCGTCCCGGCGCCGGTGGCGGCGGGTGCCTCCACGGCCCCTTTCGATGCACCGGTGTATCGGATACATTCACGTATCGAACGGAGGGTCCGGCATGGCGGTCGAGGGCACGGAGAGGCGCGTCACCAGGCGCCGGCAGCGGACACGGGCCAACCTGCTCGACGCCGCCTTCACGGTGTTCGCCGCCAAGGGCTTCGGCCGGGTGTCGATCGAGGAGGTCTGCGAGGCCGCCGGCTACAGCAGGGGTGCCTTCTACTCCAACTTCGCCACCCTCGACGAGCTGTTCTTCGCCCTGTACCGGGAACGGGCCGAGCTGATCGCCGACCAAGTGGCCGGGGCGCTCGCCCTCGACGGCCCGGACCTCGACGTGCCCGCCGCCGTCGACCGGGTCGCCAACGTGCTGCTGCTGGACCTGGACTGGCTCCTGGTCAAGACGGACTTCCTGGTGCACGCCGCCCGCGACGCTGCCGTGGCGCGGACGTTGCTGGAGCACCGCGCGCGGCTGCGCCGGGCCGTCGCCGACCGGCTCGCCCGCGCCCGCACCCCGCTGCCCGTCGTCCTCGGCGACGCCGACGGCGCCGCCCACGCGGTCGTCGCCGCGTACGACGGAGTCACCACCCAACTGCTGCTGGACAAGGATGTCGAGGGCGCCCGTGCCTGGCTCGGACAGCTGCTCACCGCGCTGCTCACCGACGGCGACACCGCCGCGCGCGGATCACGCGAGAACTGAGGAAACCGAGAAAACCGAGAAAACCGAGGAAGGGGACGGTCGCCATGGACGCCGACGTCATCGTCGTCGGAGCGGGCCTCGCGGGCCTGGTCGCGGCGCACGAACTGACCAGCCGGGGCCGCAGAGTCGCCCTCGTCGACCAGGAGAACGCCGCCAACCTCGGCGGGCAGGCGTACTGGTCCTTCGGCGGGCTGTTCCTCGTCGACACCCCGCAGCAGCGCAGGCTCGGTGTCAAGGACTCCTTCGAGCTGGCCTGGAACGACTGGCAGGGCAGCGCGCGGTTCGACCGGCTGGACGACGAGGACTCCTGGGCGGTGCGCTGGGCGCGCGCCTACGTCGAGTTCGCGGCGGGGGAGAAGCGGTTCTGGCTCGAAGGGCACGGCATCACGCTGCTGCCCACGGTCGGCTGGGCCGAGCGCGGCGATCTGCGGGCCGACGGCCACGGCAACTCCGTACCCCGCTTCCACATCGCCTGGGGCACCGGCACGGGCGTGGTGGAACCCTTCGCCGCGTACGCCCTCCAGGCCGCGCGCGACGGGCTGCTCACCTTTCACCACCGCCACCGTGTCGACGAACTCGTCGTCCAGGACGGCGCGGTGCGCGGAGTGCGGGGCACGGTCCTCGCCGAGGACGACTCGCCCCGCGGTGTCGCCTCCAACCGCGAGGAGACCGGCGCGTTCGAGCTCACCGCGCAGGCCGTCGTCGTCACCACCGGCGGCATCGGCGCCGACCACGACCTCGTCCGCCGCCACTGGCCCGAGCGCCTCGGCACCCCGCCGTCGCGGATGGTCACCGGAGTCCCGGCGTACGTCGACGGCCGGATGCTGGACATCAGCGCCGAGGCCGGCGTACGGCTGGTCAACCGCGACCGCATGTGGCACTACACCGAGGGCCTGCGGAACTGGAACCCGATCTGGCCCGGCCACGGCATCCGCATCCTGCCCGGCCCGTCCTCCCTCTGGCTGGACGCCCTCGGCCGCCGGCTGCCCGACCCATGCCTGCCCGGCTACGACACGCTCAGCACCCTCAGGCACCTGCGCACCACCGAGGACATCGCCGGGTACGACCACTCCTGGTTCGTGCTGACCCGCAGGATCGTCGAGAAGGAGTTCGCCCTGTCGGGCTCCGAGCAGAATCCCGACATCACGGCCAAGGACCGCAGGGCGGTGCTGCGCGACCGGCTGCTCGGCAAGGGCGCCCCCGGACCCGTGCGGGACTTCCTGCGGCACGGCGAGGACTTCCTGCTCGCCGACACCCTCGAGCAACTGGTCGAGAAGATGAACCAGTCGACCGGCGAGCCCCTCCTGGACGCCGCCGAGGTGCGGCGCCGGATCGAGGCCCGCGACCTCCAGATCGCCAACCCCTACAGCAAGGACACCCAGATCCAGGGCATCCACAACGCCCGCCGCTACATCGGCGACCGCCTCGGCCGGGTGGCCGCCCCGCACCGCGTCCTGGACCCGGCGGCCGGACCGCTGATCGCCGTCAAGCTGCACGTCCTGACCCGCAAAACGCTCGGTGGCATCCAGACCGACCTGGACTCGCGCGCCCTCGGCGGTGACGGGCAGGTGATCGACGGCCTCTACGCGGCCGGTGAGGTCGCCGGCTTCGGCGGCGGCGGCCTGCACGGCTACAACGCCCTGGAAGGCACCTTCCTCGGCGGTTGCCTGTTCTCCGGGCGCGCGGCGGGGCGGGCCGCCGCACGGCAGACCGCCTGAGCGAGAGTCAGGGCCCGCCCCCACGTGGACACGAGGCGGGCGGCTTACTGGGACTCTTGCAGAAAGCCCCGGCGTTCACGCCGGGGATGAATGCATCTCAAGACTGCTCTGGCGTGCACCTTAGAGCGGGCGTTTTTG